>LFTK01000143.1 GCA_001513385.1 Clostridiales bacterium DTU064
TACATCAATAAGATGTACATCAACGGCGCTAATTTCTTCCATGTAATTGACATGATGCGTGAGCGTCTTAAAACAAACCCTGTTCCGATTCAGCTGCCGATAGGATGCGAGAGCAATTTCAAGGGGATCATCGATCTTATCGATATGGATGCTGTAATATATTACGATGATCTTGGCAATGACATGCGAGTCGAACCGATACCGGAGGACATGCGTGAGATTGCCGAAGAGTATCGTGTGAAAATGATCGAGGCTGTTATTGAGTCAGACGATGTTCTCTTTGAAAAGTTCTGCAATGAGGAGGAAATTACAAAGGAAGAGATTAAAGCTGCTATACGCAAAGAGACAATAGCAAATAAAATTGTTCCTGTTACTTGTGGTTCTTCTTATAAGAACAAAGGTGTACAGAAATTGCTTGACGCTATTGTTGACTATATGCCGTCTCCGCTTGATATTCCGCCAGTTCGCGGTATCAATCCAGAAACCGGAGATGAAGAAGAACGTCCAGCGGACGACAATGCACCTTTCTCTGCGCTTGCCTTCAAAATAATGACTGACCCATATGTCGGAAAACTTTGCTTTTTTCGCACATATTCGGGCACAATAAATGCTGGCGGCGGTGCATATAACTCAAGCAAGCGGGTCAAAGAGCGTTTTGCTCGTCTTCTTCAAATGCACAGCAATGATCGAAAGGATATCGATTGTTGTTATTCAGGTGATATTGCAGCGATAATAGGGACAAGAAATACGACGACAGGCGATACTTTTTGTGACGAAGCGCATCCCATTATACTTGAGTCAATGGAGTTTCCAGATCCTGTTATATGCGTTGCTATTGAGCCTAAGACTAAAGCCGGTGCAGATAAGATGATGATAGCTCTTGCAAAGCTTGCCGAGGAGGATCCCACGTTCCGCACATATATGGACGAAGAAACGGGACAGACAATTATTGCCGGCATGGGTGAGCTTCATCTTGAGATTATTGTAGATAGGCTTTTACGTGAGTTTAAGGTTGAGGCAAATGTCGGCAAGCCGCAGGTTGCGTATAGAGAAACGATACGCCGTGTAGCAACAGAAGATTATAAGTACGCACGTCAGACAGGTGGTCATGGTCAGTACGGTCATGTCAAGATTACAATAGAACCCACCGAGACTGGCAAGGGCTTTGAGTTCGTCGATGAGACGACTGGCGGTGTTATACCGAAAGAATATATCAAATCAATCGAGGAAGGTATATGCAGCGCTATGCAGGCGGGGTCGCTTGCAGGTAATCCTGTTGTTGATGTTAAGGCCACGCTTGTTGACGGTTCGTATCATGAAGTTGACAGTTCTGACATGGCATTTAAGATATGCTCTTCGATAGCTTTTAAGGAAGCTATGAAAAAGGCAGAACCTGTCCTGATAGAGCCTATAATGAAGGTCGTTGTTACAACACCTGAGGAGTATCTTGGCGAAATTATTGGTGATCTTAATAGCCGACGTGGCCAGATAGCTAATGTTAATTCAACACAGACAGCTCAACAAATTACAGCGATGGTGCCGCTTGCGTCGATGTTTGGATATGCTACGGCTCTGCGCTCATGTTCACAGGGACGTGCTGTCTATATAATGGAGCCAGATCACTTCGCAGAAGTTCCAAAGTCGATTTCAGATGATATCGTATCGACTCGAAGGTAACGAACAGAATCAATAAAATAAATTTAAATATTAACTTAAAATTCAGGAGGGACAAACCACCATGGCAAAGCAAAGATTCGAAAGAACCAAACCGCATGTCAATATAGGCACAATCGGCCACGTTGACCACGGTAAAACGACGCTTACCGCCGCTATTACGAAAGTCCTTTCTCTCGAAAATGATAAAGTCGAATGCTTGGCATATGACCAGATCGACAACGCTCCCGAGGAAAAGGCTCGCGGTATTACAATCAACACCCGTCACATTGAGTACGAGACAAAGAATCGCCACTACGCCCATGTTGACTGCCCTGGTCACGCCGACTACGTAAAGAACATGATCACAGGTGCTGCTCAGATGGACGGTGCTATCCTCGTTGTTGCAGCTTCCGATGGCGCTATGCAGCAGACACGTGAGCACATTCTTCTTGCGCGTCAGGTTGGCGTTCCCGCTATCGTTGTTTTCATGAATAAGACAGACCTTGTTGACGACCCAGAGCTTCAGGATCTCGTTGAGATGGAAGTTCGCGATCTTCTTACACAGTATGACTTCCCGGGCGACGAAACTCCTTTCATTCGTGGTTCTGCACGTATGGCTCTTGAAAGCACATCTAAGGATCCGAATGCTCCGGAATATCAGTGCATCCATGAGCTCATGAAGGCTGTTGACGAGTATATCCCGACGCCTGAACGTAAGGCTGATCTCCCGTTCCTTATGCCGGTTGAGGACGTTTTCTCCATCGCCGGTCGTGGAACAGTTGCTACGGGTAGAGTTGAGCGTGGTACTGTTAAAATGGGTGATACAGTTGAAATCGTTGGTATCAAGGAAACTCGTTCAACGGTTATCACGGGCGTTGAAATGTTCCGTAAGCTTCTTGATTACGCTGAAGCCGGCGACAACGTAGGTCTTCTGCTTCGCGGCATAGACAAGAAAGGCATTGAACGCGGCCAGGTTCTTTGCAAGCCAGGTTCAATTCATCCGCACAAAAAATTCGCAGGACAGGTTTACGTTCTTACTGAGAAGGAAGGCGGACGTCAGAAGCCGTTCTTCGCAGGATATCGTCCGCAGTTCTATTTCAGAACAACGGACGTTACCGGTGTTATCAATCTTCCGCCGGACGTAGAAATGTGCCGTCCTGGTGACAACGTCAATATGATAGTCGAGCTTATTACTCCCATCGCTATTGAAAAGGGTCTGCGTTTCGCTATCCGTGAGGGTGGTAGAACGGTTGGATCCGGTGTTGTTACAGAGGTCATCGATAAATAATTTTGCCCAGCGCAAAATATGTAACATATACGGGAGTCGACTGGCTCCCGTATATGTGTATATATGAGTTATTTGAAGACTAAAATGAATATAGTATATTCAACACGGTTATAAAGACGTAGCGTAGATAAGGAAAAGAATATGATTAATGCAAGTAAAAAGCGTGTTAGTCTCCGTACAATAGCTAAAATCGGTATATTGGCAGCTGTTTCTTTCGTTTTAATGTTTATTGAGGTTGTTGTATTTCCGGCGGTGCCGTTTTATAAGCTTGACATCAGCCAGAGCGTCGTCATGATTGGTGGATTCGCGCTGGGGCCTGTTGCTGCTGTTATAATCAATTTTATAAAAAGTCTTTTACATCTGACAGTCTCAAGTTCTGCAGGTGTAGGTGAGATTGCCGATTTTATTACAGGAATATGTTTAACTGTTCCGGCTGCTATAATATATAAACGTAAGAAAACACGCGGCAGGGCACTTATCGGTATGGGTGTCGGCATTATAACAATGACAATAGCGGCTGTATTAGCAAACTACTACATACTGCTGCCGTTTTTCTCTGCAATGTTCAATATTGATATTGCCAATATAGTGGCAATGGGTACGAAAATGTTTCCTTCTGTCGACACGGCCTTTGAATTTTTACTGCTTTGCACAGCTCCTTTTAATATTATTAAGGGCATTGTCTGCTCTTTTGTTTGCTATTTGCTTTATAAGCGTGTCTCAAAAGTGCTTCATGTGTGAATATAATTGTCTGATGTTGTAGTATATACATTTGACGTATGTAATATCAGCATCGAGCGTTAATTTTATAAAAATGAAATATTGGGATAGATTAGTTCAATCAAGATAACTTAATACAAGCTTGTCAAGAAGTAGTAATTTGTATATTTGTAACAATAAAGAGCGGAGAGAATTATACAAAAATTGAATCAAAAAATTAAAAAAAGGGGTTGACAGGACAGGAGGGTGATGATATACTAGTAAAGCCGCTGCGAGAGAGGGCGAAAAAAAGCGCCTGAGAGTGGCGGACAACCGAGAGCCGAGGACAGCGGAGAGCTGACAAGAGGCGAACGGTGAAGAAGACAGATCCTTGAAAACAGAACAACAGAAGAATGAAGAAAACGACTTTCGGAAAGAAGCCGAGTTGGAAGACGAAGGCTTCCGGTACGATGGGAGTGATCTCGTTGATTCTAAGAGTTAGAATACTCTGAAAACAGTATAGAGCAAATCATACTTTTAAACAAGGTATTAACCAAGCGATTGGTTAAGATACAATGTTTAGAGAGTTTGATCCTGGCTCAGGATTAACGCTGGCGGCGTGCATAACACATTCAAGTCGAACGGACTTTAGCCTTCGGGCTAAAGTTAGTGGCGGACGGGTGAGTAACGCGTGAGCAACCTACCTTCTGATGGGGGATAACGTCTGGAAACGGACGCTAATACCGCATAAACCGATGTTATCGCATGGTGATATCGGCAAAGAGATATCGTCAGGAGATGGGCTCGCGTTGGATTAGATAGTTGGCGGGGTAACGGCCCACCAAGTCAACGATCCATAGCCGGACTGAGAGGTCGGACGGCCACATTGGAACTGAGATACGGTCCAGACTCCTACGGGAGGCAGCAGTGGGGAATATTGGGCAATGGGCGAAAGCCTGAC
>LFTK01000035.1 GCA_001513385.1 Clostridiales bacterium DTU064
AGCGCCACGGAGTTGTGCTTATAGTGATTGGCAATCCTATAAACATGAACGGCACGGAGGGGCCTCGAAGCGAGCGCGTACGCGCTTTTGCAGAAGAGGTTGCCACACTGACGGGGCTTCCGGTTGAGCTTTTTGATGAAAGGCTGACGACGGCAGCAGCGCATAGAATAATGAACGAAACAGACACGCGCGGACGCCGGCGCAAGGGGGCAATTGATGCACTTTCGGCGGAAATAATTCTTCAGAATTATCTTGACAGTCATAGATAGCGTAAAATTGTTATTACTTTTCTTTGTTATATAAACCATATAAGCCAAATAGCGTAATTAACAAAAAAAGACGTTTTTATAATCGTGAAAATTACGTAATTTTTTGTGTTGACAAACACAATAGCTTATGTTATAATCAAAACCGCCGCTAAAGAGTGGTGAGATGTGCTGGTGTGGCTCAATGGTAGAGCAGCTGATTTGTAATCAGCAGGTTGATGGTTCGACTCCGTTCACCAGCTCTGTCGCGCCGGTTAGCCAAGCTTAACCGGCGCGACGTCATGAAATTTTATAAAATGCGGGGGAATTCCCGAGAGGCCAAAGGGAGCAGACTGTAAATCTGTTGTGTCATCACTTCGGTGGTTCGAATCCACCTTCCCCCAGACAAAAAAACCGGATTCTGAATCCGGTTTTTTCTTTTAATTCAATAAAGAAGGTGGATTCGAAGGGCACGGTAGTGAATAAGGCGCCGGTGGCACCTCAGAGCCGTGCCCCGGCCTGTCCGGAGACGGGCGAATCCATTTTATGCTACTATAAAAGGCAATCTTCTTTTGCGGATTGCCGTTTATTTTTTTCTGTGCTCACTCGCTTTGTGCATTTTGTGCCGATTTATATAATAAAAATTTAAAACATCTGCACCCTACTCCTCTCAGAATAAAAGTGCAGATGTTTTTTTGAAGATACGTTAATTAGACTCTACCTTAATATAATCAATATCAACATATCCACTCTCGGAGATATTGTTGTAATTATAAAAGCCTATGTAATCCCCTCTGTAGTCATTGCCCCTCAACTGTATGTTGTCTTTTGCTGGCATATAGTTTGTTCCGTCAAAGCTATAATAGAAGCTGTTGACAAAATCAAAGTCCCATGTTGATTTAAACCAGACGGTTTTAACTGACGCATCAAACTCGGTTATAGTTTCTCTACTGTCGTTTGATACGATTTTAATATACCGTCTGCCGTTTTCAACGCTGACACCGATTCCATAATGGAAACGCCCTGCGGCGTGTAAAAGCCCTGCGTTTTGACCTTCCGCCATTCCCGATATATCGAACTTGGCAGTTGCTACGTTTTCGTTATACCTGTAATTTCGCTCAAGTAAAGTGTTGCCTGCTGTCTCAATTTTATCTTCAACTAAAGGCTTATAGGCATACAGCCTGAGGTATCCGGGGCGTTCGGTGAGAGAATACATATCAGCTCTCGGCTGAAAACTCCACATCCACTGATGCCCCAGCTTTGCGCTGTCAAAATCATCGCTTGTTTGAGGTATTATCTTTTTGCTGTCGGGGAAGGGCTTTTCGATGTTCTCCCAAATCATTCTGCCCTCGACCTCGCCGTATTTGACAATCGGCCAACCGTTTTGCCATTCAAGCGGAAGCAGGCTGCAGGGGCGACCGTCTTTGTCGGTACTCCCGTGATGGGTGAAAAAATACCACTTTACGCCCTGTGGCGTTATGGCATCAACGATATTACCCTGACACGGCTCTCTGAAGCCCTGAACGATAGGCTCCTTTATGTGTTCATACCTACCGGGATTATCAAAAGTGCCTGGGGTTCCGTCGGGATGTATGCCGTAAATACAGTCTGACCTCATAATAAAAGCCATTCTGACGGTAGCGCCCTCAACAGTGTGGCAGCCGTTATGGAAGAAATAATATTTTCCGTCTTTTTTGAAGAGTTTATTTGCTTCAGGCCCATATTCGAGGGGTGCGTATTCGTCGTGAGGAGCGTGAATGAGCACACCGTCGTCTAAAACTGTTGTCCCGTCGTCGGAGAGTTTGAAAAGATACCCCTTATAGTTATCAGCAAAGTTTGTTGCGACAAAATATGCCTTGTCGTCATCCCATAAAACGGAGCAGTCATCCCAGCCGAAGCCGAATCGGCTGCCGTCGGCTTTTTTCACTTCATATACATCGCTCCACTCACCGAAGGGGTCGCGGGTTTTTACCATGAAAAAGCCGTCGTCGGGCGTCCCGAAGTGGATATAAAATGTGCTGTTCTTTTTGTTATATGTAATGCACGGCGCCCAGATGCATCGTGAGTAGCCGTTCATTTTATTCCAGTTGTAATTTTGGCTTATCTGAGTTAAATCCCGCACGGCGTTGTTAATAATCGACCAGTTTACAAGGTCTCTTGAATGAAGAACTGTCAGCCCCGGCGAAAGCTGCATTGTAGAGCAAATGAGAAAATAATCTTCCCCCACCCTTATTATGTCGGGGTCTGAAAAATCGCCTGCTAAGACGGGGTTATTATATTTACCGTTTCCTAAATCACCCCATCTGCCCCTATATCTGCCGATATCGTAATTTTGAGTTCGCGAATTTTCTAATTTAAACATCATTTATAATCTCACACACAAGTTGTTTGAGCTCTCAGCATTTCATATAAAAATTCTAACATAACAACCGGTGTGATACAACATGATTGCACATTTTGTGTGATTATATAAATTACAATATTAAATATCGCACCAATTTCACAAACGAATATGTTATAATATACAACAAAACGACCTGTCTGTGGAAAATCAATTAAATACAGGGTGTACCGTGATATTTGCAGCGCGTAGTAGATGACGCAAGAGCCGAAGGTTTATGCTGCCGTCGAGGGGTATCCCGTTATTCGAGAAGAGATATGAATGGGATTATAAAGGGCCGTATAGACTTTATGAAAAAGCAGGTTTTATTAAAGTGTCGGAGATGGACGGAAAAGCTGTTATGCGAGGTGAGTTTTCATTATGACATACGAATTTGATGCTGAAATTAAACGGCTTGAAGGAAAAATTCAATGGAGTGTATTTTATTTTCCCAAATCTGCCGAGGAGTGTTTTGGCTCAAAGGGCAATATTCCCGTGAAAATTACGGTTGACGGGCATCCGTTTCAGCATACCCTTCTCCCCTCTCGAAACGGGCATTATCTTGTCTACAATGAGTTCATCCGCCGCACTATCGGCAAAGATATCGGAGATGTGGTACGCGTTACATTGGAAAAGGACGAGCAGCCACGGGTATTTACCACGCCCGCTTATCTTGAAAAAGCTCTCGCTGATGGCGGAGTTTTAGAGGCTTTTTTAAAACAACCGGATTATTTGAAAAGAGAGCAGGTCAACAGCATTGAGCTGGCAAAAAAAGAAGAAACGAAAGCAAACAGGATTCAAAAGTTAATCCAAAAATTGAAAGGAAATTGACGCAACGGCTACGATAAGAAATGTCAAAACCGCACGTTTTAAACGTGTGGTTTTTTGAGCGTATAAATAATCATCAGATATATTAAAATCGCAAAAAAATTCTGATTTTAGGTGGAAAATTCATAAAGTATGTGTTACGATAAGCAAAAAGCGTATTGTAAAAGAAAAGAGAATATAACCGTTTTTTGACCGTGGTGTGACATGATAGGTATAGGTAAATACAAATATGAAACTACAATGAAAGCCTGCTTTGTCGGGTACATAGTACAGGCTATTATCAATAATTTTATCCCGCTGCTCTTCGTGAATTTTCAAAAGGTATACTCAATTTCGCTCGATAAAATCACACTTTTCATTACAGTTAACTTCACAGTTCAAATAATAATAGATTTTGTTGCAACGATTTACGTTGATAAAATCGGTTACAGACCGTCGATTGTTGCCGCACATATTTTCAGTGCGGCAGGGCTTATCAGCTTAACAATTTTACCGGAGATAATCGACCCGTTCGCTGGTATTTTAACATCGATTTGCCTTTATGCTATCGGCGGCGGCTTAATTGAGGTTTTAATAAGCCCTATTATGGAGGCGTGCCCCACGAAAAATAAGGAAAAGGCTATGAGTTTGCTTCATTCGTTTTACTGCTGGGGGCATGTCGGCGTCGTTTTTCTATCCACCTTGTTTTTTTATTTCTTCGGTATAGATAACTGGAAGATACTTACGCTGATTTATTCCGCAATTCCCATTTTCAATGCTTTTATTTTCCTGAAAACACCGATAGCGTCGCTTTTATCGGATGGTGAAGAGGGCATGACGCTCGGGGAGCTTTTTAAAAACAAAATATTCTGGATGCTTGTCATAATCATGCTTTGCGCCGGCGCAAGTGAGCTGTCTGTCAGCCAGTGGTCATCCCTTTTCGCTGAAAAAGGACTTGGCTTGTCAAAAACGATGGGCGACCTTGCAGGACCGATGTTTTTTGCAATCATGATGGGATGCTCAAGGGTATTTTACGGCAAGCGCGGCGATACAATTGACATCGATAAGTTCACGACATACAGCTCTATTTTATGTATCGTCAGTTATCTTCTTATTTCATTGGTGCCATCCCCGATAATAAACCTTTTGGCGTGCGGTACATGTGGCATCTCGGTAGGCATTATGTGGCCGGGAACATTCAGCAAAGCATCAGCCACACTAAAAACCGGGGGAACGGCAATGTTTGCGCTCTTAGCGCTTGCAGGCGACTTAGGGTGTTCTGCCGGCCCGACACTTGTCGGGATGATATCTGATGCTTATGGTGAAAACATAAAGCTCGGCATATTGGTTGCAATTTTGTTCCCCATCGGCTTTATTTTCACATGGAAACTGCTTAGTAAAACGAAAAAGAAAACAGAGGGCAGCAAAGTCAGCGAAGGCACTGAAATCACCGAAACAGATGTCATTTAAGCAATATAAAAACGCCTTTTACCTGTTGCGGTTAAAAGGCGTTTGTTTGTATTAAAAAGCGAACATATAATATCGTTTTTGAGCGAAAAAGGCAACACACATCACATTAATTAAAGATTAAAAGATGTGATATAAGTTCGGTTTTTAGTGTTCAGTAAAAGTGTTTATTTCTTACTATTATACAGTAAAACGAAACATGAAATCAAGCTAATATTGTAAAACAAATAATTATAATTAATATTAGAATAAAAACGTCAAAATGAACATAAAAATATTTATAATCCTTATATATTTTTAAATTATGCTCACTTATAATTATGCAAAAAATATTGACAGCGAAATTAACAGCATGCTAATATAAATTATAAGAAAGGTTAACGGTGAATTTCAAATATGTGCCGTTATGCCTTTTGTTTTTTGTGAAAAGGCGGTTTTTTATGAAAAACATTTTTAAGCTGCAGGAAAAAGGTACGACGGTGCGTACGGAGATTCTTGCGGGAATTACGACATTCACTGCAATGGCGTATATTCTCTTTGTAAACCCGGGCATGTTTGAAGAACTCGGCGTTGTAAGTTTCGGTGCAATTTACATTGCAACGGCACTTTCGGCCGTCATAGGAACTGTGCTTATCGGTTTACTTGCCAATCTTCCGTTCGCACAGGCTTCAGGCATGGGACTAAATGCATTCTTTGTTTATACAGTTTGCTTTGGTCTCGGTTTCACTTATGCAAATGCTCTTCTTTTTGTCTTAGTCGACGGTATTCTCTTTGTTTTACTCACCGTTACAGGCTTGCGCAAAATAATATTTGACGCTATTCCGAGTAGTGTCAAAGCTGCCATACCGGCGGGTATAGGGCTCTTCATCGCATTCATAGGGCTTCAGGATGCAGGGATTGTCGTAAACGATCCTGCTACCTGTGTAGGCCTTGCTTCCTTCAACTTGCTTGGCTCGGCTACATGGGGCACTATAATGCCCATGCTTGTAACACTTATTACACTCATTTTAATTACCGCTCTCTCAAAGCACGGCGTTAAGGGTGCCATGCTTTGGAGCATTCTTATCGGCGCCGTTTTATACTATGGCCTCGGATTTACTGTTCCTGAATTTTATAAAGATTTCAGCCTTACAACGCTCAATCCTTTTGCTGCTTTCAAGGAATTTGGCGAGCTTGCTTTCGGTAAAGTATTTACAGAAGGCTTTGACTTCTCAAAATATCTTGAAACACATGACAAGAGTAGCTTAATTTTAACCTTTGCCACAACAGCGCTTGCTTTTTGCATGGTCGATATGTTCGACACACTCGGCACGTTGTTTGGTGCCTGCAAGACTGGCAATATGCTTATCGTCAACGAAAAAGGCGAGGAAGAAGTGCCGAACATGAACAGAGCCATGCTTGCCGACGCTATTGCGACATGCACTGGCGCTATTTGCGGTACATCAACTGTTACAACATATGTTGAATCATCGTCCGGTGTTGCCGCCGGCGGCCGTACAGGGCTTACCTCCATTGTAACGGCGCTTTTATTCGTCGCTGCAATGCTCCTCTCACCGATAGCGGCATTAGTTCCCGCCGCCGCATATGCAGCAGCGCTTATTTATGTCGGCATATTGATGATTAGCTGTGTCACCAAGATTGAATGGGACAATCCGGCAGTTGCCCTGCCGTCATTTATGACGATTGTCATGATGCCGTTCACATATAACATTTCATATGGCATTGCGTTCGGTCTTATGTCGTTCGTAGCAGTAAAGCTCTTTACGGGCGATGTGAAGAAGATAAACATTTCAACATGGATTATTACTCTTCTCTTTACTCTTATGTTCTTCCTGACGCACTGATAATTTAATCATATTAAAAACCCGCTCAAAAGGCGGGTTTTATTTTTGATATATCTTACTGCTGATACAATACAGTATTTTACATCTAAAAAAAGTTACTCCGCGGGCTCAAACTCCGCTTCGCCCGCGTCGAGTCCTATGAAATCATCCTCGTCTGTGCCGGTGTCGTTTGAAGCGCCGGCTGCTTTCCACGCCTGCTTGAAGCTATAGCATGTGCTCTCGATTAACATTTTAACTTCAATTTCAGTTATTGTGATGCCTTTTGTTGCGAGCACATCAACAATGCCTGAAACAGCGCGGTTGTATTTTTCCTCACCTTTAAGGTCTTTATATAGCTGCTCAACAGCTTCGCAGACAGTCCTCGCGACATCCTGCTTAATCTTCGTGTTTGCATATTTTTCATATATTTTTTTAAGCGCTATTCCGACATAGCTTGCGACAGACGTTAATATTGTCA
This sequence comes from Clostridiales bacterium DTU064, assembly GCA_001513385.1. Classification (GTDB taxonomy): domain Bacteria; phylum Bacillota; class Clostridia; order Oscillospirales; family CAG-272; genus DTU064. The sequence goes on from LFTK01000035.1 coordinate 7,201, forward strand.
CAAGAATAGTTATGCCATATGTACTTATAAATTCAGCCATCATTTTACACCCCCAGAAGCGCTGACCACGTTGCAGGACCGCATTTACCGTCCGCTAACAGCCTGTTTGCGGCCTGATAACGTGTCAATGCCGCGTGCGTCAGCGGGCCGAACTTGCCGTCAGGCACAAGCCCCGCATTAATTTTAGCGTTGAGAAGCTGCTGCAGCGTTTTAACATCCTCGCCGCGCATTCCCTGTGATAATGTCCTGAGTGTTAATGTCATTCTTTCTCCTCCCATATTTTTCAATCCTGTCAGATAAGGCTCCGGATCAACCCATGCGTTATTCAGCTTAATCCCGAAATGCAGATGTACGCCCGTGCTGTTGCCGGTTGTTCCCATGTAGCCAATTTTCTGCCCGCGCCGTACAAGGTCGCCGGCTTTGACGAGCACGGACCTTGGCTTCATGTGAAAATAATACGTCTTATAGCCGTTGCCGTGGTCGATGTAAACGCTGTTGCCCTCGGACGGCGTGTTGCCTGTCACGTCACCTCGTGCGTATGTGACAATGCCGGATTCAAATGCAACAATGTAATCAGCACCACATGATGCCACGATGTCAACGCCGTTGTGCATCCCCGTACTTGTAACACCACCAACGGTGATTGTCCGGATACCGTAAGGCGATGTTATATAGTGCGTATTCGTCGCTGTCACGGGCACAGCAGCAACAAGCAGCCTTTTTGCCATATGCATGTCCCCTTTTTTTGAAATATTATTCATATTTATTTGTCCGTATTGTATGCCTGCAATATCGTCAATATAGTAAAAGTTACATAAAATGGACAAATGTTTGAGCAAATCGCTTGTCAAACACAACTCACCCGCATAAAATGTAGATAAGTAAAAAGCCGCTGTGTCTTACGGATAGCTATCATTAAGGACTAAATATGTCAGATTTAAGGAAAAAATCGGATGAAAAAATTTTATTCACATAGTTGACAAATATCGTCATGTGTGCTATCCTAAACTAAACTTTTTTAGGTGGTACGTTGAAAAATGATGTTAGCTTGCAGTTACAACGTAATCGTCATTATAGTCCTCGAGCTACTAGTAGTAGTTCGGGGTATTTGTCATGGCGTTAAGTGGTTAACTGCATAGCAGTAGGGTTTTCAGTATACATAGATCAGTATACATAGATTTAAATGAAAAAACCCCCTGCAGTGTTAATCACTGTAGGGGGTTTTTAGTATACCATATTTTGTTTATTATCAACGCATAATATTTCAATTATTACTAATAAAAAAACGGGAGGATAAAATGCAGCTGACAGGAGCTGAAATTATCATCGAAGTTTTATGTGAAGCAGGGGTTGATACGGTTTTCGGCTATCCGGGTGGATATGTCCTCAACATATATGATGAGCTGTATAAAAACTCACATCGTATCAAGCACTATATCACCTGCCACGAGCAGGGAGCGGCACATGCTGCCGACGGGTATGCCCGCAGGACAGGCAAACCGGGCGTTGTCATTGCAACATCAGGCCCCGGAGCTACAAATCTTGTTACGGGAATCGCCTGCGCCTACTTTGACAGCACGCCGCTTGTTGCAATAACGGGAAACGTTCCCGTCGCGATGCTTGGACGCGATAGTTTTCAAGAAGTTGATATTGCCGGCGTTACTATGCCGATTACGAAGCACAACTACATCGTAAAGGACGTGTCCGACCTTGCTCGGACAGTGCGCGAGGCGTTTACCGTAGCCATTTCCGGACGCCCCGGCCCTGTGCTTATTGATGTGCCAAAGGATGTACAGCTCTCGCGCTGCGAGTTCACCCCTGCTGAGAAGCCGAAACGCCGCCCGAATCCCACCGTGCGCAAAGCAGCCATCGAACGGGCGGCAGTTGCAATAGCTTCGGCAAAACGGCCATTCATCTACTACGGTGGCGGTATTATCATAGATGACGCTGTTATGGCCCTCAAATCATTTGCCGAAAAAATAGATGCTCCTATCGCATGCAGCATGATGGGTCTGACAGCGGTTGAAAAAGATTATCCCCGATTCCTTGGTATGCTCGGAATGCACGGTCGATATGCAGCGGTAAAAGCTCTTGACGAAAGCGACGTTATCATCGCCGCAGGTGTACGCTTCTCCGACCGCGCAACCGGTGATAAAGCTCGTTTTTCTGCCGGTAAAACTGTAATCCACATTGATATCGATGCAGCCGAAATAAGCAAAAACATAAAAGCCGACATCGACATCATCGGCAGCGTCCGCGAGGTGCTTGAGTTGCTCTGTGACGCAGTTCCATCGATGCAACACCCCGAATGGGCGGCTCGTGTCGCAGAAATTAAAGCATCAGTGGAAAATGATATCAGCATGGGCGACGATACTCTTACCCCGCAGTACGCGATAGAAAAAGCATGTGCTATGCTTGACAAAGGCGAAGCTGTTGTGACGGATGTCGGGCAGCATCAGATGTGGACGACGCTTTACGGGACGTTCAATGGGCCGCGCACATTCTTGTCAAGCGGCGGTCTCGGAGCTATGGGTTTTGGTATGGGCGCGTCAATCGGCGCGTCAGTAGGCGGGGCAAGTATAACATCAAAAGCCACAAACGACTCCTGCGGCGGGCGCCGCACACTGCTTATAACAAGCGATGGTAGCTTCCACATGAATATGAACGAGCTTGCGACAGCGGTGACTTATAATTTGCCCATAAAGGTACTTATTCTTAACAACAACGTTTTAGGTATGGTCAGGCAGTGGCAGACACTATTCTTTAATAAAAGATACTCGCAGACGACACTCGATCGTAAAACGGATTATGTAAAGCTTGCCGAAAGCTTCGGCGCACACGGGGTAAGAG
>LFTK01000052.1 GCA_001513385.1 Clostridiales bacterium DTU064
CAAAACAAAAACCAAAGGCACTGACTTGACGGCCGATAAAGTAGCAAACCCCTTTTCAACCTGCCCGTGGAACTCCGATATGTACGGCGTAGATCCACACTCGCCCGGCGCGCAGGCATATTATGATTCGCTCTTCGAGCTTTACGCCGAGTGGGAAATTGACTTTGTAAAAGTTGACGACATAGCGTCAACAGCCGGCCATCACACAGACCGCGGACGCGTTGGCAGCGTTCCTGCCGTCGCTGAGATTGAAATGATCCGCCGTGCAATCGACAAATGCGGTCGTCCCATCATTCTTTCCCTCTCTCCCGGACCTGCCGCCGTTGAATATTCATGGATGTTCCGCAAAAACGCCAACATGTGGCGTATGACAAACGACGTCTGGGACAACTGGAATGCTATTTTACATATGTTCGAGCGCTGCGAAGCATGGCAGGGACATGGCGGGGGTGGCTGCTGGCCTGACTGTGATATGCTCCCCTTCGGGCACATCAACTGCAACAGCCGCTTCGGCGATAATTACTGCCGCCTGACACAAGACGAGCAGATTACGATGATGAACCTGTGGAGCATCTTCCGCTCACCGCTTATCGTAGGTGCGGAGCTTCGCGACAATGATGATTTCACGCTGTCGCTTCTGACAAACGATGAGGTTTTACGTCTGAATAAGCACTCTTACTCACCGAACCAGATTTACCGCAACCGCGAAAGCGTTGCCTGGTATTCCTTTGACGATGGCTCAGACGGCGGCGGACTTTATTACATCGCCCTATTCAACCTCAAAGACGAGCCTGCTACCGTGACTGTGCGCGCTGATCAGGTTGATGCATTTGATCTTCGCGGCCGCAAGGTGCGCGATTTATGGCGCCACGAGGATATCGGTGTTACAGAGGACTCAGTATCTGCCAATCTGCCACCGCACGGAAGCGTTATTTATCGCCTGACATGAAATAAACATATAATTATGGCGTAAACACTATACTTAAAACCCCAAAAAGCATAAATAAAGCACCGTTTTTTCAAACAAAAACGGTGCTTTTTCATTTTTATGTGTCTTATATTGTCGCCTAATAGAAGTACGGGGTCTTATGCAATTGTCAATCACTATAATTCATATTGGATTTTGTATCTTTATCAATAACGGAGATGAACGTTTTGCCGCGGTTGAGAAGCAGTGGTGTGCCGTCGTTGTTCGTAAATACAATGGGTGAGTCAACATTTGATTTCGACCATTTTATAGGTATGTACCTACCGCCGGTCGCGTAATAGCCCTTTCCTTCGCCTGTCGTAATAACCTTAAGGCAATTGTTTTTATCTCCCTCAATGACCCACATATCTGTGAGGATTACAATAACGTTGTCAAATGCAAGCTGCTCGCCTGTCTCACCGTCAATGTGCTTTACACCGCTGAACTGATAGCGAAGATATTTGCCCGTATCTTTATCATATACAAGGTCGACAACTTGTCCTTTTGAATAAGGCAGGCGTATGTCAAGGGATGCATCGCCCCCCAAAGTAACGCGTTTGCCATAATCAACAAACTGCATGGGGTTTTTAAAATTTTGCTTTATTGCTGTCCTGTATTGTTTCTTTTGAATACCGGCGACAATTTTCTCGCCTGTCGTCATCAGGGAATGCTCATACCCCATCGTCTTTTTGCGCTCTTCATCACGGTAGAACATTATCGATGATATTGTCCCCATCTTAACGCCGTCAAGATTGTCAACATCCCGCTTTGAGAGCGCGTCATATGCGTATACGCTGCCGCCGGCGTGTATATATATCGCGTCGTGATTTTGCGAAAAATCAATGAAATAATCCCGCGACGAGCGGACGGAGCCGACGACGTTTAGCTTTTCGTAATCAAGAACAACCATTAAAAGGCGCGTAATACCGCCCTCGGTAAGACATTCGTATAAAATATCTGCCGATGCGATACCAATTTGCGGCGTCGCTTTTTGCAGGTTGTTTATCATTATCGACACCGGCCTTTGCCCCGACAAGTCTTTTTCAGTAGGCAGACCTGTCAGCGGATTTACATACTTAGGTGTCGTTATAATATCGGTATTATTATCGGTAGTACCGGGCGTGTTATCTTCTTTTGTTCCGGGTGTTGTGCCGTTGTTGTTATTATTATTTGAGTTTTCGCTCGTATCGGGCTCTGAATTGTTGTAATCCGATTCAACCTCTGAACCGCTGTCGTCTCCATCACTGTTATCTTTATCACAGCCGGATGTCATAATGACCATTGCCACAACGAGCAGGAGAATGAATAAAATGCTGACAAGTTTTTTGCAGCCTACTTTTTGCATATTCCGATGTCCCCCGGTTAATTTGCGTTTGTTTATATGCAAAAGGCGGGTTATACCCGCCCAGATTTATAAAACGGCTCCGCTTTTTGAAGTGACAGCTGTCAGCTGTTAGCTGTTAGCTATCAGCTGTCAGCCGGCGAGCATACGCTCAAGCCATATGACACCGGTATCGAAGGCTTCATAAAAACCGTGCTTTACATCCTGTTTCACGATTTTCATGCCTTCCTTCGTTGAGAGAATCTGAATGACTATCATATCAGGGACATCCCTACCCATATACTTCTTTGTCGTCATAATCGTCATAAGAAGCACATAGTCGTCGTCCATATTGCCGTAATATATCACATTGCCCTCGCGAACGAGCGGCAAACCTTTGTAATACAGATATTTTCCTTCGTCTTTTTTGGGTTCTGCCATATCTACCTCTATTTTTTACTATTAAAAATATTGTAGACCATCATTGTGAGTTTGTCAACTGCGGCAGTAAAATATAGCTTGCTGCTGTTAAAAAATATAAGCTAAATGCTCCTATTTACGATTATTACCGAAATGAGGAAGTATAATCACAGCATAAATAAAAAGAGGGGGCTTTTATGCTTGAACATATCATAAAATACTGGATAACATATGCCTGCGGCCTTATTACAGCCGCTTTTACATTTGTAATATCAAAGCTTCGCCATCATCGCGCGGAGCAAAAACTTTTGCGCGAGGGAATTCTGGCTCTGCTCCACGACCGCCTTTACGAAGCTTGCAGCCGGTTTATATCAGACGGCGTATGCTCCGTTGAGGACAAGCGAAATCTTGAGTACCTTTATAAGCCCTACGAAAAAATGGGCGGCAATGGTGTTTGCCGCGAACTCTATGAACGCTGTATGAAGCTGCCGCTTCCATAATTTTCGGCGCGTGCCAAAATTATTAGAATAACGGCAGCAATGTAGTCATGATTTACACTTTGCGCGGGTCGCCAAAATACTGACATTTCTCCGGCACGATAATTTTGAGGGCGCGGGGTATGTTGTGAATCTCGACTGATTTATGGTTTCCGCCAAACTCACCATCCGTCGTCCACGGAATTTCCTCCTCAGCTATAATTTTTAAGCTACTTGTAGAAAATTCGTATGCTTCAATGTTGTCGGACTTCCGGCGAGTGATAGCCATTGCAAGCTTCCAAAGACTCCAGGCTGAATTCGGGCATCTGAACAAAATCACCTCTAAAAGGCCATCGTCAAGCGCAACATGAGCTTCAACCGGCAGAGGAAATCCGCCTACCGTGCGCGAGTTAGACGCCATTCCGTAAACAAAGTCGCCCTCAATGACGCCGCCGTCGTATTCTACACGGATTTTATACGGGCGCAGCACTTTATATAGCTTTGCGGCTCCATGTAAAATATAAGCTGCGCGTCCGAATATGTTCTTGAGCTTCTGCGGCGTTGTGTACGACGTATCAGTAAACGAACCGAATGCCGCAACGTATACAAAAGGATTTTCGCCAAGAATTCCGATGTCACATTCACGCGGTATGCCGTTTATTATATTGTTTGCCGCTCCAATGGGATCACGCGGAATATCGTGGCTTTTCGCAAAATCGTTAACGGTTCCGGCCGGGATATACCCGAGCTCCGGAACCTTTCTATTTTCTTCTTTCAGTGCAAGCAGTGCTCTTACGGCCTCATTTAATGTGCCGTCTCCGCCACATACAGTAACAATATCAAATCGATCGCCTTTTTCTTTGATAATATCAACGCAATGACCCGGCCGCTGTGTCGTTTCGACAGTGACTTCACATCCCCCACTGACAAGCCGGTCTATGACTGCAAGCAAATTGCGCTCAATACTCGTTTTTCCCGCGACAGGGTTTGCGAGCAAAAGAAGCTTCTTAGCCATCGCTTTTTTCCTCATATTGATAACAGTAGTCAACAAATCTTAAAAATGCTTATTTCACAAACAAAAAAAGAAATTTTGCGCAACAAAAAAAGGCGCTGAAACCATTATAATGGTTTTTTTAATATGCTATTTTTAAAAACATATTTAACAGTAAAAAAAGTCGCTTATTAGCGCGAAACTCAGGCATGCGACATAATTATACAAAAGTAATTTAAATGTAATTTAAACAAACAAAAAAATGGCGATAATATTTTTAACCGTAATTTTTAAACCGTAAATATTATACAGTAAAATAATAATATGTTCAAGTCTAAAAAAGCAAAGCTAACTCATATGTACTGCTTTGGTTGAACAGATGCTTTGTCTGTGATATAATGTTTTGGAATTTTAATTTTGTTTTACGGGAGGAGCGGGCATGAGTAAAGAAGAAAATAAGATTTTAAACGAAGCCGCTCTTTTACCTGATACACCCGTAGCGCTCGCCGCATGCGATACATATGACGAAGAACGCATTTTTTCGCTCCTCGTCCGGTGCGCCGAAGCCGCTTCTGTTTTCCCATCGGGTCTTGCGGGTAAAAAAGTCGTAATAAAGCCGAATTTCGTTATGAAACGTGAGCCGGATGCCGCGGCAACAGTCCATCCGGCTGTTCTGCGCGCCACAATCCGCTGGCTTTCTTCGCTTGGCGCTGAAAAAATAATAGTAGCCGAAAGCCCCGGTGGACCTTATACGGCCGCTCGCCTTCGCGGCGTTTACACAGCCTGCGGCGCCACTGACGCGTGTTCCGGTCTTGATGCAGCTTTAAACTACGACGTCGGATATTCGGAAGCTCATTACCCCGAAGGGCAGCGGGCACGTGTTTTTGACGTAATAAATCCTATACTTGAAGCCGATGTGGTTGTTGACCTATGCAAGCTTAAAACTCACACGCTGACACAACTAAGCGGTGCCATCAAAAACCTTTTCGGTGTAATTCCCGGCATTGTAAAGTTTGAAATGCATTCGCGCTATCCTGATTACAATGACTTCAGCGCAATGCTAAATGATCTATGCGCCTTTATATGCTCGACACGCGAGTTTGTAGCTATCACCGACGCTATTGTCGGCATGGAAGGCAACGGTCCGACGGGCGGCTCACCGCGTAAAATTGGTGCCCTCCTTATGAGCCAAAACCCGTTTGCCTCTGATGCCGTTGCTGCAAGACTTATTGGCATCGAGGGGAGCGTAATAATGATTGAGGACGCAAAGTCTCGCGGTTATTGTTACACAGAACCGAAGTTACAACACATCGTCGGCATTGACGGTGCGACGCCCGACGCACTCCGTGTTCCCGACTTTGCAAAGCCTGAAACAAGAGGAAATTTCATTTTCAAAGCTGACAATATCATCGGCAGGGAGCTTTATGGATGGTTTAGGCCCCGCCCGCTGATAAACTACACCGCATGCCTTGGCTGTGGCGAATGTGCGGCGTCGTGCCCTGCAAAAACTATTGTGATGATGGAAAAGGACAAAGCTCAAAAACGCGAAAAGAGTGCAAAGCATGCCCGCCCGCAAAAGATTCCTGTTATATTCCGCGACAAATGCATAAATTGTTTCTGTTGTCAGGAACTTTGCCCTCACCGCGCGGTAAAAATTAAAAAGAACCCGCTCAGCCGCTTGCTTATCGGATGAGGGGCTGACTTAAAAATGAAGATTGTAACTTTTGCATACGCCAAAATTAACTTGTTCCTTGCTGTTTTGGGCAGGCGAGCTGACGGTTATCACGACATTGAAAGTGTAATGCAGACCGTCTCCCTTGCTGATACGGTTACAGTCGAAGCCGTACCCAATACAGCAGGTGATGAACAAATCACCCTTTCCTGCTCGATCCCCTCGCTTGAATGTAAAGACACAAACATCGCTTATCGCGCCGCCGCTCTTTTCACAGATTTGTTCCAGGACAGAAAATACTCGATAAAAATACACATAGATAAGAAAATCCCCGTTGCTGCAGGGCTTGCCGGCGGCAGCGCTGACGCCGCTGCAACATTGATTGCGCTGAACAAGATTTATGGCGATCCGCTCTCGCGCTCCGAGCTTGCGGCGCTTGGCGCCCGTGTTGGTTCCGACGTACCTTTTTGCATCATGGGTGGCACGCGCATAGCCCGCGGACGCGGGGAAATACTCGCCCCCTGCCCGCCTTTACCGGACTGTTACATTGTAATCGCTCGCCCGGACAGCGCAACATCAACAAAAGAAGCGTATGCGCGTATAGACGCGCTCGGAATAACGCCTCGCCGCACGCTTGATGACTTTCTTCCGGTGCTTGACAGCGGAAATGTTGATACTATCGGCTCAGCGCTATATAACACGTTTGAGGAAGCGTTGGAAGCTGACGCCGCACGCCGGCTTTATGAGGTTAAAAACATTATGACGTCACACGGAGTGGTCGGTGCTCTTTTAAGTGGCAGTGGCCCTGCCGTATTCGGGCTTTTTTCACACAAAAAAGACGCCGCAGGAGCGGCGGTTG
>LFTK01000036.1 GCA_001513385.1 Clostridiales bacterium DTU064
CCGATATGGCTGATGGTTACATGTGCGCTTGTGATGGGGCTTGGCACATCAATCGGCGGCTACAGAATTATCAAATCCGTCGGTCTTGATATGGTGAAGCTTGAAAAATACCAGGGTTTTTCATCTGACCTTGCAGGCGCCAGTTGTCTTTTATTATCGTCTGTAACCGGAATACCGGTATCTACGACGCATACAAAAACGACTGCTATCATGGGCGTCGGAGCTTCGCGTAACATTAAAAATGTAAACTGGTCAATTGTTAAAGAGATGGTACTTACTTGGGTGCTGACCTTCCCCGGATGTGGGCTTGTCGGTTTTCTTATGGCTAAATTATTCATGTTGATATTCTAATAACCTATTACCGGAGGAGGAAGTATATATGTCAAGAAGAAACTCATATAATTACTTTAATTTTTTCCGTGAGATGATTGAATACGGTCTTGACAGCGCAAAGATGCTCGAGAAAATCGTTAATGAGTATGATTATAATAAAATCTCAATATATAAAAGTGAAATGAAAAAGCTCGAGAACGCTGCCGACATGAAAAAGCACGAGATGATGGGGCACCTGATGAAGGAATTCCTCCCTCCAATTGACCGCGAAGACATATCTGATATATCGCATTTGCTTGATGAAATATGTGACGCTGTTGAAGAAGTTGTGCTTCTTTTATACATGTACGACATAAAAGCCTGCCGTGACGATGTTTCTGATTTTGTCATCATAATCAGAAAAGAATGTGAAAAGCTGAAAGATCTTTTCTCTGATTTTGAAAATCACAAGCGCCTTCGCGACAAGCTGCTTAACATTATCAAAGAAGTCAACACAATCGAGGAAGACGGCGACAGGCTTTACTTTGATGTCATGAAAAAGCTTTTCGTTGATAATGCAGACGCAAAGGATATCGTCGCGTGGCGTGATATATATAACTGCCTTGAAACATGCTGTGACTGCTGCGAAAAAGTTGCCGACGCTGTTGAAAACGTCATAATGAAATACTCATGACCTTTTAACAAAACATAATAATATACCCGAGCATTCGCTCGGGCTGTTTTATTTATTATGGTATTTCTTTAACCTCGGTCATAAGGTTCGATTTTGATTTATATAAACATCTTTTGCTTTTCGCACGTATTAAATAATCATGTTAATATGTTTAGTTCTCTTATTCTTCGTCTTTTGAAGCGAATGGTAGTCCACATGACGGGCAAATATATTCATGCTTTGTGATTGCTCTTCCGTTAGCATAGAATACTGTAGCTGCGAAAATAATCACCGCAATAGCAATCACACACCAATATACATCATAAGGTTTCCTGGCGAAGTACACCTCGTATGAAGTGAGCATCACACACAGCAAGAATACTTCTGCAAAAGCGATTAATATTTCATTGTGTGTCCCTGATAATTTTAGCTGAAAAAACATCTGCCGCGAAACAGGCATAAGATTCTTCTACTAAATTTTATAATTTCTTTATTGTACAATGTTTAACACATCTTGTGTAAGTTTTTCGACTTTTATAGTCACCTTTAATCATCGTCATCGTCGTCGCTTATATCATCGTCATAATAATCACCGTCAAAGCTATCGTAGCTGTCATAGCTGTCATACTCGTCATCTTCTTCAAACATACTATAAAGGGCGAACTGAGCTAAATAACTTGTGTCATCGCTCTTTTTTTCATCTGACTCACTGCGGCTGCTGCTTTTGTCCTCGGGCTCGATTTCGTTATTATCATCGGCATCGCTACCCTCTTCATTGTCACTGTCAGCTGCACTATCAGATGCAAAAAGCGCGTCAACTAACTCCTTTGCACGCTCAAGCGCTGCATACGGTACATAAAACGAATAGTATTCATTTGCATATCCGATTATGCCAGCAGGTACGCTATAACGAAACGCTTCTTTTTTAAGATACGGGATTTTTTCACGCCCAAGCACATCTTCAACCATGCCGGCCCAAACCGACCCCTTCGTCGTAAGGAATACAGGATCGTTGCCTTTTGGTGATACGAGCCGTTTTTTGTGACAGGAGGGGCATTTCTTTGTCTCACTTGTCAGTATCATGCAAACGGGACAGTAATTCATGTACTCACAGCCGCCTTTCTTCTTTTATATGTATGTGAAAGATAATTCACCTTTCAAACTATGCTTTTATTTTATGCCTGTACGGTACGGCTAATGTGCTTTTTGGCAAAATTAATATTAAAACTTAGAATCCTTTAACTGTGGCAGCTTGAGAAGTCGTGCTGCGTTATCGTATAAGATGCACCGGCGCTCATCCTCTGTCATAGAAACAGCGAAAAAGCGTTTTAATTCATCATCAGCAGAGACTACCGGGTAATCTGTGCCAAACATAATCCTTTCATACCCCAGCTCGTCGATAAGATAACGCGCAAACTCCGGCGTCATCGCCCAAAGAGCGCTTGATGTGTCAAACCATACATTTTCACGCCCCTTGAGATACCGTACCGCTTCCTCCCATGACCTATACCCGCCGAAATGTGCGGCAATAACGGTTAATTTCGGAAAGCGGTCAAGTATTTTTGCCAGTTTTCGCGGCTCACTGAACCTGTACTGCGGCCTGTCATCGCCCATATGGAGATAAAGCGGCAGCCCTTTTGCCTCAAGCAACGCGTAAAGCGGATACCATCTCTCATCGTCTATGTCAGCGCCTTGTATATCAGGGTGCAGCTTGACGCCGCATAAGCCAAGCGATACGGCATAATCAAGTTCTGATGCAAATACCTCCATATCCTGATGCATGGCGGCAAAACCACGTACTTCAAACCCAGCTCTTTTCCCCACCGCCATGTCATGCGCTATTCCTTCGTTGACATTACGTACCTGATGAGCATTTGTCGCAACGCCAAGTAAAAGAAAACCGGAAATCCCATTGTCACGGCAGTTTGACATGAGGTCAGATATAGTGCCGGTACGGTCGACATGAAAATTATAAAAACGTCCTAAGTTTTCGGTTGCCTTAGTTGCTATCTTTTCGGGATACGTATGAGTGTGAATATCGAAAATTTTATACATTGTAACATCCGGTATTATTGTATTACTTGTACTTATATAGCTATAGCGCGTGCAAAATACACGCGCTTTTTATTTGTTATCTGTCCTTTTCCGGGAAGCAGTGTGCCGGAAGCTGTGTGCCGCCTATAACATGGAAGTGGAGGTGCGGTACTGACTGACAGGCATCAGGACCAACGTTTGTAATGACGCGGTAGCCGTTTGTTGCGCCGCCAAGCTTCGCTATTTCAGGTATATGCTCAAATATGGCTGCTATAGTACTGCTGTTTTCAGGGGTGATGGCATCTGCCGACGGAATATGTTCTTTCGGTACGACAAGGACATGGCATGGCGCTTCCGGATTTATATCGCGGAAAGCAATTATTTTATCATCCTCATAAACCTTGTTCGACGGTGATTCACCGGCTATGATTTTGCAAAAAATGCAGCTCATAACGATACTCCTTTTCTTAATTTATTATAGCTATGTTTTATAAGTCGGAGTAATATCAGAATAGAGTTGCAACATAAAAAGCGCAACTCTATTTATTTTTTGCAATATTTGCGTATCTATATATGTTTATTCTTCGATATCCCAGTTATGGAACACATTCTGAACATCGTCGTTGTCTTCAAGCATTTCAAGAAGGGTGTTCATGTTTTTGATATCTTCTTCAGATGTCAGTGTTACATAGCTTGCAGGGATTTTTTCCTTTTCAGCGGAAACTATTGGGAAACCTGCTGCCTCAAGCGCCTCACGGACTGCAGTCAGGTCATTCGGCTCGGTTGCAATCTCAAAGCAATCCTCGTCAGCGATAAAGTCAACAGCGCCGGCTTCAAGCGCTTTTTCCATAAGAGCGTCTTCATCAACAGGCTTTGGTTTTGAACCGCGGACCTTCGGATCAGGTTCAATCTCACGTGCAACGATAATCGTGCCGCGGTCGGTGAACATATAGCTTACGCAGCCGCTTGTGCCAAGATTCCCGCCGTATTTATCGAAGTAATGGCGCAACTCAGACGTTGTTCGGTTGCGGTTATCCGTCGTCGTTTCAACTATAACGGCAACACCGCCCGGACCGTAGCCTTCATAATATATTTCCTCGTACGTCGCGCCGTCTTCACCTGTAGCTTTTTTCAGCATGCGCTCAATGTTTTCGTTTGGAACATTGTTAGCCCTTGCTTTAGCTATAAGATCACGCAGCTTGCCATTCGACACAGGATCGGCTCCGCCCTCGCGTATTGCTATGGAGATTTCCTTGCCTATCTTGGTAAAGATTTTCGCACGTTGTGCGTCCGTCTTTTCCTTTTTGTGCATTATGTTTTTCCATTTACTATGTCCAGACATTTCTGATGTACCCCCTTATTGGCGGTGAGAGTCTTATATTTTTTCTGTTTTCTTAAGGCAAATTAACTCAAGAGCTGCGCCAAGAGTATTTTTAACAGCACTTGTAAGGGCAAGCCTGAAGCGTACTGTTTCTGCGTCTTTAGCACTTAAAATCGGGCAGTTGTGATAAAACCGGTTGAAAGCTGCGCATAAATCAAGTATATAACGTGTAACTATTGACGGCTCATAATCACGAATGGCATAATCAACAGCTTCACTGAAACGTGAAAGTGTGAAAAGTGTCTCCCTTTCCTCCGGTGTCGTTATTCCACCGGAGATGGCGTCAGGCTCAATTCCGTCCGCTGTGGCTTTTTTCATTATGCTGCATGTACGCGCATATGTGTACATAGCATACGGCCCTGTGTTGCCCTCAAAATTAAGGGCGTCGTCCATATTGAAGTTTATATCGCGTATGCGGTTGCTTGTGAGGTAGTAAAATACGATTGCTCCCACCCCAACTGCTTCTGCCGTTGCTCTTTTTTCCTCGCCCTCAAGAGATGGATTCTTCTCCGATATTATGTCGTACACTTTCTCCGTTGCAATGCGGAAGAGGTCTTTTAGTAAAACGACGTTGCCTGTACGCGTTGCGAGCTTTTCGCCATTGATACTGACGGTGCCATACGGTACGTGTACGAGCCTGTCGGCCCAGTCATAACCCATAAGAGAAATAACGCGGAAAAGCTGAGCGAAATGTAAACTTTGAGCAGATGATGTTACATAAATGCAGCGGTCGAAATGATATGTGTCATAACGATAGACAGCAGCGGCTATATCACGTGTCGCATAAAGCGTTGAGCCATCGCTTTTCAGAATCAAACACGGCGGCATATCGTATTCGGAGAGATCGACGACAGACGCGCCATTATCAATCTTTAACAGGCCCGCCTTACGCAGCTTTTCGACTTGCGCGTCCATCTTATCGGTGTAAAAGCTCTCGCCTGCGTAGCTGTCAAACGTGATGCCGAGCTGCTTGTATGTGACCTCATACTCCTTCAGGCTGACGTCGATAAACCAGCGCCAAAGCTTCAGGTTTTCTTCATCGCCCATCTCAAGCTTGTGGAATTCCGCGCGTGCTTCATCTTCAAGGGATTTATCTACCTCAGCTTCCGCATGGAATTTTACATAAAGCGCAACAAGCTCATCAATTCCCCCGCGCTCTATTACCTCGCGGTCGCCCCAGCGCTTATATGCGACTATCATCTTGCCAAACTGCGTTCCCCAGTCGCCGAGGTGGTTTATTCCAATGCACTTATAGCCGCGGTATTCAAACAGCTTTTTCAGCGAGTGGCCTATTACCGTTGTCCCAAGATGGCCGACGTGAAACGGCTTTGCGACGTTTGGCGATGAATAGTCAAGAACTATCGTCTTTCCAGCGCCCTCTTCGGTAGCACCGCACAACTCACCGCGCTCTAATATATAGGGCAGGACGGTGCCTTTAAGATAATCATCGGAAACACGGAAGTTTAAGTAACCTCCGATCGGCTTTGCACTTGAAAGGCAAGCCGGAAGCTTGTCAGCTGTCAAGTACCCGCCAAGCGATGCGGCAATTTTATCAGGGGATGTGCGCAAAGTGCGGCTCAGGCGGAAGCATGGCAGCGCAAGGTCACCCATTGATGTATCCGGCGGATATTCGAGGTATGATGCTAAATCTTCGGGTGAAATTTCAACCCCCGGATAAAGATCGTTTATGGCATGGGCAATAGCTATGCCCGTATTTTCCTTGATTTTATTCATAGTCTTGTCCGTACTTATAATGGTTTATATTATTTAACCGGTTGGTCGATGCGTAACTGTATATCAGCGTGTTCGGCTTTATACCGTTCAATTAGTTTATGAATACGAGTAACAGGATTAAGCAATTCGCTGAGTGAGTTATCATGGTTAAGAGTATCAATTATAAGCGAAACGTATTTGCACATATTAACCTCCTCATACCAGCTACGGCGTTTAAGCTCCGGCGTGCGGTATATGAGGTTTGTCGTAAATATCTTTGTAAATGCTCCCTCAGCGTAGGCTTTATCAAATTCCTCAAGTCCGTTGCAGAAAAGACCGAATGAACAGAATACAAATACTCGTGCGGCTCCCTTAGCCTTAAGCTGGCGACATACGTCAATCATAGATTCGCCCGTCGATATTATATCCTCGACGACGATTGCATCTTTTCCGCGTACTTCACGTCCGAGATATTCATGAGCTTCAATCGGATTTCTTCCGTCCACAACCTTTGTATAGTCACGGCGTTTATAAAACATGCCGAGGTCAAGTCCTAAAACTGAGCTGTAATAAATACAGCGGGACATCGCACCTTCATCCGGAGAAACAATCATAAGGTCGTCGGGATGAAGCGAAATATCCGAATAGCAGCGTAAAAGTGCCTTTAACATCTGGTACGTCGGGCGAACATTTTCAAAGCCGGAAAGCGGTATGGCATTTTGCACGCGCGCATCATGCGCATCAAATGTTATAATATTCGCAACACCCATATTAACAAGCTCATGAAGCGCCTGTGCGCAGTCAAGTGATTCCCGTGCCGCGCGGCGATGCTGACGCCCTTCGTAAAGCATTGGCATAATGACAGTTATGCGTTTTGCCTTACCTCCGATAGCTCCTATTATACGCTTTAAATCCTGAAAATGGTCGTCAGGGCTCATCGGAACGGTCATGCCGTACATTTTAAATGTCACGCCGTAATTGAACATATCTGATATTATATAAACATCTCTACCGCGCAGCGTTTCATAAATTAGCCCCTTTGCTTCACCAGTTCCGAAACGTGGACATTCAGAGCGCACAATAAATGTGCGGTCTTCACCCTCACGGCATCTCCATTCGCGAAGGTATGCGTCCACTTGTCTTGTGAAGTCCTCGCAGCCTTTCATTCCGATGATACTTAACTCACCGTTGAGCAAGTCGCCCATCGTAAACTACCCCCGTTTACATCTCAATAATTCTATCATTTATCATACGTAAGGCGGCACTATATACCGGCCAGACAAATTATTATACCACATAAATACTTGTTTTGAAACACTTTTTTAGCGTACATATATAACATATATGAAATTGTATAAATTCTGCGTTGCTATAACGGCTTCTATATGTTATTATTACAACAGTAAGCACAATAATTATAGATCGGTTAATTAAATTTTTCCTATGAAAAAGTTTATTACTTACTATGCTGTAAAATTATCACTGCTCGTCATCATTGCCGCCTGCTCGGCAATATTCGCAAAACTCATCTCCAGCATCTCCGCCGGCGGCAAGTCCGCGCTCATTGCGCAAACGGCCGCAACAGCCGTGTTTTTCTTTGCCTTTGTTTACTATATCGGAACTCAAATAAAAGCTCCGCCCGAAGTAAAAGACGGCACTGCCGGCGCTTCATATTATATACTGTTCACTCTCAAAGAAACATCAGTATATGCTATCTTCCTTCTGCCGGTGACGGTATATCTTTATATCTCCCCTAATGTAGAATCAGCTTTCGATAAAATATTATACTACATTTGCCTGCCGCACTCGTTTTTCATGAAGCTCGGCGCCGGTGCTATTGTAAATTTCGCCGCTATGGTAATAGTGTTTGCTGCTATCTCATTTACATCCCACAAAGCTGGTGTCAGACGCGCGCGACGGCTTGCTATATCGTCAGCAGCAGAAACTGAGTCAGAGGTCAGCGAAATAAACGACGTAAAATATGACGATATTTCCGAAAATGACGCTGATAATGATACAACAAAAACAACTGAATAACAATAAAACGTGAATATTAAATACAGTTTAATATCATTAAAACAATAAAACCGCCTGTGTTAAATCAAACCGGCGGTTTTTATTATGAATGTTATTGCAAACAAAGTAAAAAGGCACATGACTGTTGATACGAGCAGTATTTGCCCTGCAAGTTCGGCGTCGCTTTTCATGTTTTTCGCCATAATGTAGCTTGATATAGCTGTTGGCGCACCGAAAAGGATAAAAACAGCTATTATGCGCTCGCCGCGGAATCCCAAAGCCGCGGCTATTGTTATAGCAACAGCCGGAACAATAATTGTCTTGCATATTGATGAAACAACTGCCACACCGATTTTGCCGCGGAATCCTTCTTTTGTGATACCTGCGCCAAGACTAATGACAGCTAACGCATATACGGTGTCTGTAAGCCTTTCTGTTGTGCGCAGCACAAATGTCGGCAGCTCAATTCCCGCTTTTACGCGCAAAAGTGCGAATATCAAGCCTAAAAGTGACGATATTATGAGCGGATTTTTTGCCACTGAACGGACAATTGATAACGCTGCTGCCCCCGGGCTTTGCTTTTCACCCTTTGGAGCGAAAATTGAGAGCGTTATAACGGCAAGCGCGTTAAAAAGTATAATTGCAGCCGGCATTATAATCAAAATCGACTTTGCTCCGCCCTCCCCCGCAAGGCTTTCAGCTACGGGGACACCGAGAATTGCATAATTTGAGCGAAAAATGCCCTGTATTATAGCGCCGCGCCGTGCGTTATCCTTGACAATAAGCGGGACGATGGCAAAAAGCAAAAGAGTCACCGCCACAATTCCTGTGCAGCAAAAAAGTACAAGGGTAAAATCGGACAGCTCGCTGATATCGCACTCGGAAATCTCTGAGAAAAGCATTGCAGGGAGCGCAATTTTAAATATAAACCTGTCTATATCAGCGAAAAATACAGCCGAAAACATTCGTCCGCGCAGGTAATAACCAAGCACTGTGAAGATTAAAAGAGGCAAGACGGTATTTAAGCTGAATAAAAAATTATCAAGCAGACCATCTCACCTCCGATACTTCGTTTAATAAAGAATTATTTCTTAAATATCTACAAGTAGTTTTTACACTCTCTCAGATAGCACATCGCGCTCATAACGGCGTACTTCATCAAGCCATTCGCCACCCGCCGGCACGCCGCAAATCTCACAGTAGCGCTCCCATACGTCGACAAACGGAAGAGTTTTACATTCCTCCATCAGGGCAAGGCGCGATGTAAAGTCCCCTTCGAGTTCATATTTACGAAGGAGAGCCGACGGTTCGAGCGCTGCATAAAGTAGCGCTTTCTGCATGCTTCGCGTGCCTATAACCCATGCCGCAACGCGGTTTATCGACGCATCAAAGAAATCAAGCCCGATATGGACGCGTTTTTCAAAGCCGCCGCGCAGTATCTCCCTTGCTATTGCGCGAAGCTCGTCGTCAAATATAACGACATGGTCGCTGTCCCAGCGTACGGGGCGCGATACATGAAGCAGTATTTCGTCTAAAAACTGTAACACAGCGCTAATTTTGTCCGATACGTACTCCGTCGGATGATAATGCCCCGCGTCAAGCGTCAATATCTTGCCGCGTGAGATGGCATAGCACATATAAAAGTCGTTGCTTCCGACAGTAAAGCTCTCGGCACCGATGCCAAACACTTTCCCCTCAACGGCGTCCTTGTTGTACTCTTGCGATACATCTGTTGCAAAAATACGGTCAAGCGAATCTTTCAGACGCTCGCGCGCACCGGCCATATCGGCGGGGGTGTCCTTTGAACCATCAGGCACCCATATGTTTGTGATAACGGTGTCTTTCAGCTTACGGCCTATGTATTCGCCTATCTTACGGCAGCGGATGCAGTGTTCTACCCAGAAGTCGCGGACAGCAGTGTCAGGCGACGAAAGCGTAAGCCCGCTCTCACTCATCGGATGAGAAAAGCACGTCGGGTTGAAGTCAATGCCAAGCCCGCGGACGCGCGCCCAGTCAATCCATGAGTCGAAATGCTCCGGGGTAATTTCATTTCTCTCGACGCGTGCGCCGCCGTTGTCAAGATATATAGCATGAAGGTTTATCCTTTTAGCTCCCGGTATCAGCTTTGCGGCGACGTCAAAATCATCCCGCAGCTCATCAATCGTACGGGCGCGACCTGGATAATTGCCCGTTGTCATAATACCGCCGGACAGCGCACGGTCCGGGTCCTCAAAACCGCGCACGTCGTCTCCCTGCCAGCAATTAATTGAAACAGGAATTTCGGCTACTCTTTTGATTGCAGCTTCTGTGTCGACGCCGTATTGTGCGTATTTTTCTCTTGCCACCTCGTAGCTCATATGTCACATGCCCCCTATCTGCGTTTTATTATATCGAGAAAACGTGCGTATGCGTCATCCCATGCACCCGATGTACTTTTATCAGGCTCATAAATTTTCGTTTCAAACGAACGTGAGATTACCTCACGCGCCTCAGCTATATCCTTGAGTTCACCGGCAGCAATAAGCTGCACTGCTATGTTACCGGTAGCCGTTGCTTCAACAGGGCCGGCGACGACAGGTGTGCCTGTTGCGTCGGCTGCAAGGCGTGACAGCGGCTCCTCGCGCACACCGCCGCCGACAATATGTATGTGAGGGAAGTCTTGTCCTGTGAGCGATTTTACCTCTGTCAAAGTGTAGCGGTAGCGCAGGGCAAGCGAATCGAATATGCAGCGGACAATCTCGCCCGGGGTCTCGGGCGTACCCTGCCCCGTCTCGCGGCAAAACTCCGCAATTCTTTTCGGCATATCGCCCGGCGCCGTAAACCGGGCGTCGTCCGGGTCGATTATGAACTTCAGCGGTTTTGATGCCATAGCAAGCTCGGAGAGCTCGTCGTAGCTGTATTTTTTACCCTCTCGCTCCCACTGCCGCCTTGACTCCTGCTCAAGCCACAGCCCCGCTATGTTCTTCAAAAACCTGATTGTGCCGCCGGCACCACCTTCGTTTGTAAAACCTGCGTTTCTCGACGCGTCGCTTATAAGTGGCGATGTGAGTTCCGTGCCGAGCAGGCTCCATGTGCCGCTGCTGATGTATGCGAAGTTTTTATCTTTTGCCGGAACGGAGAGCACGGCGGACGCCGTGTCGTGCGACGCGCACCTGATGGCGCGGACACCACTTAAACCTACCGCAGCAGCCACTTTATCTTTAAGAGGAACAGCATCCGCACCCGGTTCCGTAATCGGTGTAAAAAGCGTATCTTTAATCCCAAGTTTGTGTAAAATATCTCGCGCTATCGTGCGGGTTTTAGCGTCTAATATGGCGCCGGTTGAAGCAATCGTGTACTCACAACCGATACTGCCCGTGAGGAAATAGAAGAATAAATCCGGCAT
The DNA here is from genome assembly GCA_001513385.1 of Clostridiales bacterium DTU064. Taxonomy (GTDB): domain Bacteria; phylum Bacillota; class Clostridia; order Oscillospirales; family CAG-272; genus DTU064. The sequence continues at coordinate 11,515 of LFTK01000036.1, forward strand.
GAAGAGCATTTTGTCCGCCGCCGTCACTATATGCGGGTCACGCGTGACATCGCAGTAAAGCTGATATATAGTGTTGAACTGCAAATTCTGTATGCCGGTCACGCCGTACAGCTCCTCCCACGGCACAATGCTAAACACCTCGCGCTGGATATTGTCACACCGGCTGTCGCGGTAGTGTACGGGATTAGAGAGCAAATGACCGTTTTTATCTATGTAGCCGTAGTCGACGCCCCATGTGTCAATGCCGACGCTCGATACTCCGCCAAGGGATGCGCATTTAGACAGCGCATTTAAAATCTCCATGTAAAGGGCTGGTGCATCCCACGTCAGCCTTCCGGCAAGCTCGACGGAGTTGTTTGCGAAGCGATGCACCTCGGAAAGCGTTAGTTTATCGCCGTCGAAGGTGCCGATGATACCGCGTCCGCTCGACGCGCCAAAATCCATAGCTAAGGCTTTATATGCTGACACTTCGTACCTCCGCATATGTTAATATTTTACACAATCTTTAGGGTGACACAATCAAATATTTATGCTTTTACTTCTTGACGCTGTCTTATTGTTATGCCCTTGCAGCTTCAATCGCGCGCCGCAGAGCAGAAAGGGCAGCGTCAAACGCCTCTTCTGCGCTTCTGTACGCATTTTTAATTTTAGAACGCTCACCGTGTTCCAACGCATCAAGTCCGCGGAAAATACGCAAATGCGGCTCAAGCGTCAGTATTATCTCGCCGTCACGCTTGTCAAGCTCGGCAAGTGTTTCAGGAATGCGTCCAATACCCTCGCCCGCCACAACGACGGCACCGCTTTTCTCCGCGTCCTTTATGTGCATATATGTAATGTAATTTTTCAGCATCTCATATGCCGCAGGATACGGCTCACAGCCGCTCTGGATGAAGTTTGCATGGTCGAAAACACATCCCATGCG
>LFTK01000034.1 GCA_001513385.1 Clostridiales bacterium DTU064
CAAAATAAAAGCAATCAAATGCTTTTATTCTCTTCCGTGTATTTTTTCCTTTCATATATTACACAAAGAAGGTCGGTTTTTACCCGGCCTTCTTTGCTTTAGAGTATATATAATAAAGAACATCCCCGCCTGTGAATCAGCCGGGGATGTTGTATTGTGCCTTTTTTTATTTATCCTATGCGCGCGGTATTGACAATGCCGTATATACATCAAGAATCTGATGAACTTTTTCTCCGCCACGGGCCAATTTTTCTATCATGCCACCTGATTTTACTCCACGCCCCAAAGTGCCCGGCGCGTTAGCAATTTCATCCGGTGTCAACCGCGCAACCTCGTTTACCCTGTCGACTATCATACCGACTCTGTCTGTGTCAATTTTTATGATTACAATACATGTGTTTTCGTCATATGGAGCCGGCTCGTAACCAAGCTTAATACGTGTGTCGATAACCGGCACAATCGTTCCTCTTAAATTAATTATGCCTTTGCAGTGCGGCAGGGAGTTTGGTATGGGATATATCTTTTGCATTTTTATTATTTCCTGAACTATGCTGATATCCACACCAAAACTTATCGAATTAACTGTAAAAATTAGATACTCTTCAACCTTTTCGTCTGTCTCAGTATCTATATGCTCGTCTGTCGAAGTATATGCGCTGCCTACACCACTATCACCCGGGACCTTATATTTATCACTTTGATGAAAGCCAATGTTCATCTGCATCTTCCCTCCCCCTTACATTGCCTTTTTGAAATAAACTTTGTCATATGCTGTTTACGTCAAGTATAAAGCTAATCGAGCCGTCGCCTAATATTGCGCAGCCGCCAATCCCACTTAAATCTGTCGAACACTGTGAGAGATAACCGGGTAAAGTCTTAACAACAACTTGGCATTGACCGTCTACTTCATCAAAGAAAATGCAGAATTCCTTTTCTTCGGATGAAAGATGCATTACCATACCCCGAGTGATGTCATCCACTCCGTCATCAAGGCCGAAATAATTCTTTATCCTGATAAGCGGATAATATGCGCCCTGAGACATAAAGATTTCATTACCATCAGCATCAGTAAACACATCCTTCTGTTCGGGTTTGACGATCATCTTAACTAAAGTTATCGGAACAATGAAATTCATGCTTCCTACATTAAATTTCATTCCTTCAATTATCGTCAATGTCAGAGGTATGCGCATGATGATTTTTGTTCCTGCTCCGTTTTTGCTCTCAACAGACACGGAGCCGCCGATTTGGCTTATATTTCTTTTGACAACGTCCATCCCGACGCCACGGCCGGAGTATTCGCTAACACTATCGTTTGTTGAAAACCCCGGTATAAATATCAATGCAAAGACGTCTTTATCGGGCATATCGTTGTCAATCTCGCTGATAATGCCCTTTTCTTTGGCTTTTTTAAGAATATCATCGCGTTGCAGCCCGCAGCCATCGTCCGATACGGTAACAATGATGTCGCTGCCTGTCATTTTTGCTTCAAGCGTTATTTTACCTTTTGCCGGTTTGCCGGATGCTAATCTTGTTTCCTTATCCTCAATGCCATGATCAACGGAGTTTCTTATGATATGTAAAAGTGGATCGGAAAGCGCATCAATTACGTTTTTGTCTACCTCGGTTTCCTCGCCAATCAGCTCAAGCTCAATTTCCTTGCCCACTTTTCTGCTCATATCGCGGACAAGACGGCGCATCTTATGAAAGAGTGTCGATATGGGCATCATTCGGATGCTCATAACAACATCCTGAAGCTCCTTTATAAGCGAGCTCATATGCTCCGACGCCGCTTCGAATTTTTCCTGCTGCTGCGATGTTAAATCAACGCTATTTACAACAATAGACTGAGCTGTGACAATTTCACCGACTATATTAAGAAGCGAATCAAGTTTATTTACATTTACGCTTATGAAGTTTTGTTTTGATATCGCTTCAATTGAATTAGTATCCGGCAGCGCAGTTCTTTCTGCAGTCTTCTGCGATTTTATCTCATCTGTAGCCGGCTTATCTTTTGCTCCGACTGTCTCATTACGTACAAGTGTAGACTCTCTCTTACTGGTGTCCTCAGCCGGTAAAATGCTAAAGCTTTTTACGAATAATGTTTTTTCGAGAATGTTTTTAATGCTTTCGGGGCTTTCTTTTGTTTCGATGTGCAGAAGAAGACCGTTATCTCTTATCTTTTCAGCTGTGGAGTTGTCATTTAGATCTGCCGGGTCTGATGAGATAACACAACGCAGTTTTTTCAGTGATTCAATCAACCCAAAAGCACGAAGGTTCTCCATCTTTGAGTTTTCATCAAAGAATACCTTCACGATATAACATAGACCCGCCGATTCATTATTAGACTTTACATCAAGTGCTGCCTTTTGGTCTATGTCGCTTGCACTGCTGCTTATATCATCAGCGTCCGATTTTTCCCCGTCTTTATCTTGACCCGACTTAAGCGACAAAAGTGTTTCACTCGCCCGGCCAATCAGGGATGACGCATCCCCGTCCGGCGAATTTCCGCTCTGGAGTTTTGAGATTTCACCATTGAAAAATGAAATCGAATCAAACATTAAGTCAAATATGGCCGGCCATTGTGTATCAGCTATACTATTATCTCTGATAAACGAAAAGACATCTTCAAGAGCATGAGAAAGCCTTGCGATCTCATCGAACTCCATCATAGCAGACGCGCCTTTGACCGTATGCATGACGCGGAATACTTCGTTGATTTGATCGCTATTCAGCTTTCTTCCATGTTCTCCATCAAGAAGTAAGTTTTCAAGAGACTCAAGAAGCTGCTGCTCTTCGATTATGTAAGATTCAAGTAAAGATTCATCACCGCTCATTTTATATACCGCCTATTTAATACTTTGTTGTCGCTTAACGGTGCTATAGTTTTATACCAGCTTGTCTATTGCAGATATAATGCCTTCCTCCTTGAACGGCTTTACAATAAAACCTTTAGCGCCACTGAGTATAGCATCTCTAACCATTGCTTCCTGCCCCATTGCAGTTACCATTATAACTTTTGCATTGGGATCGATTTTCATAATTTCACGTAGTGATGTGATGCCATCCATTTCCGGCATCGTAATATCCATAGTAACGATATCAGGCTTAAGCTCTTTATACCTTTCTATTGCAACAAGGCCATTTTCAGCCTCGCCAACTACTTCATGATTGCTTCTTTTTAACATATTTTTTATTGTAATTCTCATAAAAGCAGCGTCATCAACAATCATTATCCTTGCCATTTATAAAACTCCTCCGAGTATATTGGTTACATAATATACTAAATAATTTTTTCAGGCTTTTCAACAGTCTTTATCCTAAGATTGCCTGTTTCGACATCAAAATAGATTGTTCTACCCGAATTACCGCCTGTGTCTTGTGCAACAAGTTCAATTCCGAGTGATGCAAGCGTCTCGCGGCAGCTTTCTACATTTCGTTTGCCGATTGAAGCTATCGGTGAATTGCTGCTGAGCGCGAACATCGTTGCACCGCCAGCCATTTTAGCTTTAAGTCTTGATTTTGAAGATCCGGCCTTTATCATTTCATCTACTAAATCTGCAATGCCTGAATCAGCAAATTTCGTTCTCGAATGACCGGGGCCTAACTCTTTTATTGACGGCAGAAGTATATGTATCAATCCTCCAATTTTCGCTATCGGATCATAAATTGCAACTCCAACGCATGATCCTAAGCCAAGCGAGCAAAGCTGATCCGGAGGTCTTGCTATTTTCATCATTGCAATATCAACTGAATGACATGTTTTCATCATAAATCGTTAAATAACACCAATCGATGCCATAATACTATTACATGATTCCTGATCTGGTATAAGTATAAGTTTCCCGGACACTCTCTCATCAGCATTGTAAAGTTCAGATTCAAATATCAATGCAAAGTCACCCGTCTTACCAATCTCTGCGGCTGTTGCGCTGACGACAGAACCAATCATATCTACGCAAAGATAAGGTATAGACGCACCTATTTTAAGGCCTGTAAAAGTGGATATCGCTGTTATATATGACCCGCAAATAATATTGACAGTCTCGGATAAAAGAGATACCTCAAAATCCGAATATCTCGAAATGCTCAATTTATCGGTATTCGCCGGGGCTGCCCCGGTCACTATTTCAACGATCCTGTCAGCCTGGCTTATATCCTGTATAACAACCAGGAACCCGGAAACATCACTGCTCATCTCTATAAGGCCCGCTACGACAACCTTTTCGGCGCCACCCAGTGCATTTGCCATATCAGAGAGTGGAACCCTGAATACTTTTGGTATTGATTGACGTATCGGCTGCCCGAGAAATGCTGACATTGCTGTTGCTGCATTTCCTGCACCAATGTTGTTTATTTCACTTAGTGCATCATTGCGAATATCTTCGATATTGGCAGAAGTGTCGGTCACTATTGCCTCCTTTATGATACATTTCTGATATATCACAAATAATGATTATTATAATTTGCTATTACGTCGTACAATTATCTAATAATTATTTTCGATATTTTTTTATTTTAATTTACTAAATCACAAAAATATTTGTTGTTTTAGAAGATCGTTAATGTTATTAATAATCAGCTATTACATAATTGTAATTTTAAAGAAATTATATGTTATATTAATATAAATATGTAAATCACTCAATATTAACATCATATTGTTTAATTTTTAAATTAACTATCAACTTTTATGAAAAACTTTCGATAAAATCAGTAGTAATAATAATGCAAATTTAAATGCTCAATATATACTTTGCGCTTTTTTAAGCACCGACTGGTAAGTGTTATTTTGCAGATTTCATTTTATTACATAAAAATTTGAAAAGTAAAGGAGATTGTTGCATGGCAGGCGTAGGATCAACGGGGGGCATTAATAATATCAATAATGCCTCATCTTCACGTATCACCGGTCTTTTCTCAACTCTTGACACTGATACGCTTGTTAAAAACTTATGTGCTACTCAACAATCAAAAATAGATAGACAACAGCAGAAAAAAACAAGGTATGAGTGGTTTTTGAATGCTGTTAACGAAGTCAGGGATAAAATCAAGGAATTTCAGAATACATACTGCAGCGCTCTCGGTGCGTCGAGCATGCTGAAGTCATCTACATATTATTCTTATAACATAACTTCACTGTCGACAAGCAATGCAGTTACCCTGTCGGGCAGAAGCAATGCACTTGAAGGTACTTATACCGTAAAGGTACTACAGCTTGCAAGCAATTCTTCAGCGAAAAGCTCGGGCACTGTTTCAAAGAACGGCACCGAAATATCATCAAGCAACACAGCTACCCTCGACTCGCTTTCATTTGAAAATGACCTTGTATTTGACGAGAGCGGTAAAATTAAATTTGAAATAAACGGCGAAGTATTCGAATTTTCAAAGGATACAACGCTGCAAACAATGATAAACACAATTAACAACAGTTCCACCGCAAATGTGACTATGCGGTACAGCCGCATAACTGACAGCTTCATAATCGAGGCTGACGAAGGCGGGGCTAACAGCAGCGTTACTATTAGGAATATTTCCGGAAATGCCTTCGGCGAAAACAGCGCCTTTAAGATAAATGAAGGAACTTATAAAAACGGGACAGATTCAATCACCGAGATTAACGGCGTCACAATACAAAGAAACAGCAACAGCTTTGAAATCGACGGAATTTCATTTACTCTCAATGCCGTCACAAAGGATACTCCTGAAGAAACGCTGACCTTTACAGTAAAGCGTGATTACAGCGCAACAGTAAAAGCTATCACTGATTTCGTCAAAGCTTATAATGATTTAATCACCTATTTAAATAAGCTTTCAACGGAAAAGGACTATTCCCGTGATTATCCACCGCTTACACCGGCACAGGAAGACGAACTGACTGAAAAGCAAATTGAAAAATGGAATGAAAAAGCTAAAAGCGGTATCTTAAGTCGTGACCTTAATCTTGATAGATTAATCCGGGACTTGAAATCATCATTCTTCACTCCCGCCGGCGGCACAGGTCTCGCAGCCACATCAATTGGTTTAGCTGGCGGTGTTTACAAAACCTCCGACAGCGGGCTTATCGTTGTCGATGAAGACGCCCTGACACGTGCCCTTGAAAAAAGACCAGAAACCGTAATCTCTATTTTCACCGGCGGTTCATCAAGTGCTTCATCAGACAAACAGGGGATTATTTACAAAATCAGAAGTACTATTGCCGCTTATAATGACGCCACAAGCGAATCATTGAAAAAAACTGAAAATAACATTAATGACTTAAGCGAGGAGATATCTGAGCTTGAGGATAAACTCAATTCACTTGCAGAGCGTTATTATAATAAATTTGCAACAATGGAAACTGCCCTTGCAAAACTCAACTCACAAGCTGCATACATAAGCATGCTTTTTACAAGGTAGTTTTTAGCTTTTTAATACTTGGCTTAGTTCTCTTCCCTATCATTTTTATAACGTCAACTGAATCGAGGAAACGAAAAGTGGATAACAGACGTAAATCGCTCACACAGGAATACCTAAAGCAAAAAGTTATGACGGCCAGTCCGGCAGAGCTCATTGTCATACTCATTGAAACCTGCATAAAAAACTTAAAGCTTGCCGAATTATATTACACTGAGCAGAAAAATATCGACAAGACAAACAGTTGCCTTTTGAAATCACAGGATATTATAATAGAGCTTATTAACTGCCTTGATATGAATATCAGCCTTTCATCACAGCTGCTTGAAATCTATAACTTTCTTCTTTCCTCAATCAGAAAGATTAACATTAAAAAAGATTTTTCAAATATGCAGGATTTGCTTGATATATTAGGCTCAATGCGCGATACGTGGGAGCATATAGCGACATCCCCCTCCGCATCTCCTGCATCTTCCGGCCCGTCATTTGTATCGGAGGTGGGCTGAAGTGTCAGATAAAATAGAGGATGTTAGCTCTAATAAAAAGTACGCTGAACTTTCCGATATTAAAAAAGAAGCTCTGAACGCTTGTGAAGAGCTTATCAGTTATACGAATGATAATTTTCACTGCCTTGAGGAAAAAGACTGCGATAAAATCAAGGAAATAATAGAAGGACGCGACCCGCTCATTGCAAATCTGATTGATATAGAGAAAAAGGTTCATCAACTGTACGAAAAATACGGTGTTAACGATGAAAAGTATGCCGAAGAAATAGATGAGCTAAAAAAATCTGTCAGAGACGTCCTTGACCGTATAACACTTCTTGATTCGATGGCAATGAGCATATTAGAAAGCAAAATGCAGACGTATAAAGATAAAGTTATCTCAGTACAGAACAAAAAATCTATATCATCTTACCTGAAAAGCAGTTCAATCAGCTATTCCGGAAGCAATTATGATATAAAAGAATAATATTCGACGGTGCTGCAATGTCGAACAATGATATAAAAATTGACAGGACAATCAAATATGTCCCAACATCAACTATAAAACCAACGGTCAGTAGTAGCCAAGGCGGTTTTAAGCAAGCGCTTGACCAGAGTTTAAAAGAAAACTACAAAGAACGCGTTGAATCCCTTTTTAACGACATAAAAAGAGAGGTCGCCGGCATTTTAGAGGGCGTTGACCTTGTCAAGTTTGAAAGGTATAGAACGCTTATAAGTGAGCTTTTAGCTGAGGTCGTTAACAACGCTTTTTCTATAAACCGGGAGTACATCTTTGATAAGTTCGGGAAACAGCGCGTCTACTCTACAGTCAGCGTAATTGATGAAAAGCTTGACAAGCTTGCCGCCGAACTTCTTGAAAGCAACATGGAAGTTATAAAATTCCTTGAACGCATGGATGAAATTCGAGGGCTTATCACTGATTTACTGTATTAGCCGATATTTTACCTGTGAATTCGCTTTTATCTGTGTGTATTTGTATTTTTTAAGCTTATTACATCCGCTTATGTGTTTTATGTAGTTAAACATGACAGTTATTTTCCATAATTTATCTAATAAAGAGGTGATTCTTTAATGGCCTACAACCCGGCTGGGGCGTACGGAGAGCACGAAGACACTCAAATCGGGAAATATTTAGTCTTTATAATTGACTCTTTAACATACGCAATTGATATCAAATATGTCAAAGAAATAATAGGTGTTCAAACTATTACCGCAATACCTGAAGCTCCTGAATACATTAAAGGTGTAATTAATTTACGCGGCAAAATTTTTCCAGTAATGGACTTACGGCTTCGGTTAGGTAAAGAATCAATAGATTATAACGACAGAACTTGCGTTATTATCATGAACTGTTGCGGTATTGATCTCGCACTGATAGTTGATACAGTATCTGAAATTGCTTCTATTCCAAAAGAAAATATATCTGAACCACCTTCAATTGCACGTAGCCGCGCCGATACTTTCGTCGAAGCCATCGGAAAAATTGACGACAGGGTGATTCTGATTATTGACAGTGATAAGCTTTTAAAAGAAGATACTATCACAGAGCTTACAAAAATATTATAAAGCAGTGCATTCATATAAAATTTATGAGGGTATGGTTATGAAAAAATTATTTGCGAACATAAAAATGTCCAATAAGATACTGTTATGCTTCTGCTTAGTGCTTGTTATTGCAATAGTTGTCGCTATTATTGGAATTGTTAGTTTATCAGAGTTGAAAGCAATAATTCAAGAGCTATATGATAACGACATACTTGCCCTTCATTACGCAGGTGAAGCGGCTGTTAATTTCCAAGAGCTCCGATATGACTTAAACAGATTTGCCGCCGAACTCGATGATGGGTTATCAGAAATTGAACTTTCGGATAGATATAATAGTATTGCTGATAGTATCTATGAGATTAGCGACGGACTTGATCTATGCGAAGCTGTAATTAAATCTGAAGAAAACCTTGATTACCTTCAAACAATCAAGTCTGGTTGGAATACATATACAAAGGCTGTTTTAGAACAAGCAACAAATGTCGTTGATGGTGGTAGAATATCTCCCGATGTTCAAGCTATAATAATCGATAATGGGATGATTCTACGTGAGCAATTCTTTACACTGTTCGATTTACTTTCCGACAGCGCTGAAGACAGCGTAGAAGAAAGCACAAGTGCTGTTGCGACAAGTTTCATTTTAATGATTATCGTTATAATTATTGGCATAGTTGTATCTATTGTACTTGGATTGTTCCTTGCAAGAATGATTGGTGGTCCTGTTAAGGTCATGGCCGAAGCTGCAAACCTTCTTGCTGTTGGAGATATTGACATCAGTAAGGTCCTCAATAAGAAGAGAATGCAGTACGCTACATATAAAGACGAGATTGGTGAGCTAACACGCTCCTTCTTAAAACTTGCAGAATCAACTGAAAAGCAAGTCTTACTCACAGAAAAACTCGCAAGCGGCGATCTTACCGTTAACTTTGATATTCGTTCTGATGAGGACAAGCTTGGCAAAGCTCTATCAGATCTCGTCGCAAACCTCAATACTCTTGTTTCTGATATTGTTACGATTGCCGATCAAGTGGCATCCGGCTCCAGCATTGTATCAGATTCAAGCGTATCACTCTCTCAAGGTGCAACTGAGCAGGCAAGCTCTGTTGAAGAACTTTCAGCCTCAATTGAAGAGGTATCTACTCAAACAATGCTCAATGCTCAGAATGCTATAAAGGCTGACGAATTTGCAAAGTCTACATTGAATAACGCCAAACTTTGCAATGACCGCATGAACGAAATGCTCCGCGCCATGAATGATATAGATGTTTCTTCAAACAACATCATATCTATCATCAAGGTCATTGAAGACATAGCATTCCAGACAAATATCCTTGCACTCAATGCGGCCGTTGAAGCTGCAAGAGCAGGACAATACGGACTTGGCTTTGCTGTTGTTGCGGATGAGGTCAGATCACTCGCTGCCCGTTCGTCTAAAGCCGCAAATGAAACAACGGCTCTGATTGAAGGATCCTTAAAGAAGGTTGAAGTCGGAACTAAGATAGCAAAAGAGACAGCAACAGCCCTGAATAACATCGTTGAGTATGTTGAGAAAACAGCCGATATTGTTGGTGCTATCGCCCGTGCTTCTAATGAACAAGCAGCGGCGCTTGAACAAATCAATCAGGGCGTAACACAGGTCTCGCAGATTGTACAGACAAACGCCGCTACATCCGAGGAAAGCGCAGCGGCAAGCGAGGAACTTTCAAGCCAGGCAGCGCAGCTTAAACAATCCGTAAGCATATTCAAAATTAAGGAAGCAACTAATAAATCCGCATCACCAACAGAAGCAGAAATACCAAAGAAAAACGCACCGAAGGCAAAAAAGACAGAAAGTGAAACACCGCCTGCTATTTCACTCAGTGACAACGAGTTCGGTAAATATTAATAAATTTAATAAACAGTACAAAAACTTTAGGAGAGAACTTCACAGTCCTCTCCTAATATTTTAAAAGGGTGATTATTCTGATAACAATTACAAATGAAGAATTTAAGCAATTAGCATCTTTTATAGAAGCAAATTATGGCATCCATTTAAAAGAGGAAAAGAAATCGCTTGTATTAGCAAGGCTTAACACAATACTCCTCCAAAACAATTTTAAGAGCTTTACTGAGTATTATAATTATATTGTCAATGATAAAACCGGTGTCGCCGCAGCAAAGCTCATGAATAAAATAACGACAAACCATACATATTTCATGCGCGAACCTGAACATTTTATGTTTTTTCGGGATGTTGTCCTGCCGAAACTAAAAAAGACTGTGACTGACCACGATTTACGTATATGGAGCGCAGGTTGCTCAAGCGGCGAGGAAGCTTATACACTTGCAATGATAATAGACGAGTTTTTCGGCAGTGAAAAGTATCTATGGGACACGAGAATTCTCGCCACCGATATATCTGACAATGCTCTTGAGAAAGCGCGCGCCGGTATTTACAGTAAAAATAATGTTGATTCCCTTCCCTTACATTGGCGCAAGAAATACTTTAAAAATGTTGACGAGTCGAGTTATGCTATATCAGATAAGATAAAAAACGAGGTGATTTTCAGAAAATTTAACTTGATGAATGAATTTTTTAACTTCAAACGCAAATTTCACGTAATTTTTTGCCGCAATGTTATGATATACTTTGATATAGACACTAAATTCAATCTATTAGACAAGTTTTATGATGCTACTGTAAATGGCGGCTATTTATTCGTTGGACATTCCGAGACTTTCAACCGGGAGATGATAAGGTATAAGTATTTAAAACCTGCTATATATATAAAGGAAGAATAAAGTTATCGGAGAAAACAAGATGAAAAAAATCAGGCTGCTGATTGTAGATGACAGTGCTGTTTTTCGTGGCATCATAGAACGTGGAGTATCATCTGATCCCGATATTGAAACAGTGGCCATCGCAACAGACCCGTATGAAGCAAGAGATAAAATCATCGAGTTTGCGCCTGATGTTATGGTGTACGACGTTGTCATGCCTAAAATGAACGGTATTGAGTTTATTCGCAGGCTACTGCCGCAATATCCTATTCGCGTAATCGTCATGAGCTCAGTAAGCGACGTAGTGCTTGACGCTATGAATGCAGGTGCTGTTGATTTTGTCGCAAAACCTGACGTATCAATCGGGAGAACAAAAGATGTTTTCCTGCAGGATCTGATATCAAAGATAAAAGTAGCAGCATCGGCAAACATCAATATAGGATCACATACCGATAGTGCTCGCGACAGTATTCCCGACAGCACACGTAATCAAGCCCCAGCCACAGTTTTAAATCAGAATAAGACACCATCGTACTCAAAGAAAATAATAGCCATCGGGGCTTCAACAGGCGGCACGGAAGCGATATACAGTATTCTAAGCAAATTGCCGACAGACTTGCCGGGAATCGTAATCGTTCAGCACATCCCACCTGTATTTTCACGTATGTTTGCCGAGAGAATGAATAATTCAACAATGTTTTCCGTGCGCGAAGCGAAAACCGGCGACTATGTTGAAAGTGGTCTTGTGCTGGTGGCGCCGGGCGACATGCACATGCGAATAAAACGCCTTGGCAGCAAGCTAAGAGTTGAAACCTTCGCAGGTGAAAAAGTAAATGGTCATTGCCCATCGGCTGATGTTTTGTTTGAATCAGTCGCAAAAGCGTGCGGCGAGGACGCTGTAGGCGTAATTTTGACGGGAATGGGCGACGACGGAGCGAGGGGGCTTTTATCCATGAGGCAAGCCGGCGCCCGCACTATCGGTCAGGATGAAAAAACAAGCGTTGTTTATGGTATGCCAAAAGTCGCATACGAAATCGGCGCCGTTGAAAAACAGTATTCGCTTCAAAACATACCGGGAGCGATAATTACAGCATCACAGTAAGTTTTTATAAAACAGGACATAATTATATTACATATTTTCCATATAAAAATCGACCGTCCGGGTTATGCCCGTCGGTCGATTTTTCATTTTTGTGCTTATTTGCTTTTATCAAGGTATTTATCAAGTTCAATTAACTTCGATACGCGTCTGACATGGCGTTCTTCACCTGAAAACGGCGTTGACACAAATATATCCGCCATCTCACAGGCAAACCTTTCGGCAACGATAAACGCTCCAAGGCAGAGGACGTTTGAGTTATTATGGCTGCGCGTGAGTGAAACGCTGAGCAAATCTGAGCAACATGCAGCCCTTATGCCCGGGTGCTTGTTCGCCGCTATCGACATACCAATGCCTGTGGAGCAGACAAGAATACCAAGTTCACATTCTCCGCTTGTGATAGCATGGCACACCTTGTCGGCGTAATCGGGATAATCGCACGATGAATCCGAATTTGTGCCGAAATCAACGGTTTCAATACCTTTTGAATTTAAATGTTCAATAAGCTTATCTTTAAGTTTATATCCGCCATGATCGGCGGCAAGCGCTACTTTCATATATTAATCCCTTCGATTTTAAATATTATTATCGTTTTTATGTTTTTCCGCGTATTCCCGCTCTGCCTGCGGCGGGCGCAGATATATCGGATAAAGCCCTGCGTCATCAGTCGTCAAGCCTGCTTTATGCATACGAAGAGCACATATGGCAACGTTATATGCACTCCCCATCGCCATATCAGGCGGCACATCACCTGCAAGCGTTGATATTATAGGGTGCTTTCTTGCAATCGTCGCGCCGTCGCCGGAAATATAAACAGTAGCTCTGGTTTCGCTTTTTATTTCGCGAAGCTTCTCCGCCAGCACGTCAATTGGTATCGCTTCGTCCGGCGTGATTCTTTTTGGCGTACCATCCCTACAATCGAACACTGCTGTGTAAACCTGCTCACGACGTGCATCCATTGCGGCACATGATAAGCCGCGAAGCGGTGCTGTCGCCTCTGCAAGCGCTTCAAGTGTAGACACAGCGGCACACGGTACACCGCGCCCGAAAGCAAGACCTTTTATCGTTGAAACGCCTATCCTTACACCGGTAAATGAGCCGGGACCTGCTGCACATGCGAACAAACCTAAGTCAGCGGCCGATATGCGAAGTGAATTAAAGAGAAACTCAACTGCAGGAAGCAGCGTTTCGCTATGTGTAAAACCTGCAGAAAGCGTTACAATGCCAAGCGGTGTTCCATCATCACATACAACGGCAACAGACGCGACTTTTGCCGATGAGTCAACAGCTAATGTCAGCATAAATTATACACCGCCCTTCGTTTCCGCGCGACATATCGTAATGGTGCGCTCATTTTCATCCGTGCCACGCTCAATCTCAACCCGCCATATATGGCGCGGAAGACATCCGTAGGCGTTTTCGCTCCATTCGGCGATGCAGACGCCCGAATCAATATACTCATAGTACCCTGTTGAGTATAAATCATCGGGGTCGGTTATTCTGTATAAATCAAAGTGATAAAGATTATACTTGCCCGTTTTATATTCGTTCGCTACTGTGTATGTCGGACTGCGCACGGCGGCTCCCGGGGAAAATACAGACGCAAACCCGCGCACAAATACTGTTTTGCCGACGCCCATGCCGCCATAAAGCGCTATGAAAGGATATGCACTGAATTTACTTTGAGCTTTATTTCTATCAAGCTCATCTATTATAACCTGAGCAAGTGCTGCGCCAAGAACCTCTGTCTCATCTTCGCTGTGTGTCACAAAGCGTGCAGGATCATCGCACGTGCTCACTATGATTTTTTCCTTTATTATATCGATTGTTTCTGTTTTCATCGTATATTAATTATATTCCATGTATTCATACAACAGTTGCCGCCTAATATGGCACCTGATAAAGCTTCCCTGCTATAATCATTACGTTATTTTAGGTATTTAATGTATCAACTATTTCGCTTCTATAATTATATCACGGGGCGGCAGTATAAGCAACTATTCTTATTTTTATAAGCAAAAACAAGAGTTATTTATAAAAACTATTTGCATAAATTATGCCTTCGTGATATGCTCTACATACACATATATTAATTTAATAAATGGAAATGATATCATGAAAAAAACAGCTTTAAAGAAATATGCATCACTTATTGTGTCAACCGGTGCGGCTGTTCGCCGCGGGCAGGATGTTGTTATAAATGCTGCTCTTGACCAGCCGGAGTTTGTAACGTATGTTGTTGAAGCTTGCTACAAAGCAGGTGCGCGTAAGGTGACCGTTGATTGGCATCATCAGCCGATATCAAAGCTTCATATCAAATACAGAAGCCAAAAAATGCTCGGTACGCTTGAGGATTGGGAAGTAGCCCGTGCCCGCCGCGAAGCCGAGCTTTTACCGGCTTATATATACCTTACATCCGATGATCCCGACGGAATGCGCGGAATAAATCAGGAAAAGCTTTCAAAGGCAACTCAGGAAAAGCAGAAAATATTAAAGCCCATTCGCGATGGGATGGAGAATAAGCATCAATGGTGCATAGCTGCCGTCCCTGGCGTTGAATGGGCAAAAAAGGTGTTCCCAAATGAATCGAAGCCGCGTGCTGTCGAACACCTCTGGGAAGCAATTCTTGCTGCCTCGCGCGCTGATGGCGACGATCCTACAGAAGCTTGGCGCCTTCACAACGCAGACCTTGCATCGCGCTGCGAGTATTTGAATAAACTCGGCATACGCAAACTTCATTATAAATCACAAAACGGCACTGATTTCACCGTTGGCCTTATGGAAAACGGCGTATTTCTCGGTGGCGGTGAATACACGCTCGGCAGCAGAATCTTTTACAACCCCAATATACCAAGCGAAGAGTGCTTCACAACTCCTATGAAAGGCGAAGCTGAAGGTGTACTTGTCGCTACAAAGCCGCTCTCGGTACGCGGACAGCTTGTCGAAAACTTCTCTGTTCGTTTCGAGGGTGGACGAGCTGTTGAAGTGAAAGCAGAAAAAGGAGAGGACCTCCTAAAACAGCTTTTAGCTATGGACGAAGGCGCTTCGTATCTTGGCGAAGTTGCTCTTGTTCCATATGATTCACCGATAAACAACACCGGAATACTTTTCTACAACACACTTTTCGATGAAAACGCCTGCTGCCATGTTGCGCTCGGACGCGGATTTAATAACTGTGTTGCTGACTATGAAAAATACAGCTTCGATGAAATCCGCGCAATGGGCGTCAACGACTCTATCATACATGTTGACTTTATGATAGGAGCACCTGACCTCACAATAACAGCGCAGCTTCGTTCGGGCGAGGAAACTTTAATCTTCAAAGATGGAAATTGGGCGTTTTAATCTTGGAGGGATAATAACGCAATGAATATTGCGATAACTGGCAAACTCGGCAGTGGTAAATCGACAATTGCTAAAATAATGTCCGAAACTCTCGGCTATGAAATTTATAACACTGGAAAGATACAGCGCCGCACTGCCGAAGAAATGGGCATATCAACGCTTGAGCTTAACAAGCGTATGCTGACGGACGCATCGCTCGATTATATCATCGACGAAGCTGTGGCAAAGTTATCAGCAGAACGTGATAATATAATTTTCGACTCGCGCATGGCGTGGTATTTTGCAAAAAATTCATATAGAATATTTCTTACCGTCGATCCGGACGTTGCCGCCCAGCGCGTTTTTACAATGAACCGCGGAAAGAGCGAAAAATATTCATCCGTTGAAGAAGCAAAACGTCAACTCATCGAGCGAAGCGAGGTTGAGCGAAAGCGTTTCCGCGATATTTATGGCGTTGATTATTTCGACCTCGGCAACTATGACCTTATCTACGACACAACTTACACAACACCAGAGGAAGCTGCCGCTGCCATTATTGATGCATTTAATAAGCATTTACTTTCTCTTTCAGGTGGCGACAACACACTAAAAACAACAGAGTAATAAATATTAAATTAACAAAAATTAATAGGCGTATAGTATGAAGGTTTTTCATACTATACGCCTTAATTTTTTATCAAAGCAATTATTTTTCTATCTATGCTTTTTTACACATTTACTTTTCACTGCCGTTTGTTTCAAACAGCTCCTCTTCAATATCACCAAAAAGCAGGTTATACTGGAGTATTGCGTATTTATTTAATAGCTCATTTTCATATATCTCGTTTGCCTGATAATAATTGCCTTCAGCGTCAATATAGCAGTTCGCTGTTATGACGGGGTATTTTTCATATAGGCTGTATAAGAATTTTTGCTGTGTCGTCAGCTCGATTCCCGCAGTTTTTAAAAGTAAAGTTGAGAGGTAGTTAGCGCTGATAGCATCAACTTCTGCTTCTTCAATATCATAGTTTGCCCACAGAACAAATGGTACGATATAACGGATTTCCCGCTCTTCAACGGAATCCTCATCAATAGTTTTACCGTTGAGCTTTAGTATAGGGTTCGCTACGATATCCGCCGGCTGATGGTCACCAAAGAAAAGGACTATTGTTTTATCGTCGTATGTTTTCAGATAATCACACAGCTCACGCAGCGCATTATCTGATTCGCGAAGCAGCGAAAGGTACATCGTCAGGCGCGTCTGATCCTCAAGCCCCTTTACATGTATCGTCGGTGTAAAATTAGCATATGAGTTTGTATAGCTGCCGTGGTTTTGCATTGTTACATTGAAAATAAACAGCTTTTCATCTTTATTCTTATAATCGAACATTGACATTATGTGTCTGTAAACTGCGATGTCTGAGATGTAGTTTCGTATTTTACTAAGCCACGGTAAATCCTCACTGAAAATTGATTTTTCGAAACTAAAGAGAGGATAAACTTTATTGCGTCGCCAGCCTGACGCATAAAAAGGGTGTATAGCCGTCGTCTTATACCCCAAATCGGCAAGTTGAGAGGCGAGATTCGGTGTTTCCCTGTCTATATATTGCTGATACGGGATGCTTCCTGCCGGTAAAAACGCCATCGTCGAGCCGGTGAGAAACTCAAATTCAGTGTTCGCCGTATTTCCGCCGACAACCGAAACATGAAGCCACCCCTTTATTGTATCTTCATTAAGCGATTTTATAAAAGGCATGACATCGTCGGTTGTTGTAAAATCCCCTAACACCGACAGATCTGAGAATGCTTCGTTCATTATGACAATAATATTCGGCAGCTCGTCTTCCGGTGTTATCGAGATGCCGGTATCCACGTCTTTATATTCATTTAATATCGCTTCAACCGCATCTTGGTCATAACCGTCCGGTACATTTACATTTAAGTACTTCATGTTTGATAAAAACGAAACAATAAATCCGTTTCTTTTATACAGTACACCGGGCGAAAAAAGGTACGGATAAAGCGAAAAGCGCTTATATACATCATCTGTCTGAAGGTAAGCGCAATAACCAAAGAACAATGCTCCGCATAAAACGGCAGCCACCGGTTGTATCCAGCGGAAGTTAAAGTGCAGTTTGATTGACGAACGAATGGAGAGAAGTATTAAAAATAAGTATGTGCATATTATAGCAGCAGATTCTATCGTGGGGTCAAAGTCGTAGTTGTCGATAACATTTGCGGCAGTTCCTGCGCTTGATATATCCCACGGGAAAAACGGCGTCCCCCTGAATCTTTGTACAAG
This sequence comes from Clostridiales bacterium DTU064, assembly GCA_001513385.1. Lineage (GTDB taxonomy): Bacteria > Bacillota > Clostridia > Oscillospirales > CAG-272 > DTU064. The sequence continues at coordinate 17,933 of LFTK01000034.1, forward strand.
GTAATTTGTTATACCAAGTCCCATGGACAGGGCTGCTGTGATTACAGCAGCAATCCATGTGCGTTTTGATAGAAATAAAACGGAAAGCGTAAGCGTGTAATAAAAAGTGAGATTTAAAAAAAATATTTTATTTGCTATTTCAAACGGATTATGGATAAACGCTTCTATTAAAAGGAAACAAGCCGCCGGCAGTATGACAAAAAGCGGCCATCCTATGTAGCGAAGCGCTTTTTGCTTTACGAAAAATGAAGTTGCCATAAGGGCAATCATTATAATAATATATTTGATTAGCCAGCGGTTTTCAGTCGTTATTGTATCCGATTTTAAAGCAGCGATAAAAATTCCGACTGCTGTTGCTGGCAAAAGAACCTGCGGCAACTGTCGCACTTTAGGTAAACTGAATACTTTACCAGCCGCCTTCACAGCGGTGCTAAGTGCTTTAATCATTTTTACTTCCGTCCTTTTACTTTAAAACGGTGCCCAGGTTTATTGGACACTTTAATTACTCATATGCAAATTGAGTATAATACTCTTTTTACACATATTCATTATAATAATTTAAACTTTTATGTTTTATTTTGTCATCACATAAAAAATAACGCTATTTTATTCTTGTTTATTTTTATTATATAGCGTGTTAAAATCTCCCCCGCGCCGTATTTCCTCAAGCAGTGTTTTCAGTGCTTCAATTCCGTTTTCAGTAATCCACTTTTTGACCTCATAACGCGAAACAATGTAATTGTAAAGCACCTCTTTTTCAGTTCCTTCATAAAACTCTTCTCCGTTAATAGCGTCAAGGTCAACTTTCTTGCGCGTATAGTCGGTCGCGTATATCCATGCGGTATCCCCATATCGCTCGCGCGTATCGTTTTGCAGCGCTAATCCTTCATCGAACCATACGGGTATCGGTCGCTTAAACGATATAAGCCCATGAAATACGCGATAATGTGTCTCCGCATGAGTCAGCTCATGTGCAATAACGTCAACATTAATCCAGCTCGATGACAATGAAATATATGTACGCACGGCAAACACAGCAATTGTGTATGCATTATGATCCCCACCAAGCCGAGCAATTTTCTTTTCATCATCGGTGATGATTATGGTAGGATTGCTTTTTACCTCACCCCAAAACTCACTATGCCGCGCCTTGGCTGCATTTATACGCTTTAAAATGATATATCTATCGCCTTCATACTCTTTATCGACGTAAATACCCGGGGAAAGTTCCCGAAATCCATGAAACATCACCGACATCCTGTAGCCGAGAGGTGTAAACCAAAAGTAATAAACAAAGGCGGTGACAAAAAGTACAAGGGAAAGGATAAAAAAGCACCATCTGATGCCTTTGCGTTTTTTTCGTTCCCGTATACTCAATTGCCACCGCCTCCAATCAATGATATCCGCGGTTATTTGTTATAGTTGCGAATAAATGTTTATCAATCCTCCGCGTAAATAGGAAGTCCTGAGTCAAAGCACGGCATCGGCTCCAGTTTAAAGCGGTTTAATCTGTGCTTTTCATCAATGCGGCGTTTTACATCAGGGTCGTCACATACACCGGTGCGTATATATTTATCAAGCGTCGCATATGTGAATCCGAGGTTATCTTCATCAGTCTTGCCACTAAGCCCATCGCTCGGCACTTTTTCCGTGAGTTCAGGTGGTAACCCAAGAGCACGGCCAATTTGCTTTACTTCATCGACAGTAAGCTGTGCGAGCGGGCTGAAATCACCTGCCGAGTCGCCATAACGAGTGCTATACCCTACCCAATCCTCAGATAAGTTGCACGTATTGGCGACGCGTCCGTTGCAAGACTGTGCTACTGCATAAAGCACTGTCATACGAATACGGGCAGGAAGATTTACAACAGTTGCTGATGTAATTTTCGGAAGTGCTGCTTCAAGCTCACGCATTGCGCCGTCGCACGCTGCCTTAATGTTTATAACATAGTAACGAATCCCGAGATGTGATACAAGTTTATACGCCATATCAATGTCGCTTTGTTCACCGTTCGGCATTAAAACGCCGATTACGCGGTCCGGACCAAGTGCAGCAGCACAAAGAGCTGCGACGGTAGAGCTGTCTTTACCTCCCGAGATACCGACAATGGCATTACAGCCGGGACCGTTTTCATCAAACCAATCTATTATCCAGCGTTTAAGCGCTTCAATTGTTTTATTAACATCAAACATAGTTGATTCTCCTATAGTCAATTTTTGGGATTATTATATCACATCATGCTGTTTATATCAATTAACAAAATATTAACATTTGAAAATACACATTGAAAATGTTCTTCACTTCATTGTCTAACCTTTATCATATCTTTCGTCGTCCTCTACCGGTGCTGACATTTATACTATCACTTAATTAATAATATTTTATCATATTATAAAATGCTTTGTGTGAATTTCAAAGATATTTTAAACGAATAAAAAAATTGCCCCTAATATTAGTCATTAAATCACATTGACTGATAATAGGGGCAAATATTTTAATATTAAACCGGACTTTATTTTGCTTTGACGGTCAGCAATATTGTTATTTCACGTTTTCAACCGCGGCGCGTTCTACTGCAAGGTACCTCTTATAGCGTTCGCTGAAAGCTTCGAAGCCTTCTACGTCTTTTTGATTCGGCTCAAGCGTTACTCCCTTCTCGCCTGCAAAGACCTTCTGTGAAAGGAATGATTCAAGCGACTCGCCTTTTTCTTTGTTGACGAGATACGATGCAAGAAGAGCCATTCCCCACGGGCCGCCCTCTCCGGCTGTCTTCATGACAGATACAGGTGCATTTATAGCAGCGGCAAGGTAGCTCTGGCCTACGCGCTCCGTCTTGAAAAGGCCACCGTGTCCATATATAATGTCGACCTTGACATTTTCTTTCTGGAAGAGGATATCAAGCCCTGTTTTAAGCCCGCCGAGGGAGGAGAAAAGAATTGTGCGTGTGAAGTTTGCAAGATTGAAGCGGCAATTGCTTTCACGTACAAAGAGCGGTCTTCCCTCATTGAATCCTGTCACGTGCTCACCGGACAGATAACCATACGACATAAGCCCGCCGCAGTCAGGATCGCCCTTCTCAGACTGGAAATAGAATATATCGTACAGCTTCCACATCGGGATGTCGCATCCGGCTTCATGCAAAAGTTCTGCAAACATTTCAACCCAAAGATTGAGGTCCGATGTGCAGTTGTTGCAGTGAACCATGGCGACCATTTTACCGGTTGGCGTTGTCACGATGTCGATTTCGGGATAAACGCCCTTTAGCGGTCGCTCAAGCACTATCATCGCAAATATGGATGTGCCAGCCGAAACGTTGCCCGTGCGCGGTGCTATGCTGTTTGTCGCCACCATGCCGGTGCCGGCATCGCCTTCCGGCGGTGCAACCGGTATTCCTGCTTCTAAGTTCCCCGAAGGATCGAGCAGTCTGGCACCTTCTTCTGTCAGGACGCCGGCGTCCTCACCCGCCAATACAGCAGCCGGAATAATATCGGCAAGTTTCCACGGCAGGTTTTTATCTTTTATGAGGGCGTCGAATTTTGCCATGAGTTCTTTATCGTAGTCGAGCGTATTCATATCGACCGGGAAAACTCCGGACGCATCGCCAATTCCAAGAACGAAGCGGCCTGTCAGCTTCCAGTGTACATATCCCGCAAGCGTCGTGAGGTATTTTATGTCCTTAACATGCTCCTCCCCGTTGAGTATAGCCTGATACAGGTGCGCTATGCTCCAGCGCTGAGGAATGTTGAATGAAAACTCCTTTGTGAGAATAGCGGCAGCTTCCTCTGTTATCGTGTTGCGCCATGTGCGGAACGGCACGAGAAGCTCTCCGTTGGCGTCAAACGGCATATAGCCGTGCATCATCGCTGAAAATCCGATAGCGCTTGTTTTCTTCAGAACAACACCGTATTTTTCCTTGACAGAAGCCGCTAACTTTGCGTAGCTGTCGCGGACACCATTCCAGATATCGTCAACGCTGTATGTCCAAATGCCATTTTCGAAGCGGTTTTCCCAATCGTGGCTTCCTGATGCAATCGGTGCGAAATCAGGGCCGATAAGTACGGCTTTTATACGTGTCGAGCCAAGCTCAATACCGAGCGATGTTTTACCCTCCGTTATGGCACGTACGATTTCGTTATGCTCCATTAATTTATCCTCCGGTTTTTTATGTATATTTTATATTTTTTCAGCTACTTGGCGATGAGTTTTACTCGGTACAAACTCATGGTTTTTAATATGCAGATCAACTTGTTCACCGTCCGAAAAATCAAGCTGCATTCTTGACTTTTCAGGCACACCACCTTCAATCTCAACGACAGCATGACTGAACGTGATAGGTGCTGCACGGCTCTCAGTCGCCGAAATTGCAAACGCAAACTCCCCGTTTATACGAATCCTTGATGCTTCAGGAGCCTCATTCGGATCGTCGTCGCTGATAATAGTCAAGCGAGCAGGAGTCTTTAGCGGATGAGGCATATTCGGGAACATTTTTGTAAATTTTTTCATCCTGTGCTCTGCAATTTTGTTCGGCAGAGCAAAAAATAAAACGATGTAAATAACACCACAGGCGACAGCCCCGGTATATTCAAAGGAAAAATCGCCCTTTGTCATGTAATAAATACCTATGACAATCATAAAGATGGCTATTAAAAAGGCTAAATACCACCAGTATCCGCGCATAGGCTTAGGCATTGGCATGAAAAACATCCCTCCATTCACAGGCAGTTTTGTTCCATTCATTAAAGATATGTTAACATGCTGCAGCCTCTTTTGTCAATTATAACGAAGGTTTTACTATTATAAAAAAGATGAACCTCTGAATTTAAAAGAACAAACAAAACTTTTGGTCAGCGTGCATTTTGACGCTTATGTTGGTATTTATTTTTATTTTGCTTTTTCTTTTGCTTCATCTGTCTTTTCTGCTTTCGGTGGGGTGCGGAGGGCTACCCGGCGAAGTGTCCTGCGTGGGCTGTCTGAGTATGAATATGAAGCAAGCGGATTTTCAGCGACGGCTCGCTCCATTCCCTTGTCAGACACGTGTGTGTAAATTTGTGTTGTATTAAGCTGTTCGTGCCCGAGAATTTCCTTGAGGACGCGAACGTCAACCTTGCCGGATGCATACATCAAAGTTGCGGCTGTGTGTCTTAACTTATGAGTTGAGAAATGCTTATACTCAAGGCCTGCGGCTTTAAGATATTTATATACAACCCACTGTATTGTCTTTATACTTATTCTTTTATTTTGCGAGCTTAGGAAAAGAGCTCTCTCATTCTTATCCTTAACGGGCCAGGCAATACGAATCGGCAGGTACTCCGATAAAGCGGCCCGGCAGGCATCATTAAGGTATATGATACGCTCTTTATTTCCCTTTCCTATGACGCGAAGCGACCGAAGCTCGCTGTCTATGTCCTCAAGCGATATTCCCGCAAGCTCGGAAAGACGCATTCCCGTGTTTAAAAACAGCGTAATCATGCAAAAATCGCGCTCGCGTGTTTTTGAGGTTTCATCTGAGCGGACGGCATCAAGCAGATTAATGCTTTCTTCAAGTGTTAAGTGCTTGGGCAGCGCTTTTTTCTTCTTTGGCGTTTCGATGTTCGCTGCAGGGCTTGCTTCCATCATGCCCTTTTTCACTGTTATGTACTTATAAAACGATTTTATAGCCGAAAGCTTACGCGCTTTTGCAGCGGAGCCATTCCCGCGAACACGGTCTACATAGAGAAAAAACTCATATATATCGGCAGGAGTGACTGATGTTATGTCAGATGCACCAAGTGTGCTTATGTTGATATTGTCGAACTCCTCACCACTTGTCGGCAAGCCTGTGCGGGTTGCCTTAATATAGCGAAAGAAGGTGCGCAAATCGAGAGCATACTCCTCAACCGTTTTAGGTGAGCAGCCTTGTATCGCTTGTTTGTACGATAAAAACTCCCTCACAAGAGCTGGCAGCTTGTCAACCTCGACCGGCATTTTTGTATCTCCTTCTCGTTCAATTATACAAAACAATTATACCGCAGATATACATCTTAAGTAAAGAGAACCTATAAATTTGCAAACGCACAACTCAAAACATGATTAAAATAATAAAGTGCACATATAAAAATCCCCGAAAATGATGCACTTTGCTTTCGGGGATTTTGCTTATTTTCAATTATTCGTCTTTTTGCTCGTCTTCGCGTTGCTCTTGTGCGGCTATGCCACCGCCAAAGCCGTCACTTATATCGTCTGTATAACCTTTGTCTGAAAAACTGTTCATTCCAAAAGGATTATCTTTGTCAATCTTATTGATATTAAAATCATCACCGTAAAACCGTCGCGTCTCATCATCTGCTCAAGCACGTTTATATCGCTCTCGACGCTCAGTGTATCGGCTTCAAAGAGACGATCGAGCTGATGCTCGTAGCCTTTGATTAGCATATCCAGTATTTCCTCGATGTTCTTCTTCCCTGCCTTGATATTTTCCCCCTCAATGCCCTGCCGTTCAAAGTATGCATAAGAATTGAGGAGTTTTAAAGTTGTCGGGAGGTAATAATTCAAAAATCCGCGGATTTGCGTCTTGTGCTCAGGCTTTTCCTCGACATATTTAAATATATTTCGTGTGATAGCTTCGATTTTTACGATTTTAGCCGAAACTTCTTCGTTTTGTATCTCCTCGTCGCGCTGGCGTATTTCCTTCAGTATCTTATCGAATTCATTCTCGCTGCATTCCTCTGACTCCGGCTTTGTTGAAACCTCGGTTTCCTGACACCGCTCAAATGTACGGCCCGTATAACCACTATCAGCCGCTTCTCTCTCGGCGTCAACACGAGCATCCTCAGTCAGGATTAAGTAACGGATACGCATATCGATTATCGCCTGTTTTCCGAGAAGTCCTTTTGAAAGCATCATACGAAGGTCGCGTATCACACGCTTTTCGGATACATCAAGCATACCGGCAAGCTCAGCTATTGAAATGTAATTTCTCGTTCTGAGTATTGAAAGAATGCTGATAATCCTGTAATCCTGGCTTTTATAATAACTGCGGAAAAGATATAAAATTCCTGTTATAGTTGCAGAAATAGCAGTTGATGACACTTGGGAAAATGTTGCCCATGTTAAACCGGTAGTAACAGCTGACCCGAAAGAGCCAAGCGCCATTACAAATGTCACAAAAACGCCTATCGCTAAAAACAGCGTCGACAGTACGGTTCCTGCACCTCTTTTATATTTACCTAATTGCGGGAACCTGCCTTTTGCGCCCTTTTCATTTTCAAAAGCGAAACTTCCGGCATAGTTTTCACTTTTACTGTTTTTATAAGTACCATATGCGCTTTTTTCCGACGCTGTGTTTGCATTACCACGCGTATAAGGAACATGACGCACCTCTCCTTGAGATGACGCGGTAATTGCATTAGTTGTGGCATTATTACCCGCGTCGCCCTTATTCTTATATATGGTAGTGTAAGTTGAGCCGGTATTTTTCCCGTATGAATATATGTTGCTGTTACGTCCTTGTCTTTCATTTGATCCTGAGCCGCTGCTTTCGTTTGAACCCAACACACGCAATATAATTAAAACTACAGCAATAGGCCAAGCACCAAAAATAAAGCAAAGGACTATTATCGGGATTGGAATATCTTTAAATGCTCTCATATCTATCCTATTTTTAATATAGCATTCCGGTTACGCCAAATATTTTATATTATATGGTTTTAAGCCGCAAAGTGTTGTTTTATTATTTGACACATTTTTTGCAGTGCCGATGTATATTCTTCTTTTTCAGGAAGTCTTTCTATATAATCAACCATTTCAATTGCGTCTGTTATTTCTTGCATTGTAGCGCTCGACTGACTTGACTGCGCTATAATTTTATCACGCACCTCACGAGGTGTGTCAGAGTTGAGAAGTGAGAATTTAAGGGATCGGTAAACTGATAGAAGTGTGACGTACGCGAACTGCAACCGCTCCTCGTCTGTCGGCAGCGCGTTAAGATGCGCTTCAAAATCGCGATAACTTTTCTTTTCAAGGCCCGCCTTCTCGTACGGACGAATGGTGGCATCCTGAAGTTTTATTACCTCATCTGTGAAGTTAACGAACACAGGTACATGCTTTACTTTTCTGTCATAGCTTCGGATATTCATGAAAAACATCATAATTGAGTCAATGAGCTTACGAACCCACGCTATAAAGCGCTTTGTCGATTCCTTGTTGTTCGTTAAAAGCAAATAGAGGAAAAAAGCAAGGGCGATGAAAAAGATTACAACGAGGACCTTCGACGATGCCCTTCTGCCCTTGAAAAGTTCTCTGAGAAACACTTCGTTTATAACTTCAGGGTCTTGGTAATCTACTGCTGAATCATCCCCCGACTTGCCGAGCATTTTAATCGTTATGAATAAGAATATGAAGCGGAAGATGAATGATAATCCCTCAAAAATAGCAGCAAAAACGAAAAGTGCAAGAAAAATTGCAATAAGCGTTAACAGTACAAACAGTAAGTTATCATAACGGGCTGATACTGACACCGCACTGATTGTATCTGTAATTTTCCGGTGTATGTTGCTCTGGTTTAACACTATTATTGCAGATACAACGAAAAACAAAAGACACACGCTTGATATTGATGTGTCAATCCCTATTAAACCTTCAAAAAGGAATGTTAAACCCATCACAACTAAATATGCAAGGATGGTTTTTAGGGATATTACCCGCACAGGAGGATAAAACCATAAAATTATACCCGCTAAAACGAGTATAAGTACAGCAATAGCACCGAAATATGGGAAGAGCGAATCCGGATCGTAGGTCGGTATTATGCCCGATTTATACATCCGGTGTAAGATGTTATCAAATATACCGAT
>LFTK01000071.1:0-4689 GCA_001513385.1 Clostridiales bacterium DTU064
CAGCTTCGTCATGTGCGCTGCTTCCCCAATGCCGCCGCTGTGCGGCGTCAGATGGAGCTTCATGCCGAAATGCTGCGTCCTAAGTTTGAAATAGTAAAAGACACACTAAAGCGCGAGCTTGAAGGCACCGGCGCTGCCGTTTGGACAAATCCTAAAGGTGGTTATTTTGTCAGCCTTGATGTTATGCCCGGCTGTGCCACGCGCGTTTACAATCTCTGCCGCGACGCCGGCGTGCGCCTGACAGATGTCGGAGCAACATTCCCGTACAAACATGATCCCGAGGATAAAAATTTACGCATAGCCCCGACATTCCCGTCAAATGATGACCTTGCCACCGCTATGCATGTCCTCACAACATGCGTTAAGATTGCAGCTATTGAAAAATGCCTTAATTCATGATTAAATCATGATAGCGACGGGACTTATTTCGTACAAAACAAACCCCTGAACGCTGACGCTTTGTGTCAATAAAAAAGAATACAGCATATACAGTTTTAATAGTATAAAGTCAAGCTTCATACGAGCTTGACTTTTAAAATATGTTTTATAATTCCGGGATTCCAAAGGGGCGTGGCCCCTTTGGCGGGTGTCCAGAGGGCAGCGCCCTCTGGCGTGCGTCCCCTGCGTTTTCCCTCATCCACAAAACGGAGGACTTTATGTTTGAGATGAAAACGTCAGATGGAGTTGTTTTCTTCACATCTGACATTTTAGGTGTCAAGCACGCATTTTCGACGCGTATTGGCGGCGTATCAACACTTCCGCACACGGCGGAACTTAACGTGAGCTACACATCCGGCGGTGATGCCGGTGCTGACAGCGCCGATATTGTCACGGAAAACAGGCGCCGCTTAGCTGCCGCTTGCGGCATAATGCCGCCGTACGCGGCGGGCGATTATATTTTCACGCTTGCCACAAAGCAACTACATTCAGATATTATCGAATACATCACACCGGACAACGCAGCGAATGATTTTTACTGCGACGGCTTTGTTACCGACTCGCCGCTTGTTACCGTTGCCGTAAAAACTGCCGACTGCGTACCGATACTCCTTGCCGACGCCGGCGCAGGAATTGTCAGCGCCATCCATGCGGGATGGCGTGGCACCGCGGCGGGGATTGCCGCGCTGGCAGTTGAAAAAATGCTCCGCTATGGTGCAAAATTACATCACATAAAAGCAGCAATAGGACCTGCTATTGGCACTTGCTGTTACACCGTAGCTCCTGATTTCAAGGAAACTTTCATAAAAATGATGCTAAAATCCCGCTCTGAGGTTACAAGAGCTTCTTCTGAAAAAGCAGCGGAGTTTTTCACAGTATTAAACGGCACCGACAGAGCCGATTTAAAGGCAATCAACAGGCTTATACTTGAGTCCTCCGGCATAAAAAGCGAAAACATTGACATCTGCTCCCTTTGCACATACTGCTCGCCAGACCTTTTCTATTCACACCGCAGGCAGGGTGCCAGTTTTGGTGTCATGGGAGCAATTATCACACCAAACCCTATCGATTCGGACATTTGATTTTAAGCTCTATATTATAAATGCATACTGAGGTCGTGCATTATATTAACGTTGCCATTTTGTTACTACATATGTATAATCGTTTATAAAATATACTCTCGTATCGGAGGAGTTGTTAATGAGCAAGTACGCTGTTATTGTCGTCGATATGCTGGTCGATTTTGTCACAGGTTCCCTCGGGTGCGAGCGCGGGCGCGCTATTATCCCCGATTTAGTCAAACTTACAAATGCCGCACGGGAGCATGGAATCCCCATCATTTACTCAAACGACTGTCACCTGTCCGGTCTTGACCGCGAGCTTAAACTATGGGGCGACCACGCAATAAAGGGAACGCCGGGTGCGGAGGTAATACCGGAGCTTACGCCGCAACCGTGCGATTACGTCGTACCAAAGCGCCGTTACAGTGGCTTTTATCAGACCGATTTGCAATTGCTTCTCTCAGAGCTTGGCGTTGACACACTCATTATAACAGGGCTTCACACACATATGTGCTGCCGCCACACAGCAGCAGACGCATATTGCCTCGGCTATGATATAATCGTACCGCGTGAAACGACAAACGCCTTCACCGAGGAAGATTATATATCAGGGCTTAAATATTTAAAGGAAGTCTATGGTGCGGAAATCTGCTCGCTTGATGAGCTTATCGCACGCTTTTAAGTTAAATAACACGAAAAAACAGGATGCTTAGATTCGGCATCCTGTTTTTATGAATTTCGATAATATTATGCTTTCAGTACAGCTTTGATAACTGAGCCAATCTTAGGCTTGTTGCCGTAAAGCAATACTCCGACGCGGTATATCTTTGCTGAGAGTATACCGACACCGATAACTGAAACAACCAGTATAGCGATAGATGCTCCGATTTCATATATCGAAACCGTGCTCATTGCAATGCGTGTAAACATTGCCATCGGAGATGTGAAGGGGATATATGAGCATACCTTCATGAGAACCGTATCAACATTGCCGCTTGACATTGAAAACACAACCACCATGAATCCGGCAACAAATATCATTGTAATCGGCATTACGGAGGTGTTGATATCCTCAAGCTTTGACGCTGTGGAGCCTATGGCACCAAACATAAATGAGCAGATAAAATATCCAAGTATAAAGAAGATAAGCATGTATACAAAGAGACCCGCCGGCATCCCGAAAATGGAGCTTACGATAGCATTGCCGCCCCAGTAATCGCCGTTAAGATTGAAAAACAGAAGTGCGGAACCGAAAATAGCAACAATCTGTATTAAACCTGCAAGGCATGTGGCGATGACTTTGCCAAACATCATTGCTGTCGGCTTTGCGCTCGTGATAAGCAGTTCCATCGCGCGGGAGCTCTTTTCTGTTGCAACATTAGTAGCAACCATCTGACCGTAAAGCAGAATTACCATGTAAAGCGCAAATATCATTGTGTATGTATAAAAGAAATTCTGCATCTGGTCTATGCCAAGGTTTTCAATCCTACCTTCAATAGGTGCTGTTAGTATAGCGCTTGCCTCCTCCGGTGTAAAGCCGCCTTGTACCAGAGCATTTACACGGTATATACTCCTCAGAACCTCATCAGCTATGGCAGTATTGTTGTCATACATCGATAAGTTGTTGACATAATAGGTATAAGAGGTGAGACTATCTAAAACAAAGGCACACTCAGCCTCGCCTGACGCTATCTGAGCTTTTACGCCTTCTATGTCAGTATCTGCAACTTTAACCTCATAATTAGTGAAAGTCGCAGCAAATGCTTCCCTAACAGCTTCGCTGTTTTCTTTTGTGTCGCTGATGACGAGCATTACCGGCAGGTCTCCGCTGACATCTGGGATGTTGTTGCTATCTTCCTTTTTGAAAATGTCCTTTATAGAAGGAAAAAACATGACACCGGCAATTACAGCGACAAAGAAAAGCGTCACGCCGATAAATACTTTATTTGTTATATAATTTTTAAATTCGAATTTAAGTATTTTACCAAACTGTTTCACCATCCTCACCCCCTTATATTTGATCCCCTGCATACTCAACGAAAATATCGTTGAGCGAGGGCTCATAAACTTTTATTTCGTCAATGTCATAAGTCTCTGTAAGTTTACTCATAACGCTCTTCTTTTCCTCAGGGGTGTTAAGCACAATGATGATGTCGCCATTCTCGCCCCGTTCAACTGAACCTTCGTATTCACTCGCTATTTTTTCATTTTGCAGTGAACGAACAACAAGACGATTTCGGGGGTAATTGCGCTTAATCTCGCGTAAATCACCTGACAGGACAACTTGGCCGCCGTTTATAATAGCGATGCTGTCGCAGAATTCCTCTATGTAATTCATCTGATGGCTTGAGAAAAAAACAATCTTGCCTTTACTGATGATTTCCTTGACAACATCCTTTAAGAGCATGGCGTTTACCGGGTCCAGCCCCGAAAAAGGCTCGTCAAGTATAACGATTTGCGGGTCGTGCGCAACAGCGGTAATAAGCTGGATTTTCTGCTGATTTCCCTTTGATAACGTATCTAAGCGCTTATTCCTGTATTCGGTCATGCCGAGCCTGTCAAGCCAATAGTCAACGGCAGATACCGCTTTCGAGTGGCTCATTCCCTTCAGCTCCGCAAAGTAAACAAGCTGGTCGATGATTTTCTTTTTGGGATAAAGCCCGCGCTCTTCCGGTAGGTATCCGAAAAGCACTTTATCATAGTTGATAGGCTTCTCGTCAAGAAGCACTTCCCCCTTATCGGCGGGAAATACATTCATCAGAATACGAATAGTTGTCGTTTTACCGGCACCGTTTCTGCCAAGAAGACCGAATGCTTTTCCTCCTTCAGCAGATAGCGTTACGTTTTTTAGGACTTTTTTCTCTCCAAAAGACTTGTCAATGTTTCTTAGCTCAAGTTTCACTTCTTTATTACCTTCCTTCTGTGCGTCACAAATATTAAAATCGTCATATTTTTCTCCTTTATACGCACTATATAAACTTTATGAGCTTACGAAAAACATAATCACTGCTGCGGCTATTTATTACACACTTTGAAAAGCCTTTTTAACTGAACACGAAAAAACCGCAGCCGTAGCTACGAGATGAAATCACAGCCTGATATTAAAACTATACTCTCTTTAATAAAATGAATAATTTCAGATGTTTAGACTCTTTATAGCCTTATTAACACCACACAATGAGTACTTTAT
>LFTK01000071.1:4710-8896 GCA_001513385.1 Clostridiales bacterium DTU064
GACAATAATAATTTGTTGCTTTTGCTATTATTGATATGTCAACAATTGCCCAATTCTACATTTTTATGGTATACAAAAACCTCCTGTGGCAGAATCATAACTCCTGCCACAGGAGGTTCTTTTCATTGACAGTTTTTTACGTAACTTTTTTATATTAAGCTACTTTGTTAAATAGTATTGTGAAAACTACAGATAGTGCAAAGTAAAACAAACCAGTTAATATCAAATAAAGGAATTTCGGTTGTTTTTTATGGCGCTGGACTTTGTACTCATAAAAATCCTTTGGTTCGCCCGGTTTCGGTGTTCTCCGAAAGAGCACATTTAATGACCCGCGGACGCCATAAGAAATCATATCGAATACGCCGCCGGAGCTGCAATATACAAGAATGCCCGTCCCGCCGACAAGGACTGCCGCCGTATAAAATCCGTTTGACAAGATTTTATACACGTCAGCTTCATTGTCAGCACTGAAAAGTCCGGCTGTAATAAACACAAAAAGAGCAATTAAAGCACCGACGGAAAACGCGACTATATACTTGAAATATACAGACGACCTTATACCTCCGACTTTTGCTGTGCTTATATCTACATTTGTGTTTTTATTGTCATTCTCATACTCCGGTTGCGGCTTTTTCGTCATACCTTTATCTGCTCCTGATACTTCGCCAGCTCCTCTGTATTGCACGATACGAAATGGCCGGGTATAATCTCGCGAAGACTCGGCTGTTCCTTCGAATAATCGTGCTCTAAAGACGGTATATAAATTTTACGCTTGCGCATTTTCTCATAGTTCGGGTCCGGCAGCGGAATAGCTGAGAGCAGGCTCTTTGTATACGGATGGAGGGGATTCTTGAATAACTCATCGGAATCCGCCATCTCAACAATTTTACCATAGTACATAACAGCTATTCTGTCGGAGAAATACTTAACAACCGACAAGTCATGAGCTATGAAAAGTATTGTCAAGCCCATTTCATGACGCAGGTCATTCAGCAGGTTGATAACCTGTGCCTGTATCGACACGTCAAGTGCTGAAATTGGCTCGTCCGCTATTATAAGCTCAGGTTCAAGCACGATTGCGCGGGCGATTCCTATTCTCTGGCGCTGGCCGCCGGAGAACTCATGCGGGTAACGCTCAGCGTGCTCTTCAACAAGGCCAACCATCTCAAGCACTTTTTTTACCATGCTGTCGATGTATTTTTTATCGCGAACACCGCGTATACGAAGCCCCTCTGCTATCGTCTCACGCACGGTCATACGTGGGTCAAGAGATGCTATCGGGTCCTGGAAAATCATCTGGCATTTTGTCATAATGCCGCTGGCAACCGCTTCTTTCATCTCACGGCGCATCTGAGCCAGCTCATGCGACAGTTTCTTCGCACCTTCAATGTCGCCTGATTTGCGCAGAGCAGCGATTTTCTTTTTCTTCTCTTCCTCGCCTATGCCGATGAGTTTTCCTTTAAACCGTATTTCGCCGCCCGTATTGTTATAAAGGCGGATTATCGAGCGACCGGTTGTAGTTTTACCGCATCCGGACTCACCGACAAGGCCAAATACCTCACCGCGCTTTATATTGAAGCTAATATCATCAACGGCTTTCAGTTCTTTTCTACCGAGTTTGAAATACTGTTTGAGGTGGTCTACCTGCAGAAGTATTTCGTCATGTTTTATATTACTCATTGCTACCGATACCTCCCGTAAGCTTTTTCATACGAGCGATTCGATCCGTCACAGCCTTAGGAGGATCAATCTTCGGCGCATCGGGATGGAGAAGCCATGTTGCTGCCCTATGTGTGGGTGATATTTCAAACATCGGTGGCTCCTCCTCAAAATCTATCTGCATCGCGTATTTATTACGCGGGGCAAAAGCGTCGCCTTTAGGCGGATAAATCATATTCGGCGGTGTGCCAGGTATCGCCTCAAGTTTATCCTTAGTGTCACGGTCAGGCATTGAGGAAAGAAGCGCCCACGTATAGGGATGCGCTGGTTCATAGAAGACATCGTATACTGTTCCGTATTCGACTATCTTACCTGCGTACATAACGGCAATATTGTCCGCCATGTTTGCAACGACGCCAAGGTCGTGAGTTATAAATATAACCGTTAGGTTGCGTTCGCGCTTGAGCTTATTTATAAGGTCAAGTATCTGCGCTTGAATTGTAACGTCGAGCGCCGTTGTAGGCTCATCACATATAATGATGTCCGGATTTGCTGCGAGAGCAATCGCGATAACGATACGCTGACGCATACCGCCTGAGAACTGGAACGGATACTGGCGATAACGCTTGCGGGCGTCAGAAATGCCGACCTCTTCCATCAGCTCAATCGCGCGGGCTTTTGCCATTGTGTGCGTTACGCGGTATATTCTCTTTGAAGCCTGCAGCTTGAGGTGATCAACCATAGCTATTGCTGATTCGGCATAATCACACTTATCTTCTGTCGCCACTTCTGCTTCATATGCCTCTATAATGCGTTTGACAATAAGAACAATATTAGCACGGCAGCGCTCAAGATCAGCAGTTTCAAGGAATGCACGGTCAGCGGCAGAGAGATGACGCTTGCGGCTAAGTTTCTTAGCACGGAGGTATTTCTCAACTGCAGCTTTTATGCTTGTTTCGAAAGTATATGCAAGCGAATCCTTTGATATAGAAAGGCGATCGATGTTTCCCGAAACTATTTGAGACAGTTGTTTTGCGAGTTTACGATATTCTGACGGAGATGTTGAATCGCTGGCAAATCTCTCCATACCTTCCTTTAAAATGGGAAGAGATTTGCGCTTTCCTTCTCTTGATGCGTCAGCAGAATTGCATATGCCCTCCGCTGCCATGGCGAGAAAATCGTTCATGAAATTCATGTCGATGTAGGCACGCATGCGAGCGTTTAAAGCTTCAATCCCGTCTGATTCATCGAGGGTATTATTGCTGTCGAGAAGATAATAACCCATCGTGAAAAAGTTTACCTTCGGTGCATCAAGTGCCTTTTCTATAATTTCCTTTGCACGCAGAAGGAGCGATTTAACTTTTTCTTTTTTATCGTTTTTGTCTTTTTCGTCACCGGACACTTTAGCATAAGCGGAAGCTGCCGCTAAAAGATCATCCATGACAGCCGGTAGCTCACTCTTTTCCTTATTGATAAGGAACCGATGATAGCATTTCCGGGAATTGCGGACTATATCCGAAATCTTCTTTTCTATATCCTTAGGATCACCATGGATGATATCAATTAAAACGCCATCAATATTTGATTTAAGTGCAACTACATTGACATGGACGGCGTTATAAGCACGCTCAAGCTTCGAGCCGTGGGATGTGAATTTGCGGAATACGCGAATTTTCTCGTCCACATATTTATCAGCATCAGGACGTCCACGAAGTTTAAGCGCTTCTTTGCATGCTATCGTTAAATACTTAATTTTATCATTGTATTCACGCTTTGCATCGCGCTGGTTTGCACGTCCGTTGAGGATCATTGCCTCCGTAAGCTGCTTGCCGACACGTACAATCGGGTTGAGGCTGGAGAGCGGATCCTGGAATATCATCGATATGCGGTTTCCGCGGAGTTTGTGGAATTCATCCTCAGGTATCTTTAAAAGGTCGCGCCCGTCGTAAAATATTTCTCCGCCCTCGACAATAGCATTGGGGGCCAGAATACCCATAACGGCACGCGCTGTGACAGATTTGCCCGAACCGGATTCACCAACAATGGCAAGGGTTTCACCCCTTTTCATCGTAAAGCTTATGTCGCGTACAGCTTTAACTGTTCCATTGTTTGTGCGGAATGATATGATTAAATTTCTTACGTCTAAAATGTTATCCATCATTCCTCCGCTCCTCTCAATGACGGGTTAAAGGCATCGCGAAGCCCGTTACCGAAAATATTAAATGAAATCATAAGAAGTGAGATGAACATAGCGGGGAAGAAAATAACATGCGGGTCAGAACTCAAGTATTTTTGACCATTGGAAAGTAGTGTTCCTACACTCGTCATAGTTGAAGATTGAAGGTTGATGATATTAAGGTATGAAAGAGATGACTCTGTAAATATAACGCCAGGTATCATTAAAACAGAAGGCGTCACTATCGTCCCGATTGAGTTCGGAAGAATGTGTCTGAAGATAAGGCGTGAGTCCTTAGCGCCAAGAGTACGCGCAGCAAGGATATATTCCTGCCCCTTGAAACGGTAGAAC
>LFTK01000005.1 GCA_001513385.1 Clostridiales bacterium DTU064
GAAATATCACTTGCACACAACGGTGTTTTGTTTCTTGACGAGCTTCCTGAGTTTAATAAATCCGTTACCGAATCGCTTCGCCAGCCTCTTGAGGATGGACAGGTGACGATAACGCGGGCGAACGGACGGGTAACATATCCGTCGTCGTTTATGCTCGTATGCGCGATGAATCCGTGCCGCTGCGGTTACTTCGGGCATCCGACACATCCATGCACATGCCGGCGCGATGATATAGCAAAGTATTTGTCAAAAATCAGCGGACCGCTTCTTGACCGTATCGACATACAGATTGAGGTTCCGTCGCTCACTTCCTCTGAAATAATGGATAGTGGCGAGCCGGGCGAAACGTCGGCTGAGATAAGGCAGCGCGTAATTAAGGCAAGGGAGTTTGCCGCCCGCCGCGTAAGAGAAGCTGAGCGGGAAGATAGCGACATGGGCGGTGCAATCCCGAGGTGTAATGCAGAGCTGACGCCACGGCAGATAAGGCGTTTTTGCACGCTTGATGAGAGCGGACGGCGTCTTTTGGAGGGCGCTTTTAATCGCATGGGGCTCTCGGCGCGCGGATATGACCGAATACTGCGCGTTGCGCGTACGATAGCCGATCTTGACGAAAGCGAGGTTATTCTTGCCCGTCATGTTGCCGAAGCTGTTCAGCTTCGCTCGCTTGACCGCAAGCATTGGTGAATCCACAGGTGATATTTTACACAGTTCATGATTATTTCACAATACAATCAAAAATCCGTAATAAAGTGTCTAAAATGTTGATATTGAAACACCGGGGCTGTGGAAAACTCGCATGCTACCCCCTTGATTTATCATAAAAAACAGCCTAAATTTCAACACTATCAACAGACAAACCTGTGGAAAACCATATGATGAATGTTGATGAACTTTGCTGACTTTTTGCTTTCTGTTTTTTGGTGTATTATAATTTGCAATTTAAAAAAGGAGACACCTCCGTAAATGACAAAAACCCTGCACATTTTGAATCCCGTTGCCGGGAAAGGGCGCCTGCCCGACACAAGAACACTTGAGGGAGAGGTGCACATTACAACGCGTCCTGGAGATGCCACCGAATTTCTTGAAGCCCGCCTTTCCGGCGGCGGTTATCACCGCGTTTTTGTGTATGGCGGTGATGGCACGCAAAATGAAGCTGTAAACGGCATCATGCGGGCAGGCGCCGGCAGTCGGACGGTATTGACACCGGTTCCGACGGGCACGGGAAATGACTTTTTCAAGCTTTCTTCAAAAATGGAGGAAGAAACGGCTTGTGATGTCATTCGTTATAACGATAGATATGCGCTCAATGTTTTAAATATCGGTTTTGACAGCGCTGTTGCCGAACGTACGAACAATTTTAAGAAAAACAAAATTATCCCGATTCGCGGGCCTGCAGCTTATATAGTCAGCTGCGGGGTTGAGCTCGTTAAAAAAACAACAGAGCATCTGAAGCTATCGCTTTACGACGAGGCAAACAGGAGGGAAAATATCGAGGACGATTTTCTTTTATGCCTTGTCGCAAACGGACGCTATTATGGCGGCGGCTTTGAAGCGGCGCCTGCCGCTGAGCCGAGTGACGGTTTGCTTGACGTCATTATGGTGAAAAACGTTTCCCGCATGATATTTATAAAACTTGTCGGTTTATATAAGCGCGGCGAGCATATCGATAAAAAGACACTGCGTCCGATAGAAAAGCTTCGGGATATTGTAACGTTCCGCCGCGTACCGAAGCTGACGATAGATAATGTACGTCATTTCTGTACCGACGGGGAAATAAATACAGCTAACGGAAGACTTGATATAGAGAGCGTTCCACGCGCTATCCTTGTTTGCGGCGCGGGCGGTCAGATAAAACCGGAAGCCGTGAGAGCTTAGTACGAGTAAAAGGCAAATTACAGTTATATTGAAACAAAAAAGTCGAGTTTTGATAAGCTCGACTTTTGTAATTTAATGCTATTATTTAATAAATCGCGCAATATTCTGGCTTAATAAAAGTAAGTTTAAAAGTCCTCTGACACTGTTATGAGCTGGCGCGTTGCCCATGCTTCCTCAAGTAAAGCGTCAACGTCAACTCTTGCTTCCTGTTCAAGCACACGCTCAAGTGTTGGGCGTGTTTTCGGGTGCTGCGGGGTGAATATGGTGCAGCAGTCCTCATATGGCAGGATTGATGTTTCAAAAGCATCGATTTCGCGCGATATTTTGATGATATCTTCTTTATCCATGCCGATACAGGGGCGGAAGACGGGCATACTTGTTGCATCATCTGTGACAACGAGGGCGTCCATCGTCTGGCTTGCAACCTGACCGAGACTTTCGCCTGTGATGAGAGCGCCGGCACCTGCTTCACGCGCTGCGCGCTCGGCAAGGCGCATCATGAAGCGGCGCAGGAGAAGTGTAAAATAACTCTCGTCGCACTTCGCGCGAAGTTCTTCCTGAATGCGCGTGACAGATATAATGCGAACTTTCATCGTGTTGCACCATCCGCATAAAATGCGCGCAAGCGTGAGCACTTTTTCTTTCGCCTGCTCACCGGTATAAGGGAAACTTTCAAAATGGACAGCGTCGACAGTTACGCCGCGGCGCATCATCATAAAACCGGCAACGGGGCTGTCTATGCCCCCCGAAAGGAGCAGCATAGCACGCCCGCCGGTGCCGATTGGCATACCGCCGGCGCCGCGTGTCTGACCTGCGTGTATATAAGCTCCGCGTTCGCGAATTTCTACCCTGACGGTTATGTCCGGGTTGTCAAGGTTAACTTTGATGCCGGGAACCGATGATAAAACGACGCCGCCGACTTCTGCTGCAAGCTCGGGAGATTTAATGGGGAAAGTTTTATCGGCTCGCTTTGCTTCGGCGCGGAAAGTTGCGACGCCACGCAGAAGGGGTGGTAAATATGCGGCTGCTGTGTGGCGGATAGCGTCGATATTTTTTTCGCAAACAGCGGCTTCGCAATATGCCGATATACCAAAGACGCGCGAGACTGAATTTTTCAAGCCTTCAAGGTCGACAACAGCGCCTTCCTTCGGCTCAATGTAAACAGTGCTTTGCGCTGTGTATATGTCAAAGTCTCCATACCGGCGTGCGCGGCGCGCGATATCCTTGAGCATAGCGGATTCAAACGTGCGGCGGTTAGCGCCTTTCAGCGCAACCTCACCATATTTGCAAAGTATAACTTTTTTAATATTGTCGCTCATTTGATGAGAAATCCCTTTCATGGTAGTCTCGCCTATATTATCATAACCGAGACACCTATAAATTTTCGGTGAAACTATTCCATTATAACGGGAAATATATTATAATAAAACAGAATACGCTATAATGCGGCGTAGTGGCCGCAACGATATTATATCGCTGCTGTCCTTTGTTTGCAACCCTGGCTCTTTTTGAATAATTTTGTAAATGCAAAGCTAAAAAACCGCCGTAAGCTCACGCCAAGTTGTCGAAAGGATGTGTCAATTTAAAGATGGAAAAATACGATATTGAAATTGCCGATGTTGCAATGACGGTGAGATCCGACGAAAACGAGGATTTCGTAGGTTATGTCGTCGCTGAAATTGACAATATGATAAAGCAGATAACAGCAAAGAACCCGCGCTGCTCAAAGCTTGAAGCTGCGATCCTTTGCGCTCTCGATTACTGCAGTGAAAAAGTTAAACTCCAGAAAAAAGTGAAAAATCTTGAGGCTCAGGTGGCTCTCTATACTGCTAATGTCAACAGGCTAAAGGCTGAAAACGCAGAGCTACGCGAAAAATTAGATCCGGCAAAGGAAGAAAAGGAACAGTAATACAATAATGAACAAAACAAAAGCTCCGGAGCTGCTCGCGCCCGCAGGTTCACCCGAGGCGCTCAGCGCCGCTGTTGCGGCAAGGGCAGACGCCGTTTATCTTGGCGGCGGCGCTTTCAACGCGAGGATGGGAGCGAAAAATTTTGCGACAGACGAACTTTCCGCCGCCATTTCGCTTTGCCATGCACATGGCGTGCGCGTTTATGCGACGCTTAACACACTTGTGCGCGACCGTGAGCTTTATGATGCCCTCTGCCAAGCCGAGCAGTTTTACCTTGCCGGCGCTGATGCGCTGATCGTTGCCGATTTTGGTCTTTCGCAGCTTCTTCGCCGTTATTTCCCCGACCTGTCGCTTCACGCATCAACACAAGCGGGCGGTCACGGGACTTTGGGAGCCGAATATTTAGCGGCAGCCGGTTTTACGCGCATGGTATGCGCCCGCGAGCTGTCGCTTTCCAATCTGAAGGCGCTCTGCTCGCACTCTCCGATTGAGATTGAGGCGTTTGTTCACGGCGCCCTGTGCGTTTCAGTTTCGGGGCAGTGCCTTATGAGCTCGATGATAGGCGGGCGCAGCGGAAACAGGGGCGAATGTGCGCAGCCATGCCGGCTGCCATACAGCGGCAGCTATCCGTTGTCGCTAAAGGATCTTTGCCTTGCTGCTCATATGACGGAGCTTCTTGATTGTGGCGTCGCTTCTCTCAAAATAGAGGGGCGTATGAGAAGCCCTGGGTATGTTTATGCCGTCACATCAACATACAGACGCCTGATTGACGAGCGCCGCAATGCAACGGAGAGCGAGATTAGCTTTTTGCGCGATGTATTCTCGCGCTCAGGTTTCACCGACGCTTATTTCACAGGTAATGTTTATAAATCCCCCCACCTGATGCTCGGCACGCGGACAGATGCCGATAAATTGGCAACAGCACGGGCAGAGGGAGCAGCATCTCTGCCGCCGGAGCCGGAAAAAATTAAAATTACTGAGATGTCACTCGTTTTACGGCAGGGTGAGAGGTCGCTTCTGACGCTGAAAACAGCGTTTGGCGCGGCAACTGTTGCGGGAGACGTGCCCGAGGTGGCGAAAAACAAGCCGATTACGGCTGAATATGCGATAAAACAGCTCTCAAAGCTCGGCAGCACGCCGTTTACCACAGCGCAAGATACGAAAATTGACATAAAAATAGACCCTGCGATTACTATGTCGGCAGCGTCGCTCAATGATCTTCGCCGGCGGGCAGTTTCAGCCCTGACGACGACGGAGCGAACAGCAAAGGAGCTGCCAGAAATAATACCTGCGCCGGATTTTGGTGCTATGAACCTGGTGCCGGCGGAGCGTCCTGTTATGTCGGCGGCGTTTTTATCGCCAGAGCAGATAACGGATGAAGCAAAGCGGTATTTTGATGAGATATATCTGCCGCTTGGTGTATATGACAAGACGGCGAACGGCTTTATCATGCCGGCAGTCATTTACGATGATGAAAATGAAACTGAAAAAATAAAAGCTCTGATACGCAGTGCCGTTGAAAATGGCGCAAAATACGCGGTAATTTCAAATCACGCGCAACTGCCGCTCGTAGATGGGCTTGAGTTGCGTATAATAGCAAGTTTTCGGTTTAATATAACAAATGCATATGCAGCGAACGCCGCTATATCACGCGGCATATCACGGGTCGAGCTATCGCCTGAGCTTACGCTTTCACAGATGGGTTATATAGCAAAGCACTTTCCGTCGTCAGGGATTGTTTACGGTAGGCTTCCGCTGATGACAACGGAACGGTGCATAATAAGGAGCCTTGACGGAAGATGCGGGGAGTGTGCCGGTGTCCGCTGCCCGAAAAAAGCAAACATCGTCGACAGGACGGGCGCCGCGTTTCCGATTATAGCTGAGGCGCCAGCATCGGCAAAAACAGGACGGTGCCGATCGATTATATATAATAGCGTTCCCATATATATGGGCGACAAAGCCGATAGTCTTGCCGAATGTCACTTTGCTGCTCACTCGTTTTTATTTACTGTTGAAGCACCGGCAGAAGTTGATGAAGTTATCGGCATGTATAAGTCAGGCTCAGCTCCTAAAAATAGCGGTTTTCGGCGTATAAAATAAAGCAAATATTGTACGTTTAGTAGTTGCGCTTGGCGCTGCGCTTGACGCTACTCGCCGCTCGCTTACCTGCCGTGTTTATTACAATGCGTACCGCTAATACTGTATTTACAAAGTTTTTATATTCTTTATCATAAAAAGGATTATTATTTATGGTTGAAAGAAAGAAGCTTCTAATTAAAAAAGTTAATCCGAACGCAATAATTCCCGAATATGCTACAGCAGGAGCCGCGGCGGTTGNNGGAGCCGCAGCGGTTGATTTACGTTATTGCGGTGAAAAAAGCATTACGCTGGCTGTTGGTGAAATTAAATCAATACCGACCGGTATTGCAGTGGCTGTTCCGGAGGGAACTGCGGCTGTTGTTTGCGCGCGCAGCGGACTTGCTTTCAAGCGCGGCATTACACTTGCTAACGGTATAGGTATTATTGATCCTGATTACCGCGGTGAAATCTTTGTCGGACTTAAAAATCACGGATCGGCACTATTTACCGTCCATCCGGGAGACAGGATAGCGCAGATGCTCCTTGTCCCCATATATGCTATTGATCTTATTGAAACAGATGACATTGGCGAGACCGAGCGCGGTGAGCGCGGCTTCGGCTCGACAGGGCTAAAATAAAACGAAAAATGGAAAAAGGAAAAACAGACACTTCTCTACTTGATAAAAAAACACGAGAAATAATACTCGCCTCGCGATCTCCGCGCAGGCGCGATATAATGCAATCTCTCGGGCTGTCTTTTACGGTTGATGTAACAGACGCGGACGAAACAGTGCCGCCCGGTACGCCGCCCGACGAAACTGTACTCATCCTTGCCCGCCGGAAAGCAGAGGCAGCGGCAGTAAAGCATCCGGGCACTGTCGTCATTGGCGCCGATACGATTGTTTATTTACCCGGCGAGGGCAATGACGACGGCGTTATTCTCGGAAAACCTGCAGATGACAACAGCGCACACAAAATGCTGAAGGCTCTATCAGGCAGAACACATATTGTCTATACAGGCGTTGCGGTCGCGGTTGCAGATTATGATATAGGCGCCGGGGCAAACGGTACGATACGCACCGAGTGTGAGTGCATTAAAACCGAAGTAAAAATGAAAAACCTGACGGATGAGGAAATAGACCGCTATATAAAAACAGGGGAACCGGCTGATAAAGCGGGCGCCTATGGTGTCCAGGAAAGAGGCGGTGCTTTTGTCGAGGCGGTATACGGCGATTACTTTGCCGTCGTCGGTCTGCCAAAGGCAGCGCTTTGTCGATTGCTCTCACATTTCGGCGTCGATGTTATATAATAAAGTCAGAAAAGCGTGGCGCTTTTATCAAGATAATGAATGTGACAATGATAAAGAAGCCAGGCTTGATGTAGTATTCACATTTATAAGTGCGAGTAAAATTAAAATAGTTTTTCACACATCGAACGAAGTTTTGATGTTTAAGCCGGGTTATAAAAGGGACAAGGCTCATTTTAGGTATAAATTTAAAACAAAAGCAAAAACAATTAATTAAAACGAAAGGGTGCGGGGGACCGCTATATAAGCTAAATGTCGAGAAGCATAGGGATAGACTTAGGCACGGCGAATACGCTCGTATATGTCAAAGGAAAAGGTATAGTGCTTCGCGAGCCATCCGTTGTTGCGATAGAAGCGAAAAGCGGAAAAGTAGTTGCAGTAGGCTCTGATGCGAAGCTTATGCTTGGGCGTACGCCAGGATCGATAACTGCTATGCGGCCGCTCAAGGATGGCGTCATAGCCGAATTCGACGTGACAGCGGCGATGCTGCACCAATTTTTCAAAAAAGCATCAGGCAACACGATGTTGACGCGTCCGCGCGTCATCATATGCATACCATATGGTGTTACGGAAGTTGAGAAGCGGGCCGTTGAGGATGCGACGCTTGAAGCGGGAGCGCAGAGCGTAGCTTTAATTGAGGAGCCGATAGCTGCGGCGATAGGATCGGGTTTAAAAATCGGCGGTGCGCGCGGCCATATGATATGCGATATCGGTGGTGGTACAACTGAGGTTGCCGTCATAAGTCTTGGCGGCATTGTTTTATCGACATCGCTCCGTATAGCGGGCGATGAGATGGATGAAGCCATTGTCAGTTACATGCGCCGCAAGTTCAATGTGCTCATCGGAGATTCAACGGCGGAGCTTTTAAAGAAAAATATAGGCTCAACACATCCGACTGCCGTCCGTGGCGAGATGGCAGTGCGCGGGCGCAACCTGCTCAGCGGGCTTCCAACAACAATTACGATAAATTCGGCAAACATACGCGAGGCCATAACGGAGCCGGTCTCGCATATCATAGATGCGCTACGCACGACGCTTGAAAACACGCCGCCTGAGCTGTCAGGCGACATATATGACAACGGCATAATGCTTGCGGGCGGCGGGGCGCTGCTCGCGGGACTTGATGTTTTATTGTCCAGCGTTACAGGCATACGCATTTTACGTGCGAAGTATCCTCTTGACGCTGTCGCTATCGGAATCGGACGCGTCATAGAGGCTGAGGACAAGTATCCTGGCGCTGTCATGTTCAGATCGCGCTAACATTTTGTTTTGTTAAAATGGTCGGCGTGCGCGTCGGAAGGCGAGGTATACTCGGGTGAAGTTAATTAAAAGCAAATTTTTCATCATAATGCTTTGTATTGCTCTGGCTCTCGTAATCGTGCCGTCGGTATTGACACTGATGGGCCTTTCAAGCTATGTTCGCAGTGCTGTTGCGACTTTGCTTACGCCGGCGCAAAGCCTTATGATGAAAGTAACGAACGCTATTGATGGTTTTACTGATTACTTTACTGAGTTTGACCGTTTAAAAGCTGAAAACGAAGCACTCAAGCGTGAGCTTGCCGAATATAAAAATAAGTTTTACGAAATCGACAATATTCTTAAGACAAACGAGTGGCTTTACGAATACCTCGAATTAAAGCGTGAACATACGGAATTTAAACTTATTGATGCCGATATTGTCGGGCGTGAAGTTGGAAACTACATGACGGTTTTTACGCTCAATGTCGGTACTGATAAAGGTGTAACGGCGGATATGCCNNAGTCAGACGGAATTGTCGGTTACATTGCTGAAGCCGGTCCGAACTGGAGCAAGGTTTTAACGATTATCGAATCAGCGTCCGCCGTTGGTGCTTATGTCGAACGCACGGGCGAGCTTGGGCTTGTCGAAGGCTCGTTTGACCTGCGCGGAACAGGGCTTTGTAAACTGACGTATCTCGCAACCGATTCTGATGTGAAAGTAGGTGACCGCGTTTTATCAAGCGGTCTTGGCAGCATTTATCCGCGCGGACTTGTTGTTGG
>LFTK01000010.1 GCA_001513385.1 Clostridiales bacterium DTU064
CAGCGACAATACGTTGCCAAGTGATTTGACGTAATCTTCAAAATCGCCCATGACATCGGCAGGGATGCGAAACACAAGCGTTGCAAATCGCTCGCCGCCTCTTTTGTCATTTTTATTGATAGCGACACCCGTTTCATTTGCGCTTTCAATGTACCCGCCTGACGCCGTGCATCTGCTCTTAAGCGATTCGAGCACCTTGTCGTATTCAAGCGTTTCAAGCGTTACCGTCACATATTTTATGACCTTGCGTGATGCTTCCTCCGGTATTGATGCGTCTGCTTTCCCGTCGTCATATTGAGGTTTTTCTTCTTCGTAGCTTTTATCGTAATCATAACCGTTTGGAGGGCTTGTTGTATCTCTCGGGGGATTATAGTCTTCAGACTTTGATGAATTGGAGTTTTGCGCGCATGATGTAGAGAAAAGAACGGAGGTTATAAGGATAGCTGCGATTATAAGCGCAAGTATCAGCTTTTTCATAAAATTTACTCTCCCGTTTTATAATAGGGGGCCCATATATGAGAATAGACGATGCGCAGCTTTATCATGTTCCGTGAATTTGCAATAAATATTATATTTTACAAAGGTTTTTTATACCATCCTTTAGCGCCGCTATAAACTCATCTGCTTCTGCTATGGTATTCTCGCCTGAAAAGCTAAGGCGGATTGTCGTGTCGGCGGCAGCGGCAGATAGCCCGAAGGCGGCGAGTGCTCTGCTTTGCGGCTTGCCATGAGATGAGCAAGCGGATCCGCTTGACACGCATATGCCGCGGGAAGAAAGGTAATTGAGCATTGTTTCGCTTTTAATACCGGGAACGGCTAGGCTCAATATATGCGGTGCGGCAACGGAAGGGATATTTGCTTTTACATCCGGACACTGCACTTTAAGAGTGTTTATTATATGCTCCCGTATATCGGAGCAGCGTTTCATTGAAGCCGCGAAGTTCTCGCCCGATGCCTTGAGGGCGGCAGCGAAGCCTAATATAGCCGGTACATTTTCGGTGCCTGACCGCAGGCCGCCTTCATGGCCGCCGCCATAGATGATGGGCGATATTTTTTTCGCACGGATAATGTCATCTTTTATAAAAAGAGCGCCAACTCCTTTGGGGCCGTGTATTTTGTGGGCGCTGACAGTTATCAAATCAGCGCCGAGCGATGCGGCTGTGAAGGGTACTTTCATATAGCCTTGCACGGCATCACAGTGGAGGACGGCTCCCGGAACAGTCTCTTTTGCAATTTTAAACGCTCCTTCAACGTCATAGCGTGCGCCGGTTTCGTTGTTGACAAGCATTAAGCTAAGAAGTACGGTGTTAGGCGTCAGCGCCTTGGCAAGAGCGTCCATGTCAAGCCTGCCGCCGCGCGTCGGTATGCGAACAACCTCATGTCCTTCCTCTTCGGCGCGTCGCGCGGCGTTTTCAACGGAGGAATGTTCACCCTCCGTTATTATGACGCGTCCACGGCGGGCTTTTGCTCGGCAAGTGCCAAGGATGGCAAGATTATTTGCCTCGGTGCCGCTGCCGGTGAAAACAACGGTAGAACGGCTGCCAAAACGAACGCCGAGCGACGATAAAATAGCGCGGCGGGCATCCTCAACAGCGCGGCGANNAATGATTAACCGCGGCGACGGCCTCTGGGCAGGGCTTAGTCGTCGCGGCATTGTCGAAATAAATCATTTTTCGTTTCCGCTTAATGAATACTATTTAAATTTCAGGTTAGAAAGCAAAGTGGGCGAGCATGTTGTCAACTTCCTCAAGGTGGGACTCATATTTATCAGGCGTTGATGTGAATGTGAAAACATAAACCATGCCTGAGCGTATACAAGCCGCCTGAATATAGTAATACTCAAAGTCACCGAGCTTTGCTGTGTAGGTATATTTCACACCGGCAACGCCGCCCATTGTGATGTTTGTCTCATCTATAACTTTAAAATCGCTGAAAACACCCTCGAACTCAGCCTTATACTGTTCCCACCACTCGGTGACTGTCATCGCACTCGGCAGGTTCCATGCCATCACGCTCACGTTTGTCGGATCGGATGACGAACAATAAGCTCCGACAGCACCTGTCGACATTGAGAGCGTCCAGTCTTCAGGAATGTAAAACTTAAATCCGACCACATCATTTGAGCAGAGCTTCATGCCTTTCGGTGCATCGGGGTCTTCATTTGAACATGATGCGGTAAAAAGCACTGCTGTTAATAAAAAAATGAAGGCAAATATAAGAGATGTTGTCTTTTTAATCATCGGTGTATCCTTTTGAGCACATGCGCCCATTTGCAAAAAATATTAATAATAATTATAACTTTATTATACGAGCTTGTCAATGAGCGGCATTTTGCTGTTATGCTTTCGTGTTTAGCATAACCTCCTCCGCCGCCGACAATACGCCGAGCCTTCCGGATTCGTATGTCAGAGCGCCCTGCATGAAAGCTGTGTACGGCGGGCGAAGCGGTCCGTCTGCCGAAAGCTCGATTGACGCACCGGAAACAAACGTC
>LFTK01000070.1 GCA_001513385.1 Clostridiales bacterium DTU064
TGGTTTGATACTCCTGCTGAAACGATAAGACGCCCGTTTTCATATACACCACGCGTATATTTCGGGAAAAGCCCCTGACCGGGTGAATAAATTCCGCGCCCGAAAACACGCCACTGCCCGCCGTGAGCGTGTCCTGAAAGTGTAAGATCAATGTCCGTTTCGGCAATATATCGTGGATAATACTCAGGATGGTGGCAGAGCAGTATCTTATAGCCTGATTTTGATGCAAACAGCGACAGCCAGTCGGTGTCCGGTCTTGATGTAATCCCGCCGATTAGCAGAGGATGTCCGTTTATGGAAGCAACGGTGTCGGCGTTAGCGAGAAAAACAGCGCCAGTTGCAATGATGTCGTCAACAGCAGATGGCGGCAGACATGATTCGTGGTTTCCGGGCGAATAATAAACAGGTGCAATCTCCGATGCGCTTGTGAGAAAATCAAGCGCTCTTTTCGGTGTGCGCCAATGTTGCACAGAAAGAGCTTTTTTTGCTTCGATTAAGTCGCCTGCAATGAAAATAACATCCGGTCGCTCACTGCGAAGAATGGAAAGTATAACACCCGGGTCGCGTTCGTGTATGTCGGTGACAAGAGCGGCATAAAGTCCGCGGATAGCAGGCGGAGCACTTATTTTATATGTTCGTATTTTGATTCTGTTAAACAATTTTCTATGCTTCTGTTTCTATAATATTATTTTTAAGCCGCAAAACCAAAACAAAGTTTTGCGGCTGATTTGCAGATGAAATATTTTAAATGTTTAATAGGATTATTTATTTATAATCCCTTTCATATACTCGACATACTGGTAAAAAGCTATTGCCGGATCGGCAAGGTCACGCGCCCAGCGCTTAACCCATTCATATGAGAGAAAGCCTTCGTATCCGAGCTTATCAAGCTCATTTATACATTCGGTGATGGGCAGGGAACCGAATCCGGTCAGCACATACTTTATGCTGCCATCGTCGCCGGCTACCGAATCCTTGACGTGGACGTGTTTTATATAGCGCCCTATGTTTTCGGCTGTTTCATATGGGGTTTCGCCATAGAACCGAACCGGATGATTCAGATCCCACAAAACGCCCTTGTTTTGCGCGTCGACATTTTCCATCAATTTGCGCATTGTAGAGCTGTTTGCAAGGCAGCCATTCGTTTCAATGAGCAGCGTGACGCCGTATGGCTCGGCTGCGCGGCAGAGAGCTTCATACCTGCGCCTTATTTCGTCAATGTCGACGTCAGACGCGGATGGCTCCGGCGTCATCTCTCCTAAAACCCGTACATACGGTACGCCAAGCGCTTGAGCGAGCATGACATAGTCCATTACTTCATCTTCAGCTTCATGACCGGTACCGACAAGATATGCGCCTGTCGTTAGAATTGGTATTGATAGCCCGGCGCTATTAAGTTTTGCTTTCAGTGCCGGTATGTTTTCTTTTTTAAAGGCAGTGACACGCGGTGCGTATATTTCATCAGCGATGCCACGTATTTCTATACCATCGTAGTGCAGGTCAGAGGCGACAGCGAATATTTCCGGAAATGTCCAATCTGGGCATCCTAATGTTGAAAATGAAAGCTTCATCATAATGTGTCACCGTCCTGTCATGTATTAGTATATGCAAGTTAAGGAAAATGATAAAAACCGATATAACTTCTTTCTATATTAATTATACCATGCCGGAGCATGGTATGTAAAGTCAGGCTGTTTCAATTGATGCGGCATCCTGGAGTGAAAGACGCTCTATTGCCATCTCGCGCATCTTGTATTTGAGGATTTTATTTGCCGCGTTAATCGGGAATTCATCCATGAACCATACATAGCGCGGAACCTTGTGACGTGCCATCGAATCAGCGACGTATTTTTTGATTTCCTCCTCTGTGCATACAGCGCCTTTCTTGAGAATAATGCACGCCATTATTTCTTCGCCGTAATCGCGGTCGGGAACACCGATGACCTGAACGTCGCTGACCGCCGGATGAGTGTAAAGGAAATCCTCAATTTCCTTCGGGTAAATGTTTTCACCGCCGCGGATAATCATGTCCTTTAAACGACCGGTGATTTTATAGTTACCATTTTCGTCAACGCATGCGATGTCACCGGTATGAAGCCAGCCTTCAGCGTCTATTGCCTGAGCTGTTGCTTCGGGCATTTTATAATAACCCTTCATTACATTATAGCCACGAACGCACAGCTCACCGTTTTCGTTAGGACCAAGCGTTTTGCCGGTTGCCGGGTCAATTATTTTAATCTCAACACCGGGGAAAGCACGTCCGACAGTGTTTACGCGGACTTCAATCGGGTCATCGGCAAGCGTTTGTGTGCATCCGGGCGATGCTTCCGTCTGCCCGTAAACTATTGTTATTTCGCGCATGCCAAGCTCATCAATTGCCTGACGCATAAGCTTAATGGGGCAGGGTGAGCCTGCCATAATTCCTGTACGCAGGTTGAGCTTGTAATCCTTATAGTTCGGAAGCTCAAGCAATCCTATAAACATTTTCGGTACGCCATGTACAGCCGTACACTGTTCTTTTTCAAGAGCTTCCATTACCTTGACAGGATTATAATGGTCGATTGGCACCATAGCAGACGCATGAGTGACGCATGCTAATATTGAAAGCACAAGACCAAAGCAGTGGAAGAAGGGAACGGGAATGCAGAGTTTGTCTGCGGGCGTGAATTTCATCCTGTCGCCTATTGTTTTAGCATTATTGAGGATATTATAATGCGTCAGCATGACACCCTTCGGGAAGCCGGTTGTGCCTGATGTGTACTGCATATTAACAACATCATGCGGCGAAAGCCCCTTGCGTGCTTCTGCATATTCTTCGTCTGATACAGATTCGGCAAGCTCGTAAAGCTCATTCCACCTGAACATACCGGGGCGCTGTATATCATCAATTGTAATGATAGCGCGCAGCATGGGCAGGCGGGCACAATTTAAGTTTGCACGGTCGCATCCCGGTTCTGCCATTTCGGGACACAGCCGGTTTAATATGTCAATATAGTTGCTGTCTTTAAATCCATCGGAGGTAACAAGGAATTTTGTATCGGACTGCTTTAATAAATATTCGGCTTCGTGTATTTTATAAGCGGTGTTAACTGTGACGAGTACGGCACCGATTTTTGCGGACGCAAAAAGAGTTAAAAGCCACTGCGGGGTATTAGTCGACCAAATGGCGATATGGTCTCCGCGCTTAACGCCGAGGGCAAGAAAACCGCGAGCTATTTTATCACATTCCGCAACAAACTCTTTATATGTGCGCCGGTAGTCATATTTGTCAGTATAAGTAACGGCAAGATTATCCGGATATTCAGCAGCGATTTTGTCAATCCATTCTCCAATTGTGTAGTTGAGAAACTCCATTTTTGGGCATACCTCCAACAATTTCGTAATGAAAGATTTTAAATGAATAACCTTAAAAGCATAAGTGAATAAAAAAATCCCGGGTCGTCAAAAACTGACGATCCGGGACGAAGATTTCAAGCTGTTTGCTGTTCTCCGCGGTACCACCCGCATTCATCCGTAAAAATGGATGCTCTTTACTACGCACAGGTTTTATATAACAGTAAAACCGATGCGCGAGCCATATGATAACGGTTGGCTTCCGCGTCCGTCTACGCGGTGCCAGGTGTGGCAACCGTTTCGGGGACGGGCTCAGGAGTGAGTTGACAGGGAAGATCCGAAGGACGTCTCAGCGTGACCAGCATTACATATAAATGAAAGCAAAGGTCGTGTCCCTCTCTGTATCGGAGCTTACAGTGTCATTGTCTCCGTCACAGCCTTTTCAAATATTGTTTAGATTATACATGCACAATTTGTGTGAGTCAATACATTATTGAACAAAAAACTATATTTATTTTACAAATTCGTTGTATATAGCGCACAAAGCACGCTCGAAATCTGACTCATCAACACCAATGATGATGTTGAGCTCACATGATCCCTGGTCAATCATGCGGATATTGATTCCGGCTTCGGCGACAGCCCGGAATATTCGTGCTGCGACACCTTTTGAGCGAACCATACCGCGTCCGACAACAGCGATAAGGGCAAGCCCGTCTTCAATTGCCACATAATCAGGCGAAACGGAGCGTCTTATCGCCTCAGCAATATAGTTTCGCTTATCTTTTATTTGTGCTGTCGCAACGACAACTGACATTGTATCGATGCCAGATGGCACATGTTCAACATTTATGCCGTTGCAGTCGAGTATTTCAAGTACCCGACGCATAATTCCGCGTTCATATGCCATCCTGTCTTTTTCAATGTGTATGACTGAGAAGTCTTTTTTGCCAGCGACACCGGTTATGATATGGTGAGACGAATAATCCGTTGTGCTGGGAACAATCATCGTTCCCGGAGCGGACGGATCGTTTGTATTCCTAATATTTATCGGTATACCGGCGTGCCGGACAGGGAAAATACTGTCCTCGTGAAGAACGGATGCACCCATGTACGAAAGCTCACGCAGCTCGCGGTATGTAATTACACTTATACCAAGCGGATTTTTAACGATACGCGGGTCGGCCATGAGAAAGCCTGAAACATCCGTCCAGTTTTCGTATATATCAGCGTTTGCGGCACGCGCAACAATTGCGCCTGTTACATCAGAACCGCCGCGGGGGAATGTCTTTATCGTGTCATTCGGCATAGAGCCGTAAAAACCAGGAATAACAGCACGTTCGTGCATTTTTAGCGCAAGTGAAAGCTCAGTGTTTGTGCGCTCGTCGTCAAAAACGCCATTTTCATTGAAGAAAATTACGTCAGATGCGTTTATGAAGTCATACCCGAGGTATTTTGCCAAGATAATAGAGCTTAAATATTCGCCGCGGCTGGCCGCATAATCACGACCGGCTTTATGTATAAGCATATTTTTTATTATTTCATACTCTTCTGACAGATCGCAGTCTATTCCAAGACCTTCAATGATGCTGTCATAGCGTTCTGTTATGCCCCGGAAGAAAGAGTCGATTGAAAGTCCTGCCGCCGCCATGTCATAGCAGGCATAAAACATATCTGTGACCTTGTTGTCGTCGGGCGTACGCTTACCCGGCGCCGATGCGACAACATATCGACGGCTCGGGTCAGATTTCACTATTTCATATGCCTTTTTAAATTGGTTTACATCAGCAAGAGAGCTTCCGCCAAACTTAACCACTTTGATAATGTTATCCGAGCCCACGTTTTGTCCCCGTTTCGTATAAATATTTAAAATTGATAGTATTTTTATAGCGTTATAATTGTTTTTATTATTATATTCATAGACCCGTTTTTTGTCAAGAGAAGCTTATAACTGATTTTTATTTAATACATTGGTGCAAAAAATATAATAAATGAGCATGTACTATGTTACCAAAAAAGAAATTACGGGTTTCGTACGAAACCCGTAAATGTATAATTATTCTCTTTACTTAATCTTTGCTCTTATTATTTTGAGGAAATGCCATCTGCGTCGGTTCCGTTCGGTGTGCCGCCTTCAGTGTTAGGAGCCTTTTGGTGTGCGACGCTTGTTATAGGCGGTTTATAGCTGCCATCAGCTCCCTGCGGGCGGCGCCGTCCGCCACCGTGCGGGGGCATACCGTGAGGTGGCATACCGCCGGGCGTTTGACCAAGCGGTCCGCCGGGGAAGGGGAATCCAGCTCCCACCGGAACGTTTGCATCATTTGGCGCGGGCATACCATGTGGAGCACCTAACGCATGAGCGCGAGACGCCGCGTTTTCGTCCAAGACGTCGTTTTTGTCGATTTCTGTCATGTATCTCTTCGCTTGTGTTGTGAAGAGTTCGTAATAACGTCCTTTGAGATTCATGAGCTGGCT
This sequence comes from Clostridiales bacterium DTU064, assembly GCA_001513385.1. Taxonomy (GTDB): domain Bacteria; phylum Bacillota; class Clostridia; order Oscillospirales; family CAG-272; genus DTU064. The sequence goes on from LFTK01000070.1 coordinate 5,809, forward strand.
GTGGTTGCCTTCCTCAATTATCTCGCCATGCTCAAGCACAACGATTTTTGATGCAACAGTAGCGCTTGAGAGACGGTGGGAAACGAATATCGTCGTCTTGTTCTGGCGGAGTTTATCGAACTGGTTGAATATCTCCTGCTCGGCGATAGCGTCAAGTGAAGCTGTCGGTTCGTCAAGAATCAAAAAGTCGGAATCCGAATAAAACGCACGGGCAATCGACAGCTTTTGCCATTGACCAATCGAAAGCTCAATACCGTTTTCCTCAAAATAGCGCATGAGAGGAGTATTATATTTATTCGGAAGCTGTTCGATGAAAGCGTCAGCGCTTGCCTGTTCGGCGGCGCGGACAATATCTTGCTCTTTATTTACATGCTCATGGAATATGTCGCCGAACTCAATGTTTTCGCTGACTGATACGGCGTATTTACCGAAGTCCTGGAATATAATACCGAACATCTGGTAAAGCTCATCGACGTCATATTCGCGTATGTCGTGACCGTCAAGGAGTATCACACCCTCAGTCGGGTCATATAGACGCGTTAGCAGCTTGATAAGCGTCGTCTTTCCGGCGCCGTTTAAGCCTACGAGGACGCATGTTTCACCGGCGTTTATCTTAAGGTTAATGTTTTTCAAAACCTTGCGGTCTGTGCCGGGATAGCTGAAGCTGACGTTTTTAAATTCGATTGTGTGTCCGCAGTGTCTCTCAACATGACGCGGCTTGTCGATGATAGGCACAATCTTCTTCTTCACGGACATGAATGTTATCATGTTGTCGATGAAGAGTGAGCCTTCATATATTGACGATGTTATACCGATGATAGAAGAAACACTTCCAGATATATGAGCAAGTGAACTTGTGTAAAGCGAGTAATCGCCTATGAAGAATACTCCCTCAAAAACATTTCTTGCAAGGAACAGGTATAAAAAGCAGTTGACAACGGCTGAAACAATAGATATGGTGATGTGCCATATATTTTCATTTATTATCAGGCGCTTTATGCCGGAATAATAGATTTTAAACATTTCCTTAAAGCGCGTGATGAATGTATCGGAAAGACCGAAAAGACGGATTTCCTTCACGAGGTCTTTGTTGACAAGAAGGTTGCTGTAATAGTCCATCTGACGGCGATCTTTGCTGCGGCGGCGCATATAGAAGAATGTTTTACGCCGATAGGTGAAATTGATTATAGCAGATGGAATCGCCAGAAGGATAACAACAACGGGCATCCATGAACGGACGGTAACGAGAATTACAATGAAGCTCACCATACTGATGAGCGTACTGAAAAGCGAAAACGTCGAGCGCATGATGTTTATGGGCCTCATGCCAGCTTCGCGGTTCGCGTTTTCAAGCTTTTCATAGAATTCCGGCAAATCAAAGCTTGCGATGTCAACTTCCTTTGCTTTTGTTATGATTTTGACCTTTATGTAGTTGGTCACAATCTCGCCGGAAATGCTGACAAACATATTGTAAACGCTTGAAACAAGTGCGTTTAATAAGTTATACGAGAACTGGAGAATGAGCAGCGCCATAATGATACGCCAGCCGTCTCCCGTTTCCCCTGCTTTTGTTAACCGGATTATAAAGTTACCGATGACTGAAAATTCTCTGTTGCTGAATGATCCTGACGGATTAGCCAGTGAGTTCAATAAGTCCGCAGAAATACGGGCGCCGATAACCGGCATTACACCGTTGAAAACGGACATGAAAAGCATTATGAAGAGAAGAGCAGGGCGTGCTTCCCAAACGAGCTTAAAAATATAAAACAGTCTATAAAAAAACCCTGATGTTATTTTCCAAAGATAAAGTGGTACTTCTTTTATACTTTTAGGCTTTTCTGGTTTGAGAGAGTTGCTTTGATTGTTGCTTCCCCAACCGCGGGGAGGTCCCATCGTAGGTCCGCCGGGTCCCATAGGTTCACCATATGCGAGCGATATGCTCACACAGTCCTTTCTTTTTTAATAGGTGGCTTAAAAAATTGTATTGTGGAATTGCTAATTAAACTTTCGGAATATTACCGTAAAATTCTACATACGGTGTGTTTTAAGATAATAGAAAATACTTTTTTATAGAGAAAAACATATTTTAGGTATCAGTATGAGCGTCGGCAAGCTTTTTCAAAAGGATGCCGAGCGTTTCTTTTTCTTCTTTTGTAAGCGGTGCAAAAAACTCAGCCGCGCGTTTTTCACGTCCGCGGTTAATCTCACAAGACAGCTTTTTTCCTGCTTCCGTGAGGAATATTCTCAGCTCGCGCTTATCTTCTTCGTTCCTTTCGCGACGGACAAGCCCATCCTCTTCAAGGCGCATCAATGCTTCGGAGAGCGATTGCGGGCGTACACCAAGAAGCTCGGCAAGCTCCTTTTGCGTATGTCCGCTGCACTCACGCTCAGAAAGCAGCGCTATTATGCGCCCGCGACCGTGATGCGGCATTCCTCCAAACGGAATAAAAGGAGGAGGAAATGGCGGCTGTGGGCCTTCACCTGTAAAATGCGTTCCGGGTTCACTGTGTACTCCGTTGCCATCGTGTCCCCCTTGATCACCTGATGTATTTTGCAAGTCTTTTCTTGTCATGTCGCCATCCGACATCATGCGTTCATGTTGCTCATCAGCACCTTTGAAATCAGCTGGATTGTTGCCCCATTGAAAACGCCCGCGCCGTGTCTGCGATTCGAGCCTGCGAAACAGCTTCATAAGTTCAAGGTCAGTCATTATCTTATTGTCCTTTCATTTAAGATGTTGTGGCTCTCTATATTGCGGGGTGTGTTTTTATTCACTTTTCAGATTGCCGGATAAAGTTTTACTCAGTAAAACAGTTTTAAAGTATAATAAGGAACCTGTTTGATTTTATTATATACAAAATCAGAACATTTGCAATATAGTAAGGAACCTTATTATATAAACAATTTGTAAATATTACACCTTTGATTATTAATAAAGTGTTAACTAAATATATGTGGGCTTTAACAGTTGCGAAAAATAAACATAAAATATACGTAAATGAAATTAAAGAGCAGGGCGTGATGAGTGATATGGAAAATACAATTTATTAAATAACTTATTGTCATCGTGCTTGACTCGGGGGGTATATGCTGTTATAATTCCGTGTATAGTAAAAAAATAACATACCATGATGTAGAATCCGTCGGTGTATCAAAGTGATTAATTAAGAAAAATTATTTAGTAAGAAAATCTTTAAAGCTTTTTTGGGGGATACATACGAGTATGGAAACAATGATGAAAAAAGTTTACGACTGCTTTCAGGTGGCTGATATACTTTTGCCGCCGGAATCAGCCGATATCAGCAAGTGGGCTGTCATAGCCTGTGACCAGTACACATCGGAGCCTGAATACTGGCGTGAATGTGCTTCGCATATCGGTCATGCGCCGTCGACTTACCGCTGTATATTGCCTGAGGCGTTTTTATCCGATGCTACACCAAAGAAAATAGCGTCGATAAACGACACCATGCGGGATTATCTATATAATTACCTCAAGTGTTACAGAAACACAATGATATATGTCCGCCGTACGCTTAAAAACGGCTCGGTTCGCACAGGCATTGTCGGTACTGTCGATCTTGAGGAATATGATTATTCGCCCGCGTCAAAGTCGCTTATACGTGCGACGGAAGGAACAGTTCTTGAGCGAATCCCGCCCCGCGTTCATATAAGGAGAGGTGCGCCGCTTGAGCTTCCGCATATTATGATGCTGATTGACGACCCGGGCCGCACGGTTATTGAACAGGTAGAACCGAGCGGTACGCCTGTTTATGATGGCGAGCTTTACAGCGGAGGGCATATTACAGGATGGGTGCTTGATACTGAAGCCTGCGAGCGCGTGAGAAAAGCACTTTCCGGGCTCGCTGAGCCTTGCCGGCTTGCTGATATGTATGGAAGTGATAAAGACCCCCTCATATTTGCTGTCGGTGACGGAAACCATTCTCTTGCCACAGCGAAAACCTGCTGGGAAGAAATCAAGCGTTCGTTAACAAAAGAGGAAATGGCGAATCATCCGGCACGCCGTGCTTTGGTTGAGCTTGTCAATCTTCACGACGCATCACTTGAGTTTGAACCGATATATCGCCTTGTTATGGGCGTTGATCCCGGACGGCTTATTTCTGCTCTGACGCTTTATGCGCAGGAAAACTCGCGAAACGAATTGTTGCCGGCGTGTCATCAGGTGATTTATTATAAATCATATGGAACAAAAGGTGAAGTTCACTTTACAAAAGCTCCGCACATGCTGACTGTCGGTACGCTTGATGCTTTCCTCGAGGAGTATATTAGCTCATCCCCCGGAAAAAAGCCTGTTGTCGATTACATTCATGGTATTGAAAACTTAAACCGTCTGGCCGAATCCCGGCGTGATACTGTCGGTTTTTCATTTACAGGCATGAAGAAAAGTGAACTTTTCGCGTCGGTTATAAAATACGGTCCGCTACCTCGCAAGACGTTTTCAATGGGCAGCGCCGACGATAAGAGATACTATGTCGAAGCCCGAAGGATTAAAACCGACGCAGAACTGTCTGTCTGACGACTTTTACGCCATATCACCGTTTTTAATACAATAGAAGCCCGCTGTTTCTGACGCACTTCGCTTCAGATGGCGGGCTATACTTATGTCATAACGATTATGGGAGGCGCGCTTTGACAGTCTACGCTGACATATTATTCGCAATAAACTTTAGCATGGACTTCATCTCGCTTTACATAACAGGGCGTCTCTTGTCGCTTCGTATGATAACACCTCGCGTATGTGCTGCAGCCGCCGTAGGCTCGCTTTTCTCGGTCTTGGCAATCATATACGGCGACGGTGGTGTGATTTACTTCATCCTGTGCGCCGTCGTGTCGGCTATCATGTGCTTTATTGCTTATAAAAATGCAGGGATTGCGCGATTGGCAACGGCTACCCTTGTGCTGTTTTGCGTTGGCAGTGCACTTGGCGGCATGATGACGGCCGTATATTCACTTGGTGAAGGTTATTCGGTCTCTGATGGCGCGGGTATGGGTGATGATGGCGGGGGTACTTTTGTACTTTTGCTTGTTGCGGCGACAGCAGTTTCTGCTGTTATCGTTGGCTGTCGTGCACTCAAGCGCCGGGTTGGTGTACGCACAGTTAATTTTGAGGTAACGGACGGCGGGCGGAAAAAGCGCCTTTTAGCGCTTCTTGACAGCGGTAACCTCCTATGCGAGCCTATCTCGGGGCGGCCGGCTATTATAATCCGCGCAGACAGGCTTCGCGGCGTCATTCCGGCAGAAATTGAAGCGCTTGCTTATGGTGCACCAAATGCCGCGGCAATGAGCACAGTATCGACTGACAGAATCGGACGGGTGCGAATCCTTCCGACGAGGGGAGCAGGAGGTGGCACAATACTGTTCGGTTATGTACCGGATGAAATCCGCATACGGCGCGGGAACGGATGGCATACGGTCGATGCAATTATTGCGCTGTCGGGCGAAAGACAAGATTTTGGCGGATGTGACGCAATTTTACCGGCGATATTGATTTAAAACTCGCGGTACAAGCATATATGTTAGAGAGGGGGAGTGTGATAGTATGAAGCTAAGAGAAAAATTTTCGGTGGCTCTTATAAGAATAAAGGAAATTTTAACTCGGCTCTCTAATTTCATTCGCAACGGTGAGGTCTATTATATAAACGGAGCGGATACACTTCCTCCTCCGCTTTCACCGGAGGAGGAGGCGAGTATCCTTGAGCGTATCAGCGCAGAACAGGAGCTTTCAAATGTCCTTGTTGAGCACAACCTGAGGCTCGTTGTCTATATCGCTAAAAAATTCGAAAACACAGGTGCCGATATCGAGGACCTTATCAGTATTGGCACGATTGGCCTTGTTAAGGCAATCAACACTTTTCGCGTTGATAAAAATATAAAACTTGCTACATATGCATCCCGCTGCATTGAAAATGAAATACTTATGTTTATAAGGAAAAATTCCGGACGAAGGTCTGATGTGTCAATCGACGAACCTCTAAACGTCGACTGGGATGGCAACGAGCTTCTCCTGTCCGATGTGCTCGGCTGCGATGGTGACATGGTGTACCGCAAGCTCGAACACGAGGAAGATTACAGGTTGCTGCGCGAGGCTGTTTCAAAGCTACCTGAGCGCGAACAGGTGATAATAACGCTTCGTTTCGGGCTTAATGGCGGCGGTGAGCGCACGCAAAAGGAAGTTGCCGACATGCTTGGTATATCGCAATCGTATATTTCCCGCCTTGAAAAGAAGATAATATCAAGGCTCCGCAGCGAAATGACGGCCCGTTTATAATAAAAAATCGCGAAAAACTCTCAAAAATATCAATAAAGAAAAATAAATATATTGCAATTGCTCGACTTGTATGATATAATACAATGGTGTTTGAAAAAATACAGTATTTAACTATATAATCTCGAAAGGAAGAGCGGGCAAAATGAAGTCTGGAATCCATCCTGAATATAAGGAATGCACCATAAGATGCGCTTGTGGCGAAACCGTTGTAACACGTTCCACCAAGGGCGATATGCGTGTTGATGTATGTGCCAAATGCCATCCGTTCTTCACGGGCAAGCAGAAGTTCGTGGATTCGGGCGGACGCGTTGATAAATTCAAAAAGCGTCTTCAGGCTACCGGTAAATAATTTACTTAATATTTCAACATATTAAGTACGCATATCCGTGGTTTTTGACGGCATGGCGGGTGTTACATGCGTTTCTTTGAAGCGCATGGCACCCGCTTTTTTGCATTTTCACTCAAATATGCACATTTATGTGCACGTGAGCATTTAAAGATGCACCTAAAGATGCAACAAAAGGTCGCACCTGACAAAGGTGCCGTCGACACATATTAATTTTGACATCGAAAGGATACTGTATGGGATTTAATAACTTAATAAACACACAAAAAGACGAAAATCTCCGAAAAGTCGCTATTGTCGGTATATATGACGGTTATAACGTCACGGAAGAGGATTGCATACGCTCGCTTGATGAGCTTGAAAACCTCGTTGACACGGCTGGCGGCGTTGTTATCGCAAGAGTAATGCAAGCGAAGAGTGCGCCGGATGTGCGCACATTCATAGGTTCCGGTAAGACGGAGGAGCTTGCGCGTATATGCGAAGATAACGATATAGACCTTGTCGTAGTTGACGACGAGCTTTCGCCTTCACAAATCCGCAATCTTGAGGATCAGCTAAAGGTTGCGAGCGTTATAGACCGCAGTATGCTTATACTCGACATATTCGCGCGCCGAGCAGTTACAAATGAAGGCAGGCTGCAGGTTGAGCTTGCGCAGCTGCGCTATACGGCACCGCGTCTTGTCGGAAAAAATAAGGAGCTGTCGCGTCAGGGAGCGACGGGCGGCAATCCTATCGGTACGAGAGGTCCCGGTGAAACAAAGCTTGAAATTGAGCGCCGCCGTATCCGTGAAAGAATAACGGCGCTTCAGCGCGAGATTGATGATCTTGCGCGCGTACGCGCTACGATGCGACGTGCGCGCGATGAAAGCCGCATAACACGTGTGTCGATTGTCGGCTATACTAACGCTGGAAAATCGACGATTCTTAATTTACTCACCGGTGCGGGGATCCTTACGGAAGATAAGCTCTTTGCAACACTTGACCCGACAACGCGCAAATTTAAGCTTCCATCCGGTACGGAGATACTTTTAACCGATACCGTCGGTTTCATAAGACGTCTGCCTCACCATCTGATATCGGCATTCCGCTCGACGCTTGAGGAAGCCGTCATGGCTGATGTGCTCATGATAATCATTGATGCGTCTGACCCTGAGTACAGCGAACATCTTGAGGTCACGGAAAAGCTGCTACTTGACCTTGGAGCAAAGGACAAGCCGACGCTATATGTGTTCAACAAATGTGACTTAAGCGCAGATACGTTACCGCACCTGCCGTCCGACAAAAAGACAGTTTATATCTCGGCAAAGACGGGGGAAGGTGTAGACAATATGATAGCGGAGCTTGAAAATATTATCCGCACGCTGAAGCACGAATACACCTTTGTATTACCACCGTCGGCAGCGTCATTGCTATCAAAGCTGTACCGCACAGGCGAAGTGTTAAATACGGAATACATGCCTGACGGTTCCGTTTGCGTCAAAGCCGTAGCCGATGAAGCAACTGCAGGACAGCTTTCACAATATATAAAAACAAATTAGGTCATATATCGTAAAGCGAGAATAAAAAGGCGCTTTATCAATAAACGCATATAACAAGTAGCATTATTAACCGCCCGGACGGATTTACCGCCGGGCGGTTATATGTTATAATTAACTTTAAAACCAGAAGGGAAATCCGTTATGGCGAAGAAAAAGAAAAATGCCACAGGTTCTGATTCGGTGGCCGCAACAAGTGTTACGCAGGATGCTTATGTGACGCTTGCCCGCACAGCGGAAGCACGGTTTGAAGTTAAAAAATCAATATTTATTGGCAGCGCGACGCACACCGAAACGGAAGAAGAAGCGCGTGCATTTATAGATAAAATACGCCGGGAACATGCTGACGCAACACATAACTGCTTTGCGTATGTTGCCCGGGGTGGAGCTGCGGCACGCTGTTCCGACGACGGAGAGCCGCAGGGAACGGCAGGTATGCCGATACTTAACGTTATAAAAATGTCGGGCGCCACTGACTTGTGTGTCGTCGTAACGCGATATTTCGGCGGGATAATGCTTGGTGCGGGAGGTCTTGTCCGCGCATATTCGCACGCTGCCCGCCTTGCGATTGATGCGGCAGGCATAGCTGTCAGGGAGTATAAAGACGAACTGACAATAGTTGCTTCATACGCCGATTATGAAAAGATAACGCGTGAGCTGCCGACTTTCGGCGCCACTGTTGATGGTAGCGATTTTACCGACGTTGTGACGCTGCGTGTTTGTGTTAAAACGGATGCTACAGAGCCTTTTATAAACCGCATAAAAGAGATTAGTGCTGGTCGCGCACAAGTTATGATAACCGGACGCCGCCGCGAATGAATAATTGTCATACAGTCGTAAAAAAATACTCATCACACCGTAACTTTTTTGATTTATTTACGTCTAAAAACATAGCTCGGCATAATTATTTTATATGTTTGGGGAAGGCAATGACGAGGACTAAAAAAGCCGTAGTTTTAATACTTAAATGCATGGCATTTGTTTTCTCGACTCTTTTAATAATCGTTTTTTCGCTTTACTGTGCGATGTGGATACTTGTGAACGGACCGTCGAGAACGATAAGTAATCTTTTTATTGAAACAGTCAGCGAAACAAGTGCTGCTAAGTTTCTTGCGCGCATGTATAGAAGCCAAGAAGAAATAGACGAGATTGTCAACCGTGGCAACTCGG
>LFTK01000088.1 GCA_001513385.1 Clostridiales bacterium DTU064
AGCGGCAACAGATGCTGTCAACTGCGGTGTTGCATGGCTTCACCCATATATAGACGAGAACGGAATGCTTGCTCTGCGGCGCTTCGATCCGGTAATGTGCCTGCCGCTTTGGAGCGATGCCGCTCACACGCGGCTTGATGCTTTTATACGCTTGTGTACCCGTGAGATTTACAACGGTCGGCGCCGTTCGGTCGAGGAGAGCGTTTTCATTTACACAAAAAGCGGGATTGAGGAGTACGCATATTCAAACGGGCGGCTGCGCCCCGTCTCACGCGTCGGGTATCATTTTTGTGACAGCTATGGCAAGGGCTATCTCTGGGATAGAGTTCCGATAATCCCTGTTAAATATAACAGCGGTGAGATTCCGCTTATCAGGCGGGCAAAGAGCTTGCAGGATGCTCTTGACACTTTGGTGTCTGATTTTGCCGACAACATGCAGGAGAATAGCCGGAGTACGGTTCTTGTGTTGAAAAACTACGACGGGGAGGACCTTGGCGAGTTTCGGCGCAATCTTGCGGCGTACGGTGCTGTCAAAGTGCGCTCTGACGCCGGCGGTGACGGCGGCGTTGAAAGTTTAGCTATTGAAGTGAAGGCTGAAAATTATGAAGCGCTGAAGAATATGTTGACGCAGGCCTTGACGGAATGCTGCCGGGGTTTTGACTCGCATGATAAACGCCTTTCAGGCAATCCGAATCAGATGAACATTCTTGCTATTTATTCGGACATTGACCTTGACGCAAACGGCTTTGAATCGGAGCTTCAGTGCGCCTTTGATTTATGGCTCGGTTACATTCGTTCTTATTTATACTACACCGGCGTGGGTGATTTCAGAGGGGTTGCGGCAAAGGTTGTGCTTAACCGCGATCTTCTCATAAACGAGTCTGAAATTATAAATTCACTTAAAAATTCGGAGGGTATTTTGTCCCGACGCACTCTCATCGCGCAGCATCCGTATGTCGACGATATCGAAGGCGAGCTTGCGCGGCTTGGATTAAATTGAAAAAGGCATACCGGATGTCAGGGGAGGTTTATATGGACAAAAGTTTTCTTTTATCACTCGGTATCGGCGACGATGCGGCTGATGCAATCTTAGCTGAGGCGGAACGCTCCATAAAAGCTGCTGTTGATGAGGCAACGTCGCTCATTAAAGCGGAATTTGAAGAAAAGCTGCGGGCATTTTCTGAGGAAGCAAAGCGTTCGCTTTTGTGGCAAAAGCTTGATTTTGCTATTGAGCGGGAGCTTTCAAAAGCAGGTGCGCGCAACATTAAAGCGGCGAAGGCTATTCTCAATTTTACATATGACGGCGGCGACTTTGAAGGTACGCCGGAGGGGCTTACCGAGGCTGTTCGCTCACTTGCGGAAGCGGAACCGTATCTTTTCGGTTCTGATTATGCGTACGGCGGGGACAAGGCTCTATCCTTTGTCGGGATTTCGCCTGCTGAAGAATCGGATGACGATTTTATGGCATCCGACCTGACATACAGCGAATATCTGCGCCTTTACGGTAAAAGTTGATGTTATTGTTCAAACACGAGCTTGAATCCTTTAATTAAAATAAAACTGGAGGACTTTTAAATGGCAAACTTTGACTACAAAAAGTTTGACTCTGACGCGTTTAGCTCTTTTATCGCACGTATCCCGAGCATTAAGATTGACGAGCTGAAAGCGCGCCGCGCATTTGTCGGGAATTCGGAGATTCGTTCCATATTCCGGGGTGCCGCTAATGCAGCTTACGCTAAAATTCCGCTTTACGGTGCTATCACGGGAGCTGCGCAAAACTACGACGGTATAACAGACATTATACCGGTGAACACGCCTTCATATGAGTTTGGCACGAACGTTATCGGGCGAGCAAAAGCATGGACGGAGCGTGATTTTACCTCTGATCTGACAGGCGATGATTTCATGGACAATGTCGCGCGTCAAATCGCCGAATACTGGGAAACAGTTGATGAAGCTACGCTTATTGCTATTCTGAGCGGTATCTTTTCGCTTCGCGAGCTTGAGTATGGTGATGATGAGGGCGACGACTACAAACGCGTGGCGAAAAGTAAATTCATCGACACTCACACGCTTGACATAAGCGAAAAGACAGGCGACGATGCCTATGTTGGCGCAACTACGCTTAATACAGCAATTCAAAAGGCGTGCGGGGCCAATAAGGGTAAATTTACTGTTGCTCTTCTCCACTCCGTTGTCGCGACGAACCTTGAAAACCTTCAGCTTTTAAACTACATGACATACACGGACTCAAAGGGTATCACGCGTGATCTTTCAATCGGATCATGGAACGGACGCTCCGTCATAGTAAGCGACGCGCTGCCTACCAAAACGGTGCTCGGTAAGGGGACCATATACACCTCATATATACTCGGGGAAGGCGCTTTCTTCTACGAAAATATAGGTGCAAAGGTGCCGTATGAGATGTATCGTGATCCGAGCACCAACGGAGGATCCGACATTCTTTATTCTCGCCAGCGCAAGGTAATTCATCCGTTTGGCTTTGATTATGTTAAGAAGGAACAGGCTTCACTGTCGCCTGAGGATACTGACCTCGAAAACCCCGCCAACTGGGAGCTTGTTTTTGACTCCGAGGATAATCCTATCGATGTGTCGCTCATTCCGATTGCAAGGATAATCTCATTAGGTTGATAAGATTGCTACGATGACTGACATTTTTAATAGTATTGCCGATGGGGCATCGTCACGCCTTGCGGCATTAGGCATAACGGTAAAACCTGAGGACACAGAGCTTTTGACGTTTGTCATCAAGTCTGCCGTCTCGGAGCTTTGCTCAATAACGGGTTACAATGCCCTTCCGTCCGAGCTGATTGACGCGGCTGCCGACATCGTCTGTGCTGATTTTGCTCTCACCGTTATGGCTCGCGATGGCACGGACGGCGCTGAGGTATCCTCCAGACGCGACGGTTCTATGTCGGTGTCATATACAAAAGGGACAAGCAGGGCTGAACGTCTTCGTGCGGAGCTGAAAAAGATGAGAGAACGCGGCTTGTCGGTAGCGGGGACAAAACGCAGGCTTGTCTGGTAAGGCCGTGAAGGCATGGACCATATGAGCACGTCTGGTTTTTCAAAGGTTGAATAAGTCTGGCTATTACATGTTGCTGTAATGATTTAATTAAAAAGAGGCTTAAAACTATGACTGATATTTTTACATCGGCCGTTGGTGCGGCGCTCGGGGCTTCGTTCCCCGGCGTCGCCGTCACGGCAGGGCGCCCTCCCGCCGACGCCACAGTTCCATCCTTATATTTTAGTGTAGACCGCTTTTATTCTTCCGGAGGTGAGCCTAAAGTTGCCGTAAAAATACGGTATTTTACCCCCGGTGCGCCATCTGCAGCTCACGATGGCTCGGCTCTTCTCAACGCGGTAAGGGAGCTATCACCGGGCGGTGATAAGATCACAGCCGAAAGCTATGAATGTAAGGCATATGACCGGTATTCGGAGCTTACAGTCGTTTATTCCGGTGAAACAGTTGCTACAACTCCACCGCCTACATACGGAAGCGTACCTATGAAGTCTATAAACATCAATGTTTCGTTTATATGAGCTTTGCTTTGTTTTATCTGAGTATGATGGCGGAGGGATTGTGCTGTGAAAAACATATATACATCAAGCGGCGTTTCCGCTTATAACGGAGACAGTGCTGTACTACCGGGGGGCGGACGCGGTACTGTCGGTATTGTTTACGATGCTGGCTGGGGTGCGCCCGGCGAGGTGACCCTTTATTCCCGCGATAGCTTCATACCGGGGCGATATATCAAAGAAACCTTTGCGTGTGATATAGATGACCCATCGCTTGACGGCATACGCGACATTCTTGCAAACGCATCAACCGTAGCTGTTTTTCGCCCGTCAGGAGGTACTGTGGCATCGTGCTCTCTTGGACAAGCCCGCTATCCCGGTGCGAGAGGAAATTCTATCAGGCTTGCTGTTTATTCGCATAATGG
>LFTK01000076.1 GCA_001513385.1 Clostridiales bacterium DTU064
CTTTTTTCACTGACGCTGCCCGTGTCGGCGCCGCTTTGGGTAGTACCGCTTGGAACCTTTTTTGCAATAGTTGTAGCAAAACAGTTATTTGGCGGCCTTGGACGGAATATCATAAACCCTGCGCTTGCCGCCCGCGTGTTTTTATCGATAATATCCCCCACTTTAATGAGGGTGTATCCGAAGCCACATCAGCACCTACCGGCGTTTTCTATAAATGTCAGCGCAAAAGTGGCAAAATCACCGCTTGCTGCGCTTGCGGCAGGTGAGCTGCCGGAGGAATCCGTTTATTCGATGCTTGTAGGCGAAGTCGCGGGGGCGATAGGCGGTGTGTCGGCGCTTCTTTTAGCTGCCGGTTTCATTTACATGCTCATCCGCCGGACAGTAAGCTGGCATATCCCTGTAACTTATCTGGCAACAGTTGCCGTCATAGCATTATCATTTCCGAAAAACGAAAGCAGTGTTCTTTTTACCGAGTACGAAATTTTATCGGGAGGGCTTGTGCTGATTGCCATTTTTATGGCGACAGACGTAGTTACCACACCACTTACCTCAATTGGAAAAATAATATTCGGTGCCGGATGCGGCGCCCTGACAATGCTGTTACGTTATTACGGGGCGTACGAAGAAGGCGCCGCATGCGCTGTCTTAATTATGAATCTCCTTGTTTATATCATCGACAGGCTTACATTGCCGTCTGTATTCGGAGGTAAAAAAGGTGCGCATTGACGGAAATAATGAAAACAATGAAAATGACTTATATAAAGAGAACGGTGAACACAACATAAGCGACAGCATTGATAAAGAAAGTGTAACTGCTGATAAAAACGGCACCAAAAGCAACGGTGATAACGGTTATCAGTGGATAACGCTTGACGATAACAATGATGGCACAAGTGACGCCACCAATGCTGACGTCGATGCTGATGCTAAAAACGACGCTGCAGACGCTGATACAGAAGACGCTGACGAAAAAACAACGTCCGCGTCGTATGAAAACGGCGAAGATAACGATAATAAAGCCGATGCGGATGTTGTATCGGCTGAAGACGACACCATTAATGAAGAAAATAAAGACATAGATAAAGGTGATATAACAGATAATACCGATAATGCTAATAAAACAGATGCTGTGAGCGATGTTAATAGTTCGCCCGACAGACAAGCAAAGGGCAAACCTGATTTTGAGCTTTTGCGTCGGCGTGTTGCTTCAACTGCGGCTGCCTTTGCAGCGCTTATCAAGAAGTCCTGCGTAAAATTATCAGGGGGGACAAAGCAGTTTATCAGCAGTATTAAAAAAACGGGCGAGCTGAGCGGTGCTGCTCGGTCGGTAGCACCTGCAGTAGCCGTTGTTACCGCTGTTCTTTTGCTTACATTTGTTATTCAAAACACAGCATCATCGGGTCCTGATGATGGTATGCACGACGCGATAGCCGATGTTATATACGAAATTTTCGATGGCGCTAATAATTATAGCTATGCTAACATAAAAGAGGGGTTGCCGCCCTCTGTTGCGGCAGCTTATACAGTGAAAAACGGCGGGAAGACCGTCGGTTACTGCGTCATAACGAGCTCCGAGGGTTATGGCGGTGAAATGGCTGTCGCTGTCGGTATTTCAAACGATGGAAATATCGCCGGTGTTGTTGTTTTATCTCACTCGGAAGAAAACGGCACATATCTGTGCGAGGGCGATATTCTTAATCAATATGTTAAAGCTATCGTGTCCGGCGACAAAACAACAGCCGACGCGCTTATATCAGGCGCAACAAAAACAGGAAATGCAATATCTGCATGTATTGAAGCGGCGCTTCGCGCATATGAGACAATAAAACTCATACCCGCAACAACAGATACTGCCGGTGATACAGACACATATACAGATGATACGACCGGTCCATCAGACAGCACAAATGATTTTGACACAAGCACCGGAACAGATATTGATTCTGAAACTGATACATATACGGAAGATGTAGAGCACACAAAAGAAACTGATACTGACCCCGATAACGAGAAGCAAACGTCAACTGACAGTATAAAAATCGACGACCCTGCCGAAACGACAACTGCCGAGACGACAGTTGACCGGATTCCAATTGAAAGTGAAAGCGATAACGAAACCGAAACAGAAACGGAATCCGAAACCGAGACGGAAACGGATACAGAAACAACAGGGGTAGATACGGAAACGGAGACGGAGACTGAAACAGAGACAGAAACAGAAACCGAGACGGAAACAGAAACGGAAGAAGCAGCCACAGAAACCGACCTGATAAAAGAAGAAACGACAGAGTGACTGCCGCGCAGTATAATACCGTATGTAGCCGGACAAAGGATGCAGAATATTGTTGTACCCAAATGTCCTGTACAGAAGATAGAGGAATTCATAAAACCGGAGGAAGATTAAAACTATGGCAAACGGAATTTTCAAGGTGCCGAAGCCTTACAACGAACCAGTACTTGGATATCTGCCGGGTTCACCGGAGCGTGCGCAGCTGAAAGCTGAGCTGCAGAAGCAATCGGATGAGGTTGTTACAATCCCGCTTATTATAGGTGGCGAAGAGGTTTACACAGAAAAATATAGAGAAATCGTCATGCCGCACAACCACAGGCATGTTCTCGCTCGCTATTGCCTTGCCGGTGAGCGTGAATATAAGATGGCAGCAGAGGCAGCTCTTGCAGCAAAAAAACGCTGGGCTGATATGCCGTGGGAGCATCGCGCATCGATATTTCTAAAGACTGCCGACCTTTTGGCGGGTCCGTATCGTTATAAAGTCAACGCAGCGACGATGCTCGGACAGAGCAAGACTGTTTTTCAGGCTGAGATTGACTCGGCTTGTGAGCTTGCCGACTTTTATAGGTTTAATGTTCATTATGCGGCGGAGATATACTCAGAGCAGCCTTTGAATTCAAACGCTGTCTGGAACCGCGTTGAATACAGACCCCTCGATGGCTTTGTTCTTGCAGTAACACCGTTTAACTTTACGTCAATTGGCGGAAATCTTCCATGCGCGCCGGCAATTATGGGCAATACTGTTGTCTGGAAACCCGCATCGACGGCTGTTTTATCAAATTACTATGTAATGCGTATTCTCATGGAAGCCGGACTTCCCGCAGGCGTCATTAACTTTGTGCCGGGCAACGGTTCCGACGTCAGCAAATATGTCGTTACACATCCGCAAATGGCAGGATTCCATTTCACTGGCTCAACTGAAGTATTTTCAGAGGTGTGGAAGACTGTCGGCAACAACATAAAATCGTACACATCATATCCGCGCCTTGTTGGTGAGACCGGCGGTAAGGACTTCATTTTCGCCCACAAGACAGCAGATATCGATGCCCTCGTTGCAGCTATGGTAAGAGGTGCATATGAATATCAAGGGCAGAAATGCTCCGCCGCGTCGCGTGCTTATATTCCGGCATCAATCTGGCCGAAGGTACGCGAGCGCACGCTTGATGAAATATCAAAAATCAAGGTGGGCGACGTCGCGGATTTCACCAATTTCATGGGCGCTGTTATTGATAAAAGTTCTTTTGATAAAATTAAAGCATTCATCGACCGTGCGTCGGCTTCCGATGATGCAGAGGTGCTTACTGGCGGTTATGACGACAGTGTTGGCTACTTCATAATGCCGACGCTGATTCTTGCGAAGAAACCCGACTATGAGACAATGATTACAGAAATCTTCGGACCTGTTCTGACGGTTTATGTATATGAGGATGATAAGCTCGATGAAACGCTTGAACTTTGTGATACTTCATCCCCGTATGCTCTGACGGGCGCAATCTTTGCACAGGACAGAGAAGCGATAATTAAGATGGAACATGCTCTCTCCAATACAGCAGGCAACTTCTACATCAATGACAAGCCTACAGGCGCAGTTGTCGGACAACAGCCGTTCGGCGGCGCAAGAGCGTCCGGCACAAACGACAAGGCAGGCAGCGCGCTTAACCTTTATCGCTGGACATCTCCGCGCTGCATAAAGGAAAACTTTGTCCCTCCGTATGCGGTAAACTATCCTTATATGAGTGAGAAATAATAGGTACAAGTGTTTTTAGTATGTATTCTTGATACAGCCGACATAAGCCCGGAAATCGAGGTTGATTTTGTCGCACCTCGCGCAAATACGATATCGCATGAACCTGCCCGTCGGCTGCACATAGCAGGTGAGCTTTTACGGGGCGCTATGATGTCGCTTTGCGGTATTCCGCCAGAAGATGTTTCATATACGCCCCTCGGCAAGCCGTATACCCCCTCCCGTCCCGATGTTGCATACAGCATATCCCACAGCGGAACGCTTGCCGCGTGCGCGCTATTAACACTTGATGGTGACCACATTATTGAGCAGCCGTTATCCGTCGGTGTTGATATACAGCGCGCTGATGGCAGCGGCAGCGCAAAGGATGATGCGTCAATTATGCGTTTTGCAAATCGGTTTTACTCTGACGCCGAGATTGCGGAAATTTCAGCGGCGGGCGATAAAAAGAGTGCTTTTTACCGCATATGGACAATGAAAGAAGCACTCTTAAAGTACACAGGCGAGGGGCTTTCGCGTCCGCTCAAAAGCGCTGATACAAAAAGTGAAAGTTTCGGCGTGCGGTATGTGACTCATGACGTCTTTGACTCATCTGGCATGAAGTATGCACTTGCCGTTTGCTTTCCGGCTTATGTTAACGAGTATCCGTCACTATATAGAATCACGCCAAATGACAGCAAGTTTTATCGTGCGCAGGATGTAAAGGATGCAATAATCGCACTTAACACCGGTAATTGACAGCAAAGTAAATTTGACGTATAATGAATATATAAAACCGGGAAAAGGAGGGCGATTGTTCATATGGCAAATACTGTAATTACAATTGCACGGCAATACGGTGCGGCAGGACGCCAGACAGGCGAGATTTTAGCCGAAATGACGGGTATGCCGTGCTACGACAGGGAGCTCATCACGCTTGCCGCGATGAAAAGCGGGATGAATGAAGATGTAGTTGCAGATATTGACGAAAAAGCGTCCTCCAGCTTGCTTTATACGCTTGCGCTCGGTTCTGTTGATTACACAACGGCAAGTATGCCAACCGCTTATAATATCCCGATAAACGATAAACTCTTTATCGCACAGTGTTCCGTGATAAAGGAGCTTGCCGCGAGGTCTCCGTGTATCATCATCGGGCGGTGCGCAGATTATGTACTGCGTGACAATCCAAAGTGCATAAAAGTATATCTTCAGGCAGACCTCACTGTACGCGCGAAGCGTATAGCAGCCCGTCAGGGGATAAGTGTGTCGGATGCGCAGGATGTGATAATGAAGACAGACAAACGCCGCGCGTCGTATTATGGTCACTACACGGGGCAAAAATGGGGAAGATCTGATCTTTACGACCTTGTCATTGATACAACGGTCATTGGAGCTGAAGGTGCGGCGGAGGTCATCGAAAAGTTTCTTCACGCATTCAAACGCACCGAAGAAGATTAAAGCAGCCGCATAACTTCGATATATTCGATATATTACATAAAAGGCAAAGGCGCCGCAAAAAAAGCGGCGTTTTTTATTTTACCCCGAATTTTTACTATGCGTCGTGCGTATCATAACGACATAAGAGATAGCATCATATAATGTGGAAAGGGCGCGAAAAGCGCTAAAAAAAGCACTAAAAGAGTGCAAAGCAAAAAAGCGCAGACGCTTATTACACAATAAAACGCCCGATTCATATGTAAGGATAGGAGTAAATAAGATATATGTGCGGGATTGCCGGATACGTTGATTATAATGGTGTTATTGCAGGCGCCGATGAATATGAAGAAATGCTTGACACGCTCAGACGACGCGGCCCTGACGATGAGGAAAGCGTTTTTTACCCATGCGCCGCCATGCTGCACGCGCGTCTTTCGGTTGTTGACCCGGAAAACGGCCGTCAGCCGATGCTTTACCGCGAGCGTGGGCGCGATCTTTGCCTTGTTTATAACGGGGAGCTATACAACACGGAAGAAATCCGGCAAAGTCTTCTCTCAAAAGGGTATACATTTATCGGACACTCCGATACGGAAGTGCTTCTCAAGGCTTACGCGGAGTGGGGCGACGGTTGTGTTGACCGTTTCAACGGCATTTTTGCCTTTGCCGTGTGGGATAATGTCGAAGGGCGGCTTTTCATCGCCCGCGACAGGATTGGCGTAAAACCGTTTTTCTATTCGGTGACAAAAGACGGCGCTTTTGTCTTTGGCTCGGAGATAAAAACACTTCTGAAACACCCGAGCGTGTCGCCTGTTATAACAGCGGAATCTGTTGGTGAAATTATACTTCTCGGCCCCGGGCGAACGCCGGGAAGCGGCGTGTTTAAAGACATAGCGGAGCTTGCACCCGGTTGTTGCGGTTATTTCACACGCAGCGGTTTGAAGGTCAGGCGCTACTGGCGGCTTACCGATGGCGAGCATACAGACGATTTTGAAAAGACAACGCATGAAGTAGAGCGGCTCGTCGTAGACTCAATTGAGCGGCAGCTTGTATCAGACGTTCCCGTGTGTACGTTTTTGTCGGGAGGGCTTGATTCAAGCATAATTTCCGCCGTAGCGGCGCGCCATATGGCCAAAAAAGGCGAGGTGCTTCACACATATTCAGTCCATTATAAGGATAATGAAAAGTATTTTCAGAAAAGCAAGTTTCAGCCTAACAGCGACGATGAATATATCGATATTATCAGCTCATATATAGGTTCTGTTCACCATAAGATTGTCATTGACACCGCCGCTCTTGTCGATGCGCTTTTTGAAGCTACGGACGCGCGTGACCTACCCGGAATGGCGGACGTCTACTCGTCGCTGCTTCTCTTTTGCCGCGAAATTAAAAAGGAAGCAACGGTTGTTTTAAGTGGCGAGTGCGCGGACGAAATTTTCGCCGGTTATCCGTGGTACACAGATGAAACTGTACGAAAAGTTGCGGGATTCCCGTGGTCGCAGAATACATCATACAGAGCATCATTCTTAAAAGACGACATCGCTGCCGAGCTCAATGCGTCAGATTTTGTCCGCGAGCGGTATGAAAAAACGGTGCGGGAGTCATCAATACTGCCGGGTTTACCGCCGGAGGAAAAAAGGCAGCGCGAGATGATAAACCTTAATTTCGACTGGTTCATGCAGACGCTTCTCGACCGGAAGGACAGAATGAGCATGTACAGCGGGCTTGAGGTGCGCGTGCCGTTTTGTGATTACAGAATCGCCGAATATATGTACCGTGTGCTGTGGAAATATAAATACTACAAGGGGCGTGAAAAAGGCCTTTTGCGCCATGCAGTTGCCGGGCTTTTGCCCGAGGACATACGCTGGCGTAAGAAAAGCCCGTATCCGAAAACGCACAATCCTAACTATCTTGCAGCTGTTTCAGAGCTTCTGCGCGATGTGATTGCATCCCCCTCATCCCCTCTTTTGTCTATCGTTAAAAAAAGCGCGCTTGAGGGGCTTTTCACGTCCGACGTTTCTGTGCCGTGGTACGGACAGCTGATGACAGTGCCGCAAACGATAGCATATTTCGTCCAGGTCGACTACTGGATGCGAAAATATGGCGTAATTATCGAATAAATAACGTTACCGAAAATAAAAAAAGGAGCCGGGCTTTCATAAGCTCGGCTCTTATATACATTAAGCGTTATTTTATATACGTTTCAATGTCAGTGTAACGGCAGGGAAACGATTATCGGCCGGTGTTAGGGTTACTTCCGCTTTGCCTTCAGGCACACGGACGTAAACAATTAAGCGTCCATGGAAGAGACGGCGATGCGACTCACCATATGATGTGAGGTCGGCAATGTCGCCGTTTTCAATGCCAAGAAGCTCACCGCCGGATACCGAAACAGCAATGTCCGTGTCAGCACCGTCACCAAATGTCACGGGTATACCGTTTTCATCAACGAGGTGAACTTCAATCTGATGGACTTCATCCGGGCAAGCGTATGCGCCACATTCGCTTCTCTCCGAATTCCATACAGACACAGAAAGCGTTTTCGGTGTGCCGGGTTTCGGCATCGAAATTTCGCGTGTTGTACCATCGGCAAAGTAAAGAGTTGCGGTGTAGGTTCCCTCATGTGAGCTGACTTCCCAGTCGCATACGTAATGCTCGACATCACGACGGCCAAGCGAAACACCGTCAACGAACAGCTCGGCTGATTTTGCGTTTGTGTAGCAAGCTATGGTGGGGGTATTTTCCCTGAAGCGACGGGCCGGCATAAGAAATCCAGTAGGCGTGTCAATCCACATAGCACAGCGGTGGAAATAACGCCTTTTTTCAAATCCTGCAAGGTCTAAAAGCCCGAAATCCGCACCACGGACAGGCCAGCCGCGGGCTTCGCCGAGGTAGTCGACGCCTGTCCAGAGGAATTGTCCGCAAATATAGTCGTTGTCGCGAACGACTTCCCATGCACGCGGGTCGTGGCCGTTTTCACTGCCGTATATAATTGCATTCGGGAAGGCTTTATGATATTCTTCATAGAGATTTTCTTTGTAGTTATATCCGGCGACGTCAAGCGCCTGCATGTATCCCGTTTTAACGGACACTTCAGGGTAGGCAAGCGCGGCGGTAACGGGGCGCGTTGTGTCAACTTCTTTTACCCACTTGACAAGGCGGCGGGCAATGACGGCAAGCCTTCTTGCATCAGGGCGGTTGACGTCATAGCGACGTTCATCTTCGCTCTTGCCGGCGTCGTTGTTGCCGGTCATGATGTCAAAACCGGAATATACATACGGGTCGTTCGGGTAGTCGACTTCGTTGCCAATGCTCCAAAGTATGATAGACGGATGGTTTCGGTCGCGGCGAACCATCGTTTTGATATCAGCTTCACCCCATGTGATGAAGTCTTCGTAATATCCGTTGAGCTTCGGAGGGTTGACATTGTGGCCCTGCCACCATTTATTTTTCGGAGCTTCCCATTCGTCAAAGGCTTCATCCATTACAAGGAAGCCCATTTCATCACAAAGGTCAAGAAGAGCAGGGTCAGGCGGGTTATGGCTTGTGCGTATTGCATTGCATCCACACGCGGCAAGTTTCATAAGACGGCGGCGCCATACTTCCTTCGGAACAGCGGCGCCAAGACATCCGGCGTCATGGTGTAGGCAAACGCCGCGAAGCTTTGTCTCCTTGCCGTTTAAGAAGAATTTACCGCTTGCATCAAACTTAATATCGCGTATACCGAAGCGTGTTTGTACAGTGTCGGTTACCTCGCCGTTCGATATAACCTCAGTTACAAGAGTATATAAATTGGGGCTTTCCGTTCCCCAGAGAAGCGGATTTTCGACTTTGCATGATGCTTTAGTTCCCGTCATTTCCGCAACGGTGGTGCCGTCCGGTGCGATAATCGTATGGCGAACAAGAGCGTCCCCGCCATCAAGCTCGGTATCAACAATTACGGTAGCAGATTCCGACGTCACATCCTCTGTGTGGACGAAAATACCGAAATCAGCAACGCACGGTGTGCCTGTAACTGTAACATAAACAGGGCGTGTTATGCCGGAACCGGTGAACCAGCGCGAGTCAGCGGTTTCGGTATGCGGAACCTTAACTGAAATTACATTGTCACCATCGGGCGCGAGAAATTCTGTGATGTCATAAACAAAGGTGCTGTATCCATACGGGCGTTTTCCGAGATAGTTTGAGTTACACCAAACCATTGAGTTGTTATATACGCCCTCAAATGTTATGCGGACTTTTTTGCCGGGTTGCGGTTTCAGGTTGAAGCGGCAGCGATACCAGCCGATACCTCCGGTAACGTAGCCTGTGCCGCTTGAATTCTCCGTTGAAAAGCCGCGCTTTATACTCCAGTCGTGCGGCACCTGCACAGCTTCCCAGTTGCTGTCGTCAGCGCCGCGGTACCATCCGTTCTTTGCGTCTCCAAAATTGAAGCGCCACGCTTTTAGCGGGATTATTTGTCTTGCCGTGTTATTTGTGCCTTCGTTGGTCATTATTGAACCCCTTTGTTTAATCATTATTGTTATCACCGGTATTAATGATAACATTAACTACAATTTTGCGCAATGAATATGACGCAGATTTTAAAATTTTACGATTAAACTGTTGTAAAATACATAAAAACTCGTTATAATTCAATTTATATGTTTATTAAATGCGACGAAACCGACAGTTGAATTATTAATAATAAATTTCAAATTGTCATTTGCATGAATATAATCGGAGTATTTTATGAAAAAATTGGCAAATACCACGGTTAAGATTAAAAAAGTTACTGTAATAACTATACTGTTAATTTTATCGGCTGCCTTACTTTTGTTCTTTTGCTCCTGTTCGAATAAGGGCTTTGATATAGGTAAACTTACCGATGAAATCAGTGAGCCTGAAACAATAAAAGAAGAGGGCACTACAGCCGAATATACATATTATGAGCCGAGAATTGACTCTGATGCTGACAGTATTAAAGGGATAGCTATACGTTCAGCGGAGGATCTTGCGAAAATTGGTGTTGATGAAGACTATCCGCTTGACGGAGACTATGTTCTTGTCACAGATATTGATCTTTCGGGGTATAAGAGCTGGGAACCGATTGGAGGCGCTGCCGGAAAAAGCGGACAGTGGAATGGAAAAGGCATATTTACAGGCACCTTCGACGGACGCAATCATATTATTTGGGGTCTGACAATTGATGCAGCGCCGGATAAAGAATCATTCTGGGGCTTGTTTGGCACGGTCGCAAGCAAGAGTGAAGACGATCCTGCTGTTATTAAAAACGTTGTATTGTCAGGCGTGTCAATTCAGGTTGTTTCAAGCGTAACAAATGCAGTTGGAGCGCTCGCAGGACAGGTCAACGGATATGTTGAGATTGACGGTGTTTCTGTCCTGTCCGGGGTTGTGTCGTTCCTCGGTTCAAACAATCTTGGAGTGGGTGGCGTTATCGGACAGATACGGACGGACTCGACATCATCCCGCGTATCTAATATGGGCGTTTCAATAAAAAATATATTCTCGAATGTTACTGTTACAGCAGAAAACGGAGGTACAAACTACTGCAGCGGCGTAATCGGGCGCATACGCGGCGGCAATATAAAAGAGCTCTCGTCCGTTGTTGTTATCGGGAAAACAATCTTTGAGGGTGGCAATGGGTTTGCCATTACAACAGGTGACTCCGGTGCAAGACGCAAAGATTCTGTTTATTATCAAGTGGGATCAGGTAATGCTTATAATTCAATCGGGCAGTCGGTGTCAAAGGATGGCATGACCAATGGGTCGCTTATAATTTCAGATGACTGGACGGTTGCAAAGGGATTTTACCCGCTACTATCCGATGTTTACGACAGCCCCGCTTTCTCGGTGATGGAGCTTATAACGTTTTCATTCCATTCAGGTGAAAATAAGGATGCTGTCAAGAGTAATTTCACTGTCGCAACAAAGGTTGCGGATATTAGTGTAAAATGGTATTCAAGCAATCCTGACATTGTTTCAGTTGGCGGACAAACTGTAAAAGTTACACAGCCTGCGAGCGGGTATGTTGATGTTACGTTAACAGCAGTAAGCGGCGGTCTTGCAAAGGATTATAAAATACGAGTCATATCTTCACAGCAAGGTTACTTTATAAACGATTATGTAGTTGACGGTGAGCCAATCCGCGTAGGCGGTTATGCCGAGGGAACTGAATTTAAGTGGATAATTGAAAACAAGAGCACCGGAAAAACTAAAACGGTACTTGATACAACCGGGTCATATACGCCGAAGGAAGAGGATCTTGAAAGCCTTATTACCGTTCAGGCTTTAGGATATGAAGATATTTCGCTTTATTATAGTTATTTACCCGTTATTTACATAACAACCGATAAAGCATACAATGCCATCGGCAAAGGCGGATATACCGATGGATATATGAAGCTGGCGGCTGATGTTGAAGACCAATACTTATACGATGGTAAAATAGGTATCAAGCTTCGCGGTAACTCAACAGCGCGCTGGGATAAGCGTCCGTTTAAAATTAAGCTTGATACAAAAACGAACCTTCTCGGAATCGATAAAGAAGGACCAAATAAGCACTGGGTGCTTCTTGCAAACTATATAGATCCGACGCTTATGCGCAATAAAATCATCAACGATTTTTCATACGCAATCGGTATGGAATACTATATGGCGTCGGAGAACGTTGTGCTGATATATAACGGTAAATATTACGGCGTTTATCAGCTTTGCGAGCACATCAGAGTTGATGAAACGCGAGTGAACATCTTCGACTGGGAGGAATACGCAGAAACTGCTGCTAAAACAATTGCTGCCGCGGCGCGGGAAGCCGGAGAGGTCGGATATGCAGGCGAAGCTAAGCTCGCTCAGGAACTTGAAAACGAGCTTTTCTCCGACTGGTCATGGATGAAAACCGGACAGGTGAAACTTAACGGTAAAACATATGTGTTCACCGATTACGGTATGGAAGCCCTACCTCCACAGACTGGCGGGTTCCTGCTTGAAATGGACTTCTACAGCATCGGCAACGAAGCGTTGCCGCGCACTGAAACCGCTTACAGACAACCGTTTTACTTCAATACCCCGAATCCTGAATACGGTCTTGACTCATTCAAGGAACAGGATTTATATAAATACGCATATAGGTACATTCAGTCATTCGAGTACGCAATACACAGCGACGATTTTATATTCAGAAACAGCGACACGCATTATAGAGCAAATGTATACAACAGATATAATTACAACTACGTCGAAGTAAATTATAAGGACGACTTAAATGACGGCCGTCACTATTCGGAGCTGTTCGATATGGATAACCTCGTGGCTAACTTCATTTTCTGCGAGATTATCATGAACTGGGACAGCATGAAAAACAGCACATTTGTATATAAAGACATTGACGGTCTTGCTAAGCTCGGTCCGCAGTGGGACTTCGACTGGGCATGGGGTAATACTATACCGAACCCCAATACATGGCGTCCGACGTCATGGCATTGTCGCGAATTTGACTTCATGGTTGAGCAGTATTACCAGACCGTTCAGTGGAACTGCCTGTTAATACGTGACCCGTACTTCCTTGTCAAGGTTTATGAAAAATGGCATGAGATACGCAACAGAGAGCTTGAGGATCTCATAAAGAAAGGCGGTATTATCGATAACTACACAGACTTTATACGCAAAGCGGCACGTGGAAATGATAACCGCTGGGGATTCGTGACATTTGATACATCTTTATCTCAGATGTGGAATTTCATAAATACCCGAATGAAGTGGCTTGATGAACAGTTTAAGACTGTTGAGTCTCTCATTAAATCACTTGGAGTTTACCACTCATCAAACGACCTTCGCGTGACTGATGTTACAGTCCTTACAGATAAAACGAAAATAACAGCTAAGGTAAACAACACAAGTATTGATTCTGTTGCTTTCCAGATCAATGGAACAACAATGGTTAAGGCTAAGGTTAATAACGGTACGGCGACTGTAACAGTTGATACGTCAGCCATCGACATAACCGGAGGTTATAACTGTGTAACCATTTATGCTATCGACAGCACAGGTGATTATATATACGATGAGGAACACAGTATCAAGGGCAATTATAATCAGGTTGTTTCGAATTATAAGTACTTCGTTATAAAATAAACGCAAAAGTTTTCGGCGGTTATTTTAAAACTGAGTATGATTAATAAACGGGCGTCTTATGAGTGTCCGATATGGTGGTGACAATATGAGAGGAGATTTGAAACAAAAAAGACTGTATTATCAAAGCAAAATAACGAGGTCAAAGCAAACTGCTGCTGTTGTTTTATGCTTCCTTCTTGCCGCAATGTTTGTTTTTCTTACATCTTGCGGTAATAAGGGCATAGACAATGTAAATGTTAACACATCAGATAGCAGCGGCACGGCTGATAATGTGACGGAAACAAACGGCATTGATCCCGACGCTGATAGGGTTGACGGAATAGCTATATATAGTGCCGAAGATCTTGCAAAGATAGGTGTCGATGACGATTACCCGCTTGATGGTGATTATGTTTTAGTCGCGGATATTGACCTCTCGGGCATACAATGGAAGCCTATCGGGGGTACTGGTGCAGCGAGCGGAGCTTATACAGGTGCGGGTGTTTTTTCCGGCAGCTTTGACGGACGCGGTCACGTAATATCCGGACTTACAATCGACGCGACATCCCCTTCTTCACATTCAAACTGGGGACTTTTTGGCACATTAGGCGGCAGAAATGCGCGCTTTGAATGTTCGGTTAAAAATATAGTTTTCAAGAATGTTTCTATAACTGTCAATGCTAAAGGAAGTATATCCGTCGGCACTCTTGCCGGACAGGCAAACGGCTGTGTTTATATTGATGGAATAACGCTTCTGTCAGGCTCCGTCTCCGTTTTAAATGCGGGTGGAGGCGATATACTTGGCGCAGGCGCATTAATAGGGCAGTTCCGCACAAATGATATCGGAAACTCAAATATAACAGTAAGAAATATCTTCTCAAATATTGATGTATACGGCGAGCCATCGGGTAATGCCATATATGTCGGTGGTTTTGCCGGTCGTATTCGCGCCGGAAATTTAGGCGAGTTGTCAAATATAGTCGTTGTCGGCTCCGCAACATCATCATCCGGCGCTGGTTTTGCCATCGCAGGTGGCGACTCAAGCGCAAATTCGACAAAGCGTATATATTACCTGTCAAGCTCTGGTGTTTCCGGTTTATACGGCAGGGCAGTCACCTCTGATATGTTGACATCCGGAAATATTACAATGGGCGAGGCATGGCATGTCGAAGCCGGAATGTATCCGATACCTACCTCAGCGTATAAAAGCAAAGGATTTTCAATACTTGATTTTGTCGCGCCGGTTTACGCAAGTGGTGAGGATGCAGATCACGTAAAAAGCGACATCAAGTTAACGACAGAGGTAGGATCCAATAAAATAACATGGAAGAGCAGCGACGAAACTGTCGTTAAAATAAGCGGGAATAAAGCTACTGTCACGCGTCCGGAGCTGGGGTATAAAGATGTTATACTCACAGCATCAGCAGCAAACGGAGACACACGCGAGTATAAGGTAAGGGTGTTATCCGGTGTTACGGGACGTTTCACAAATACTTCAGCCAAGGTTGGAGATACGCTCACAGTTACCGGTTATCCGGACGGAACTGTATTTACCTGGACAATAACGAGCTCACTGACAGGCCAAAAACGCCGCGTGTCAAATGACACATCGGGTAAATACACGCTGAAAAAGGAAGACACAGAGTGCTTTATAACTGTTTCAGCAGAAGGTTATGATGACATCAGCATATATGTCAGCAGCCTGCCGGTTATTTACATAGACAGTTCCGCATCATATTCGTCCGTTAATAAGGCGAAATACACTGAAGCGACGATGCGGATTCAGGGAAACGGCGCGTATGAGAATGAAAAATACGATGGCAAGATATATATAAAGCTTCGCGGAAACTCTACGGCTGGTCTCCCCAAGCGTCCTTTCAATATAAAGCTTGACAAACGCACTAATTTATTCGACATGGGCGAAGGGAAGCGCTGGTGCCTTCTTGCTAATTACCTTGACCGCTCAAATCTCAGAAACCAGCTTGCTTTTGATTTAGCAAATGCCATAGGCCTGCCTGAGCTCAACTCCGTTTGGTGTGTGCTTATATACAACGGCGAGTATAGAGGATTATATCAGTTAACTGAGAAAATAACAATCGACCCTGAGCGCGTCAATATTACCGACTGGGAAGAAATTGCCGAAGATATTGCCCGGGCAATCGGTAGAGAAAAGCTGTTATCTAATAAAGAAATTGCAAGCATTGAGGAAAAGCTGCAACAGGACCTTTCATGGGTTACAACGGGAGTTTGGAACGGTTATAAAATCTCCGATTATATTGACACATCGGGCTTTGATATAAAAGGCGGATGCCTTCTTGAACTTGACGAATACTACGACGAGTTGTCGAAGTTTACAACGTCGCACGGTGTTCCGATGATGATAAAGGAACCGGAATTCGTGTTCTCGAACGACGCGATGTTCAATTATATCAAAAATTACATTCAGTCGATGGAGGACGCTATTTACTCGCCCGACGGTTATAATAGCTCCGGTGTGTATTATGCCGACTACATCGACATGGATTCGTTCATCGGATTCTGGTATCTGAATGTCGTGCTCAAAAACGTTGAAACATTTTATAAGAGCTGTTACATGTATTTAGACAAAGGCGGTGTTTTGACGTTTGGCCCCGTATGGGATTACGACTGGAGCAGCGGCAACACGGTGAACATGGGATGGCTATCTACAGCGTATGACAATTGGAGAAGCAGTGAAAGCCAAGACCGTGAGTACTGGTACCGTGCCCTCTATGACGATCCATACTTCATGCTCCGTCTTTACGATGCGTACAAGAAATATCGCAGCAAGCTCGATGATATGATTGCATCAATTGATACATACAGAAAACACCTCTCGGCGGCAGCAAATGCTGACAACAGGTTGTGGGGCTACTGGAGAAGCGCCGATGATGAAGTTTCTTCCCTTAAATCATGGCTTAAAAACCGTGCGTCATGGCTCGACAAACAGCTTTCATCACCGGAGAAGTTTATTGAGTCAATCGGCGTTTATGCAAAATCTGGTGACATCAATATAACAAGTGTAAATGTCAGAAACGGACGTGTTACAGTCAAAGCTACGGCCACGGCAAGCGTCAATTCAGTTGCTTTCCGCTTTAACGGCTCGTATATTGTCACAGCCGAAGTAGACAGGGGCGTAGCATCCGTTACCGTTAACATCTCCGACATTCCGAATGATGGCGCATCAGCTTATTGCGTTGAAGCTCTCGGACGTAATTTGTCGGATGAATACATTGTGTATAAGAAGCCCTCATGGGAAGGAGCGTCCCCCATGTATGTGTCAGATTACAAGTATTTCAATGATTAATAGGCAGCAAACATAAAATAAACATAAAAAAAATAAAAAACGGGGCGCAGCGGAAATGCTCCGCTGCGCCCTTTATTGGTTTTCAGAAGTACAATTATAATTCAGTAAGGTTTAAAAATTGCCGTCAGCGTTTTTCGACGACGACGCCACCTGTTTTATAAATGCAGTTCGGAGGTACAACACCGCGCACGCAGGAAAGAGGATAAACATTCGTGTGAGCGCAAATGATTGTGCCGGGGTTGAGGACGCTGTTGCATCCTACGTCGCCATAATCGCAGACGATGGCGCCGAATTTTCTGCGTCCGGTAGGTATTGCTTCGCCTTCGCTTGTTCTGACGACGACATTTGAGCCGTCAGCTTTCAAGTTTGAGCAAATAACGCCAGCGCCTATATGCGAGTGATAACCGAGAATGGAATCACCAATATAGTTAAAATGCGGCGCTTGCGCTTTGTCAAAAAGAACGGCGTTTTTTACCTCGGTCGAGTTGCCGACGACGCAGCCATCGCCGATGATGGCGCTGCCGCGTATGTACGCCGAGTGGCGGATTTCTGTACCGTGCCCGATTATACACGGGCCTGCGATTTCGGCGCTCGGCGCGATTTTAGCATCGTTTGCTACCCAGATCCCATCGCCTATTTTCTTGTATTCATTCTCGGGGAGGGTAGGGCCGATTTCGGTAATAAAACGCGCTATATGCTCAAGGATATCCCACGGGTAACCGGCGGCATCAAAGAGAGACGCCGCGAGTGTATGTGAGGTATCGAGCATTGACATTAAGTAATTCTTTGTAAGCTCAACTTTCATTGACATGTCAGTTTAAATATCCCCCGTCATACAGGGCACGGCGTACTGTTTCCGCCGCTGATTTACATAGTTCGTCACTTTCGGCTTCAATCATAAGACGCACAAGCGGCTGAGTTCCGCTCTTGCGAAGAATTATGCGGCCGTTGGCGCAAATTCCCTTTGAAAGAGAATCAACAGTTTGGCGTATGGCAGGATCACAGGCTGCGGCTGCCGGATCGGTTACCTCGAAATTGACGAGCAATTGCGGCAAGAAGTGCACGTCTTTATGAAGCTCGGATAATGGCATCTTACGTGCAACAGAAACGCCCATTACCATGATAGCAGTCAATATACCATCGCCTGTGCTTGCGTATTTACCTATTATCACATGACCGGAATTTTCACCACCGAGCATATGTCCGCCTTCAAGCATACGTGCGCGGACAAAGCGGTCGCCGACATCGGTTATTTCATAGTCGATGCCGATGCGCTCGAGCGCACGGTAAAGACCAGTGTTTGACATTGATGTTGTGACAATAGTGTTTGTCGGAAGCTGACCGTGTTCTTTAAGGTATTTGCCGAGTATGTACATGATAGCGTCGCCGTTTACGACCTCACCGTTTTCGTTTACGGCTATGCAACGGTCGGCGTCACCGTCAAATGCAAAACCTGCGTCAAGTTTCTTTTCGCGGACAAGCTCACATAAACGATCGATACACGTTGAGCCGCACTCACGGTTTATGTTTTCACCGTCAGGCTCGTTTCCGATGATATACGTTTTTGCGCCAAGCGCATTGAATACGCTGCCGGCTATCATCCATGCGCTGCCGTTTGCACAGTCGAGTCCGATGCGTTTGTCTTTAAATGAATATGCGGACAGAGCAATCAAGTACCCAATGTAGCGGTTGCGACCGGCGGCATGGTCGACGACGCGCCCGATATCAGATCCGGTGGCAAAGGGTACTTCGGGGATTTCACCGTCTATGTATTTTTCAATAAGGTCGATTAATTCATCGTCGATTTTGTCGCCTGATGATGATATTATCTTTATTCCGTTGTCGGTAAAGCCGTTATGGCTTGCTGTTATCATCACGCCGCAGTCGAACTGCTCCGTGCGCGTAACGTAAGATACGCTTGGTGTAGTTGTAACATGAAGAAGATAAGCGTCGGTACCGGAAGCTGTTATTCCGGCGGCAATGGCACTCTCAAACATATAGCTTGAGCGCCGGGTGTCCTTTCCGACGACGATTTTACCGGTACCACCGTTGTTCTTTCCATAATAGTAACCGAGATAGCGCCCGATATCAAAGGCCTGCTTTGCTGTAAGAGTTAAATTGGCTTCACCACGAAAGCCATCTGTACCAAAATATTTTCCCATTGACGTGTCCTAATAGTTGTTTTTATCCTTAACAGTATACTATATTATGCAGCGACAGTCAAGTAAAGCATAAAAACAAGCGCTTTCATTATGATATTTTTATCATACAAGGCATTGATTTTTTTCATATAATATGGTATCATAATAATCAATAATTATATATTAAAGGAATATCATGAAAAGGATTCATGAAATATCTTCGATGAGTGTCAATAAGTATAAGATTCTATGTGCTGTTGTCGAATATGGCTCGCTTACTCGCGCGGCCGCTGCTATGGGGATAACACAATCCGGCGTTAGCCATACGATTGCATCACTTGAGAGGGAGATAGGATTTTCAATCATCAAACGTGGACATACAGGTGTACGTTTAACTCCGGAAGGGGAAATAATAATACCTGCGGTACGTGGGATTGTCAATTCCAGTGAGCAGCTTGAACAGCTTGCCGCGTCCATACATGGTGTTGCCGTCGGTAATGTGAGAATAGGAACGTTTACAAGTGTAGCAGTTCACTGGCTACCGCAGATAATGCGAGAGTTTCAAAATGAATACCCCGGCATAAACATAAAAATATACAGCGGCGATTACAGCGATGTTGACTCATGGCTTAGTGATGGTACAGTTGATCTTGCTTTTGTCGCACCGCCTTGCAACGGGAAATATGACATAATACCGTTGAGTGAGGATAGAATTCTTGCTATATTGCCCAAAGATCATCCGATGGCATCATATGAGCGTTTTCCGGTGTCTGCTTTCGGCACCGAGCCGTTTATCAGCATGCCCGAATCATCAGACCATCACACACGCCGTGCTATCGAAGCTGCAGGAGTTGTGCCGAACGTAAAGTATTCGACAAAGGACGATTACGCAATAATTGCAATGGTTGAAAACGGCCTTGGCGTCAGCGTTATGCCCGAACTTTTGCTTTCAGGACGTAATTATAATGTCGCGGCGCTTGAGCTTGACCCGCCTGCTTCACGGACAATAGCACTCGCTATCCCGTCGATTGAGAATGCAAGCCCGGCGACAAAGGCATTTGCAAACCACATAAAGTCATGGGTTGAGAGAAACCGATCAAATATTATTTACTTACGCACTTAAAACCCCGCCATGCATTTTATAACGCAGGCGGGGTTTTTATGCAAATTAAAAGGTTTTACATCTCGAAGTATTCTTCGCGTCCGGCACCGACGGAAACATATCTGATCCGGCTGCCGGTGGCTTTTTCTATATATTTAACATAGTCTTTTGCGGCAGGCGGCAGCTGCGAGAAGCTGCGGCATCCGCTAATATCTGTTTGCCAGCCCGGGAGGTATTCATAAACGGGTTTCGCAACAGCAAGGGCGTGACCGACAGGGAAGCGCTGTGTAATTGTGCCGTTTATATCATATGCAACGCATACAGGAATTTTGTCCATGTATGAAAGGACGTCAAGCTTTGTAAGTGCTATTTCATCAGCGCCCTGTATAAGAACACCATAACGTGACGCAGGCACATCAAAACCGCCGACACGTCTCGGACGCCCTGTAGCAGCGCCATATTCACCGCCCGCGCGGCGTAGTTTTTCCGCTTCATCGCCGAAAAGCTCAGCTGTAAACGGCCCCTCACCAACGCATGTTGAATATGCCTTCATAATACCGATGACACGGTCAAGTTTATGAGAAGGTATACCGGCACCGATTGGCGCGTATGCCGCTATTGTGGAAGATGAGGACGTGTAGGGGTAAATTCCGAAATCAATGTCGCGCAAAGCTCCTAATTGCGCTTCAAAGATGATGGATTTGCCCGCATTTATAGCTGATTCAAGGTATTCTGTCGTATCGCAAATATAGTCAGCAAAGGGAAGACCGAATTTTTCAAGCCATAATATCATTTCATCTGCTTTTATCGGTTCATGTCCGTACCCGCCGGCAATTGTGAGGTTCTTCCATTCAACAATCGATGGAAGGTAACGAGCCGTTTGCTCCATATCGAGCAAATCGCCCATTCGCAGAGTTTTTTTCATATATTTATCGGCATAAACAGGTGCTATTCCGCGCCTTGTCGAGCCGAATTTTGCATCACCAAGCCGGTCTTCCTCAAGATTGTCGAGCAGCTTATGATAAGGCATGCAAATAGTTGCGCGGTCACTGATTTTTAAGTTGTCGGGGGTTATTTTAATGCCGGCTTCGCGCAGACGTGCTACCTCACCATATAAATGCTCGACATCAATGACCATACCCGGTCCCATGACATTAATTGTGTCGTCGCGCAGTATGCCGGAAGGGAGCAGGTTCAGTATGAACTTGCCACGATCATTTATGACAGTGTGACCGGCATTGTTACCTCCCTGATAACGGATGACAATGTCATAATCTGATGACAGAAGGTCGACCATACGGCCTTTTCCTTCGTCGCCCCAGTTAATGCCCGTTATTGCCGTAAGCATATTTTTTTCTCCTTATACATTAATGGTACTATCGGCGTCGAGGAAGGCAGCGTTTGCCGCCAGCATCGGACGGACAACACCATTTAAATATTCTTCAGTTTGTTCCTTTGCGCGACCGGTTAAAAGGATTGGATCGGACAGTAAGCGGATATCTTCTTCTGTTATATTAAATGTGGTGTCAGCAAGTATCCGTTTGAACAAATCATTATCAGCGCCTGTTTCCTTCATGTTTTTTGCAACAGCAACGGAATGACGGCGGATTGCTTCATGGAGAACCTGCCTGTCGCCCCCGCGACGAACGCAAAGCATGAGTATGTTTTCCGTGACCATGAAGGGAAGCTCTTCTTCAAGATGACGCTTCATCATCGCGGGGTAAAATGTAAGCCCGCGGGCGATGTTTAAGTAAAGAGTAAGAATTCCATCTGCCGTGAGGAACGCCTCAGGTATCGAAAGCCGCTTGTTAGCGGAATCGTCAAGCGTTCGCTCAAGCCATTGTGTAGCTGCAGTATACGCGGGATTTGCAGCCTGTGCTATAAGGTAACGCGAGAGCGAACATATGCGTTCACTGCGCATGGGATTTCGTTTATATGCCATAGCTGAGGAACCAATCTGACCAGGTTCAAACGGCTCGTCAACTTCTTTCAAATGTGAAAGCAGGCGAATGTCATGTGCAAATTTAGATGCGCTTTGCGCGATGCCACAAAGTACGGAGACGACGTTATAGTCTACCTTGCGCGAATATGTTTGCCCCGATACATCATAGCACGCCGAAAAGCCCATTTTTTCGGTGATGATTGCCTCAAGGCGCTTTACTTTTTCATGGTCGCCGTCAAAAAGCTCAAGAAAGCTGGCGGCCGTACCTGTTGTGCCGCGGCAGCCGAGCATTTTAAGAGACGATATTTGAAAATCAAGCGCTTCAAGATCCATCATCAGATCTTGTATCCAGATAGCGACTCGTTTGCCCGCTGTCGTCGGCTGTGCTGCCTGAAAATGCGTCCAGGCAAGAGCCGGCGTCGCTTTATGAGCTTCGGCAAGATCAGCGAGAGCAGCAATACAGCTGATAAGCAGCTTCCTTATACGCAGCATAGCGCGGCGCATAATGATAATGTCAGTATTGTCACCGACGTAGCATGACGTCGCGCCAAGGTGTATGATTCCTTTAGCAGTAGGGCACACGTCGCCATATGCTTTGACATGCGCCATGACGTCATGACGAACTTCACGCTCATACTTCGCTGCAAGCTCGTAGTCGATATCGTCAATATGAGCGCGCAGCTCCTCTATCTGTTCATCCGTGATTGGCAGTCCAAGCTCGCGTTCGGCTTCGGCAAGCGCAACCCAAAGACGGCGCCATGTCGTAAACTTTTCGTCGGGTGAGAAAATGCGCTGCATTTCGGGGCTTGCATACCGACCTGAGAGGGGACTTTCGTAGTTATTATGATTCATATATAAAAACTCCGGATGATATTTAAATTATATTACAATATCATTTAGTTTATTTACCAGAGCGTTTAGCCTGATGCTCAAGCGCAGCGCCGACAAGACCGAGGAATAAAGGATGCGGCCTGTTGGGGCGGCTCTTGAACTCGGGGTGATATTGCACTCCAATGAAGAAAGGATGGTCAGGCAGCTCTATCGTCTCGACAAGCCGGCCATCGGGGGATACGCCGCCAATTACAAGCCCATGTTTTACAAAATCGTCAAGATAAAGATTATTAAACTCATATCTGTGGCGGTGACGCTCGCTTATATAAAGTTCACCATAACATTTTGCTAAAAGTGTACCGGGCTTGACACAGCACGGGTATGAGCCAAGGCGAAGTGTACCGCCCTTATTGATTTCATCGCTCTGACCGGGCATGAAATCAATTACTTTATGTGATGTGTTTGAATCAAATTCACCGGAGTTGGCGTCAGCCCAGCCAATGACATTGCGTGCAAACTCAATAACTGCGATTTGCATTCCAAGGCAAAGACCGAGATACGGAATCTTATTCTCGCGAGCATATTTTGCCGCTATGATTTTTCCTTCAATTCCGCGCGGACCGAATCCACCGGGAACGACGATACCATCGACATCGCCAAGCAGCTCGTCACATGTGTTCTCATCGACTGTTTCGGAATCTATCCACTTAATGTCGATTTTTGTGTCGTGATTATAGCCTGCATGGCGAAGAGCTTCGGCAACGGAAAGATATGCGTCGTGCAGTTGAACATATTTGCCAACAAGGGCAATTTTCACAACCTTAGAGCGGTTTTTGATGCGCTCGATAAGCTTTTCCCAGTCGGAAAGGTCTGGCTCGGGTGCGTCAATATGAAGCTCACGGCATACGATTTCAGAAAAACGCGATGCCTCAAGCATTAGCGGAGCTTCATATAGAATCGGAATCGTCACATTCTCTATTACGCAGTCAGGCTTAACATTGCAGAAGCTTGCAATTTTACGGTATATGCTCTCGTCAGTTATCGGTTCATCGGAACGGAGCACAATGATGTCCGGCGTGATTCCGGCGCTGAGAAGCTCCTTGACAGAGTGCTGAGTCGGCTTTGACTTATGCTCGCCGGATGCACGAAGGTATGGCACGAGTGTTACATGAATGTAAATGACATTCTCGCGGCCGACGTCAAATCCAACCTGCCGTATCGCTTCAAGATAAGGCTGGCTTTCGATATCGCCGATTGTGCCACCGACTTCTGTTATAACGACGTCAGCTTCGGCCTTGCGTCCGACATTATATATAAACTCTTTTATTTCGTTTGTTATATGAGGGATAATCTGGACGGTACTACCGAGATATTGCCCCTGACGTTCCTTTTGTATGACATTAGAAAATGCCTTACCAGTAGTTAAGTTTGAATATTTATTGAGATTTTCATCAATAAAACGTTCGTAGTGACCGAGGTCGAGGTCGGTTTCCGCACCGTCTTCTGTTACATAAACTTCACCATGCTGGTAGGGGCTCATTGTTCCGGGGTCGACATTAATATAGGGGTCGAGCTTTTGCGCGGCGACTTTTAAGCCACGAGCCTTTAATAGTCTGCCGAGAGATGCGGCTGTAATCCCTTTGCCAAGTCCGGAGACAACGCCACCGGTTACAAAAATGTACTTAGTCATAGATACCGTCCTTTCACACGACACACGGCGCTGAAACTTTTATAGCGCCGTGCTTCATTTTCACGCGTTTTAAGCATGATATTTTATTGCTATTGATAATTAAATTAATATTTACATTTATTTAATTTATCACCCTGTAAAAAGGGGAATATTATTATTTAAAACTACAAACAAAAAATCGGCTAAAACAAACATATACTGTCAGTTTTACGTCGATATTTTTGTTATACTGTCGGATTGATGGGTTACTTTTATCAGTCAAAGAGTTTTTGTTTTACTAATGTGATACTGTGAGCGTGACTCACACATTTATATATTATACACTATATTTTCTTTTAAGTACAGATTTTCTTTTAATTTAAAGCGTTTTTTAAGAAGCAAAATGATTATACGATACATTGTTTATCATTGATGTATAATTATACATTTGTGTCTGGTAAAAACGCTTTTTTAAATTTTTACTTAAATTATTTTATCAAAAAATGATGCGCTAAGGTACGAGCGATCGATTTTTTCACTATTTTGTCATTATACTAAATTAGCTTGTTTGTAACAAGCGTTTTTTTATAAAAACATTTAACATATAATTATTTGTGCGTCCTAAAATGTTTAAAATAATAAAAAATAACATTTTAATACAATCAACTACCCCCGATACGTGCCTTTTGCATATATCAGGGGCTTTGTTTTCGGTTATTATTTAATGCGTCTTTTGCGAGACTCAACTTTATTTATAAGGCTTCTCTGAGTTTAAGCCTTAATTCTGCATTTTTCGGGTCTTTGACCCATCCTAAATTTTCGGCAATACCGTTTCCGTTGATCCATCCGTTTTGAACAGCAAAAGCAACTTCAATTATTATTTGCTATCTGCATCATTTTAAGTGATTTTGCCCATGTTGTAATGTAAAAAGCGCCGTCTTCATAATAAGCATCTACCTCGCGGACATATGGACGAGGTATGCCATCGCTGTTTGGTTCAATCGCTACTGTTGAAAGTGC
The DNA here is from genome assembly GCA_001513385.1 of Clostridiales bacterium DTU064. Lineage (GTDB taxonomy): Bacteria > Bacillota > Clostridia > Oscillospirales > CAG-272 > DTU064. Next base: position 25,590 of record LFTK01000076.1, read on the forward strand.
GATTACATTATCTTTTCCACCACCGCAGCGCTCATCGATTATTTTTAATCCTTCTTCAAATCTCGTCATGAGCTCCCCTTATCGTTGTAACTATGATAATGTTGTTTGCTGTTAAAACGAATCAGCAGAGACAAAAATTTTTACCATTATATCATAAATTAACAGCACTCTACAACGGTTGTGTTATAATATGATAAAATTCATTCTACTGTACTCATAGCTATATTAGCCCACGTGGTAAAAAATATGGCATGGACAAATCTGAATTAAAGGCATTATATGATAAAATCCCAAAGTCAACATGTAAACAAGGGTGCTTTCGGTGCTGCGCTGATATTATACAGTTTACTAAAACTGAACTTGTAGCAATGGGCGGGTATGAATATAGGGGGAAGTGCTCTCATTTAGTCAATGGGAGATGTTCTGTATATGAAAATCGTCCTTTTGTATGCCGGATATACGGCGTAAGTGAAATACTGAGGTGCGAAAACTGTACGCCGGATTATTACCTTACAAAAGAAGAGACACTAAAATTAATTCACGATTATGATTTATTGCTAAAAAAAGATAAAGAGAGCGATAACAACAAGAGAAATACATAATAGCGGAAGTACAAAAATGATAAGGGCGGTTTTGTGTTATGGTAATCAGATGCGTCTGGGAGCATAATGAAGACGACACACTGCTGTATGCGGTGGATTATATCGGGGCATACACACGCGGACCAAACCGAGAAATTGCAATAGGCAAGATGCGTGATGAAATCATCTCTTATCTCGACTGGATAGGCGAAAGCCTAAAACCTGAAAGTGAAATAACCGTTGAAATAGTTCAGGAAAAAACCAGTGAGTTAAATATTGCAGATGCAGATACCGACGTGCTTTTTGATAGTGAAGCAGCACCTTTGTCAGAGGAAGAATACAAACGCCAAAAATTACTTGTATTAAAGTCTGCCATTGATTTTCATGCGCTTTATCTTTCTGTCCCGGATAAAGATGTAAGTTGTTTACCTCATAGAAAAACATTTTATGCTCAAGTACCGCGGACTGCAAATGAAATGTATGAACATACGAAAAATGTAAACTCCTATTATTTCGGTGAAATCGGTGTTGCTGCAGACAATGACGGCACGATTTACGAATGTCGAAAAAGGGGGTTCGAGCTACTTGAACAGTTAGACGACTTTCTAAGTCGCCCTGTTGTCGCGGGAAGTTATGGTGAGCTGTGGTCGCTGCGAAAAGTGCTGAGACGATTTATATGGCACGATAGAATTCACGCGAAGGCAATGTACCGCATGGCAACTAAAACTTTTGATGGGTGTGCTATACTGAATCCATTTAAGTTTAGAATATAAGTGACAAGCAAAAAGAGCTAACTGATAAAAACAAAATCAGTTAGCTCTTTTACAATATCGATAACTGTTGCTAAAAACTTTAAAACCCAACTTTGCCGTGTCGGGGCACGGTTTTATGTGAGACTCACTCCCACTCAATCGTTGCCGGTGGCTTTGATGTGATGTCAAAGACGACACGGTTTATGCCGGGGACTTCGTTTGTGATTCTTGAGGATATTTTCGAAAGAAGCCCGTAGGGAATGCGCGCAAATTCGCATGTCATAAAGTCCGTCGTGCGGACGGCACGCAGTGCGAGCACATATTCATATGTGCGGCAGTCGCCCATTACGCCAACGCTTTTCGTGTCGGTGAGAACGGCAAAGTATTGGTCTGCGCGTGTGCGTGTGGAGCTCATTTCCTCCCGCAGTATAGCGTCAGCTTCGCGAAGAATATTGAGCTTTTCGCGTGTTACCTCGCCTATCACACGTATGGCAAGACCCGGGCCGGGGAAGGGCTGACGGAATACGAGCTTCTTCGGAAGTCCAAGCAGAAGACCAAGCCGGCGGACTTCATCCTTGAAAAGTGCGCGGAGCGGCTCAATTACGCCCTCAAAGCCAAGCTTCTCCGGCAAGCCACCGACATTGTGGTGGCTTTTTATAACGGCTGAGTTTGTACCGGACTCAACGACGTCCGGATAGATTGTCCCCTGCGCAAGAAAATCAATGTGACCAAGCTTCGTTGCTTCTTCCTCAAAAACGCGTGCGAACTGCTCACCTATGATTTTCCGCTTTGCTTCCGGCGAGGTGACACCTGCAAGTTTAGATATAAACCTGTCGGATGCGTCTATCCAACGGAAATTGATATTCTTTTTTTCAAATACACGGCGGATTTCATCCGTTTCGTTTTTGCGCATGAAACCGTGGTCAACATAAATGCACGTAAGCTGCCCCGGAATTGCACGCTCAAGCAAAGCAGCGCAAACGGATGAGTCTACACCGCCCGACAGTGCAAGGAGTACTTTTTTATCACCGACGCGCTCTTTGATGAGCTTTATCTGCTCCGAGAGGTAGTTTTCCATCGTATAGCCGCCCTTAGCTGAGCAGATGCGATATAGGAAATTGCGGATTATTTCAGTGCCATTTTGTGTGTTTTCAACTTCAGGGTGGAACTGAACTCCATAAATTGAGCGATCGCGATTCTCAACTCCGGCTATCATGCACTGTGGTGATCTTGCTGTAACATCAAAGCCCGGAGGTGCAACTGTCACCATGTCCGTATGACTCATCAGGACGCGTCTTTGTCCACCTTGACCGTAAAAAAGAGGGCAATCCCCTCTCAATTCAGCTAAAACGGTGCCGTATTCGCTTTTTTCACCCGATGCGACAACACCGCCCATCATGTGGCATATAAGCTGCATACCGTAGCAAATACCGAGAACGGGTATACCCATCTCAAGG
>LFTK01000078.1 GCA_001513385.1 Clostridiales bacterium DTU064
TGTATAATTTTTCATTTTTATATTGTAAACGTGTTGACATTGCGAAAACGACAACGTATAATTATTAGTACAAAATGAATATTATTCACTCGCGCTTATAAGTGTTTGAAGAACCTCCCCCCCCCATGCGCCCCAAAGCTTTAACGATAACTTTGCGCTGGTGTCTTTTTTACACAAAACATATATCGAAAGGACAGAAGATAAACTATGCAAGCGACTTGTGCAAACAATAAAAATGAAATTAAAAAAGTAGTCCTCGCTTATTCCGGTGGGCTTGACACCTCCATTATCATACCGTGGCTTAAAGAAAATTACCCCGGATGTGAGGTTATAGCCGTATGCGCCGACGTCGGTCAGGGGAGCGAACTTGAAGGACTTGAGGAAAAAGCGAAGAAAACAGGCGCATCAAAGCTTTATATCCTCGACCTCATCGACGAATTTGTCGATGACTTTATAATCCCGACGCTCAAAGCCGGTGCTCTTTATGAAGGTTACATGCTTGGCACATCGTTTGCACGTCCTGTCATTGCAAAACACCTTGCAAAAATTGCTCTTGACGAGGGTGCCGACGCTATCTGCCACGGCTGCACCGGTAAAGGCAACGATCAGGTTCGTTTTGAGCTTACCATCAAGGCTTTCGCCCCCAACATGAAAATCATCGCCCCGTGGCGTATCTGGAATATTAAATCGCGCGATGAGGAAATTGATTACGCCGAGGCTCACAACGTCCCTCTCAGAATCAGCCGCGAAACAAACTACTCAAAGGATAAAAACCTCTGGCACCTTTCACACGAGGGGCTTGATCTCGAAGATCCGGCAAACGAACCGCAGTATGAAAAACCCGGCTTCCTTGAGATGGGCGTTTCCCCGCTCCAAGCTCCCGACAAGCCGACATATGTTGAGATTGAGTTTGAAGCCGGCGTTCCTGTCGCCGTCGATGGCGAGAGAATGAAAGCGTCCGATATTATAAGAAAGCTCAATAAGCTTGGCGGCGAGAACGGTATCGGAATTCTTGACCTCGTTGAAAACCGCCTTGTCGGTATGAAGAGCCGCGGCGTTTACGAAACACCGGGTGGTGCAATTCTTTACGCCGCTCATGAATACCTTGAAACTGTGTGCCTTGACAAATTAACTTTCCACAAAAAGCAGGAGCTTGCCATAACATTTGCCGAACTTGTCTACAACGGTCAATGGTTCACACCGCTAAGAGAGGCGCTCTCCGCTTTCGTTGACAAGACGCAGGAGCATGTCACAGGCAAGGTAAGGCTCAAGCTTTACAAAGGCAACATCATAAAAGCCGGCGTATGGAGCGACTGGTCGCTTTACTCTGAGGAAATTGCCACCTTTGGTGAGGACGAAGTTTACAATCAAAACGACAGCGCAGGATTCATAAACCTTTTCGGCCTGCCTATAAAGGTTCAGGCACAGGTAAACGCTAAAAACGCTACAAAAATGCAAATAAAGAACAGTAAATAAAGGAAGGCGGCGCGCCTAAGCCACGTTATACACTACGCAGCTGGGGCGCACCGCTGGCATATACGGACATGTCAGAAAAAACAAAGGTATTTATCGACGGCAACACGGGCACGACCGGACTTCGCATAAACGAACGTCTTTCCGGTCGCGGCGACATTGACCTTTTCGTGTTGCCGGAAGAAAAACGGCGTGACCCTGATGCGCGCTTGACGGCAATTTCACAGTGTGACGTCGCTTTTCTTTGCCTGCCGGACGATGCGTCACGCGAGGTCGTATTGGCAGCGGACAGCATGGGTGTCGATACCATCATCATTGATACGTCAACTGCTCACCGCACATCCCACGGCTGGGCATACGGATTTCCCGAGCTTGGCGATGCTTTCGTCCAGAAAATAAAAAGCAGCTGCCGTATTGCTGTACCCGGCTGTCACGCAAGCGGATTCATCGCGCTTGTTTATCCGCTCATTGAAGCGGGCATTTTATCAAAAGACGCGCTGCTTTCATGCTTTTCGCTTACAGGATACAGCGGCGGCGGTAAAAAAATGATTGCCGAATACGAAGATCAAAACCGGGATGTTTCTCTTTCATCACCGCGTATCTACGCACTCACTCAGTCGCACAAGCACCTGCCTGAGATGACGAGCATTACAGGGCTTGAAAACCCGCCTGTATTTTGCCCCATTGTCGATGATTGCTACTGTGGTATGGCCGTAACGGTACCGCTATTCCCTGCTAATATTTCAGGCTACAACATTGACGATGTGCGTGCTGTTTACAGGGAAAAGTATTCGCTCACCTCAGATGGCGTAGTTCGATATGTAAGTGAGGATGAAATTTCATCCGGCGGATTTATCAGCGCAAATGCGCTTGCCGGACGTGACTCAATGCTCATATCAGTTCTCGGCAACAGCGATCGTATAACTCTGTGTGCCGTCTTTGATAATTTAGGAAAGGGCGCATCAGGCGCCGCCATACAGTGCTTAAATATAGCAACAGGAA
>LFTK01000116.1:0-334 GCA_001513385.1 Clostridiales bacterium DTU064
ATATAAATTATCGAAGCCTAAAGATGAAAAACCAAAGTAAAAAGATTAGAAAAGCAAAGAAAAACCCAAATGCTAAAAGCGGGCGTCACACAGCGCGCATCTTGGCTATTGCGGCTTTTTTTGTTTTTGTTTCGCTTATATTTATAGCCCGGTTAATCAACATACAGATAGCCGGGCGAGATTTCTATGTGTTTGTTGACTCGACAACGTATGAGCGCACAGTTAAGATTCAAGCGCAGCGTGGCGAGATATTTGACAGAAACGGAACGCCGCTCGTTGTGAATAAGTATACGTACAATATAGCGCTTGACAGCGGTACGCTTCCGATGAAAAA
>LFTK01000116.1:373-2142 GCA_001513385.1 Clostridiales bacterium DTU064
AACGCGAAGCTCAACGCTGCTCTTCTCAATATTTACAGCGCAATTAAGTCGTCGGACGCTACATACAAGCTAAGAGAGATAGCGTTCCCCGGCAAAGGGATGTTCCCGAACTATACGGTGAATGAGGAATTTTTTAAATCAAGCGCCAACTCAGCCCGCCTAAGCCGCCTTCTTTCAAACTTAGGTATTGAAGACATAGGCACAATAATTAAGGGAGAGACATATCCTTATGCGCTTTCGTATTTTGAAAAATTTCTTGCGCCGAACGATGTAATGCGCTCGCTTTATAATTTAAAAATTGCACTTGAAGCCGGCCCGTCGTCAGTTACGCTTGATGATGTTGTAAAAAAGCTTGCGATCAGATACGGTATTATCAATAAAAACGGCGAGCTTTTAAACGATTATGATAATGAGACGGCAGATTTTCTTCTGCGTCTCCGTTATGATATGGAAGCAAACGATTTTTCAGGGCTTAACCCGTATACAATTGCGACGGATGCCGATATAAAGCTTATAACATACCTTGAAGAAGGTTCGCTTCGCGGGTTTACAGTGACAACTACGGCAAACCGCGTTTACCTTGTGCCGGGTGTTGCATCACACATACTCGGACGCACGGGAAAAATCCCTTCAGATAAGGTTGAATATTATACGGAGCAGGGGTATCCGCTTGATGCAATTGTAGGTCGGGACGGCGTCGAGGCTGCATTTGAAAGCTACCTTCACGGTGTTGACGGCACGATGGTTATTGTCGAGGACGAATACGGCAACATCGTTGACCAGTACATCAAAAAAGAGCCTATTGCCGGATGTGACGTATACCTGACAATCGATATAGGGCTACAGGCTGCGGCGGAGAAGGCGCTAAAAGACAATATTGAATATATTCACAAACAAGCAGAGCTGACTGAAGGAGATCTTGACGGGGAGGATGCCAAAGCCGGTGCCTTAACAGTTATTGATGTTAAGACAGGAGCAGTGCTGGCGCTTGCTTCATATCCAAGCTTTAATCTTGCAACTTACAGCGAGGATTTTGAAAAGTTATCGGCGGACGAAGCAGCCCCTCTTTTCAATCGTGCACTTCAGGGAACGTATCCGCCCGGCTCAACATTTAAACCGGCTGTAGCTGCTGCTGCCCTGTCGGAGGGAATAATAAATGAAAAAACAATTATCAATACAAAGGGCGAATACGAATATTATAAGGACAGTGGCTTTACACCGCGCTGCTGGCTTTACATTTCAACAGGAAAAAGCCACGGACCGATAAACGTATCCGAGGCGATAAAAGTTTCATGTAACTATTTCTTTTATGAAATAGGCCGCCTTTTAACGATTCAGAGAATGAATAAATACTGCCGTGCCTTTGGGCTTGGCGAGAAAACAGGCATTGAGCTTCCCGAATCGACGGGAGTCCTTGCTGGCCCCGATTACCGCGAGGAAAGCGGTCTTGACCCGTGGTACCCCGGTGATACGCTTGCGGCAGCTATAGGCCAGTCGGACAACCTTTTCTCGCCGCTTCAAATTAGCGTTTATATGTCGGCGCTTATAAACTGCGGTGAGCGCCGCAGTGCTCACATCCTCGGCAGCGTGAGAAAATACGGTACAAACGAAATCGTATACGAGGCGGAGCCAAAGGTGCTGAGCAGCATACAAGTATCGGAGAAAAACGTAAAAGTCATCCTAAACGCGATGCAGACTGTTATTGAGACAGGCACTGTCGCGACACTTTTCGACAACTATCCTATAAAGGTCGGCGGTAAGACAGGAAC
>LFTK01000037.1:0-15875 GCA_001513385.1 Clostridiales bacterium DTU064
CGATGAGCTGACGGCTGACATTATCGTGGTTGCTGTGGGAGCGCGTTCGTTTATTCCGCCTATCAGCGGGCTTGAGACGGCGGGATATATAACAAATGAATCGTTTTTCGGTCCTGCTTTCCCGGATGAGCCGTGGGATAGCCTTATAATTGTCGGTGGTGGCGCAATCGGTGCTGAGTTTGCACATATTTTCTCTGCATTCGGCACGAAAGTTACGATTGTCGAGATGAAAGACCATATCGTACCGACAGAAGACGAGGAGGTAAGCTCCTTTGTCGAGCGTCAGTTTGATAAGGTGGGCATTGATGTGCTCACAGGCGTTCGCGCAGTGTCGGCGGGCTTAAACGATATGGGCAAAAAGACGCTTAAAGTTGAAAAAATGAGAACCGGCGAGACTGTGACGCTTGAAGCCAGTGAAATTTTCATCGCGTCAGGTGTGCGTCCGAACACAGACCTGCTCCGTGTTGACCTTGCCGGAGTAAAAACCGATCCCCGCGGTTNNAGACTGTGTCGCTTGAAGCCAGTGAAATATTTATAGCGTCAGGTGTGCGTCCGAACACAGACATCTTACACCTTGATCATGCCGGGGTTAAAACCGATCCCCGCGGTTTTATTATAACGGACGAGCATCTAAGGACGTCACAGCCGGGCATATACGCAATTGGGGACGTCAACGGCAAATATTTATTCAGGCATGTAGCAAATTATGAGGCGTCTGTCCTGTGCGAAAATCTCTTTTATGGCGGCAACAGGCGTGCTTCATATGACGCCGTTCCGTGGGCGATATTTACACACCCGCAGGTCGGTCATGTGGGCTTGACGGAACGCGAGGCACGCGAGCGCGGATTGTCGATTGGCATTGCGCGCAACAAGTATTCGGAGATTGCATCGGGTATTGCGATGGGGTATAAGAGCGGGGCTCCTGATGACGGGTTTGCTAAAATAATCCTTGACCGTAACATGAGGGTGCTTGGAGCTCATGTCGTCGGGCCTAATGCTGCAATCCTTGTTCAGCCGTTTGTATTTATGATGAATTCAGGTATTCCATGTAACGAACTGAAATCGGCGTGCTTAGCTTCCGGCGGAGATGTGGAGTCTTGCAGCAGGCTGTTATCCCTCTGCCCCGAAGCGGGAACAGTAAGACCTGCGCTTGAATCAATGGTAATACATCCGTCGATGAACGAGCTTACTGTCTGGGCGCTTGATTCTGTTGAGTGGGATAATTAATAAAAATATGTTTATAATATCATGAAGTGTAAAATATTGCTTGCGGTGTTTTAGAAAAAAATGTATAATAAAAGTGAAGAAAAAGTAATTAATTAGCCGATTTCTTTTTTATATTATAAAAAATAATAATTTAAAGGGGGTATTTGTATGCCAAACTTTCCGAATCCTTTTCAAGGCAATGTAGACCGCAAAATGTCAAAAGCAGAGCTTATTCAGGCACTCCGCATTGACATAGCAGGTGAGCTTGAAGCTATATTCCTTTACGATGCTCACGTGCTCGCAACAGATGACCCGGTAGCAAAGAAAGTGCTTGCCGACATACGCGACGAAGAAAAAGCGCACGTTGGTGAGCTTATGTCGTTGCTTCGCTACCTTGACCCGAATGAAGCCGAACACTTTGCGTCCGGCGAGGGCGAGGTAAAAGAAATGCTTGAGGAGCTGGGAATCACCGAGCCAAATATATCGGGCTCAAGCGTTGGCAGCTTGCTTGAATAAATAAAGGAAAAAAGATCGGGAGGTTGAAATATAGTAATGGATTATCTATCACGGGGTAGTGCCCCCTTTTCAGATGAGCTTTGGGGCAAGATAGACGAAGCTGTTATAACGTCAGCTCGCCGTGTGCTTGTCGGAAGGCGTTTTCTAAATCTCTACGGGCCGCTTGGGCCAACAGTGCCCGGAGTTTTTATAGATGATTTAAGAGTTAAAAAAGAAGATGAAGAGGATGGCGAAATAGCAACATCTTCTGCGCGTAAGTATAAAGAGCTTCCGATAATTAAGGCAGATTTCACGCTTTCATGGCGCGATCTTGAGCTTGCCGGCGGGGTTTATCCCGTCGATTTGTCGGCAGCCCACGAAGCCGCAACAAAAGCTGCCACCGCTGAAGACAGGCTTATATTCTTTGGCAGCGAAAAGCTCGGCATTGACGGCCTTTTAACCGTGAAAGGTTCCGCACGCATGAAGCGCGGCGACTGGAGCGTAGGTGAGAATGCGTTTACTGACGTATCGCAGGCAGTTCTTGCTCTTACCGATGCCGGATTTACCGGGCGTCTTGCTCTCATCGTCAGCCCGAACCTTTATGCCGCAATGCAGCGCCTGCAGCCCGGCACAGGCAGGCTTGAATCCGAGCGCGTAGCTGACCTTGTCGGCGGTCGCTTATACACAACACCAGTTTTAGGGCGCGACCGTGCCGTGCTCGTCGTATCGGAACCGCACACGATGGATCTTGCTGTCGGTGTTGATTTTTCTGTTGCATATCTTGAGCTGAAGGACTTGAACCACGTCCTTCGTGTAATGGAAACGGCGCTGCCGCGTATCAAACGCCCGGATGCTGTTGTCGTTTTCGAGTAAGAGTAGTATTTAGTGAACCTAAAGGGTATAATAGAGCTTTAACATAAAATAATAAACCACCGGTTTTACTGCAGAAAAGTTACAGATGCAGCAAAACCGGTGGTTTTTTCAGCGAAATATACTTTCTGTGATATTATTCACACTTACATTTGTCGAGCAGCTTCAGCATAAAGGGAATGCTTTCCTCGAATTTTACGCCATACCAATGGTTTTTCTTATCGTCCATCGTGCGGCGTATGCAGTCGACGGTATAGTCAACAGCTATCTCAAGCGCGCGCTGCATTCCAAGCTCGAGCGTAAGCGCGCCGGCAAGGGCAGATGTGAAGATATCGCCTGTTCCGTGGAAAGTGACGTCGATATTTTCATTAAAATGCTCGAAATATTTACCTGTTTTTGAGTCGTAAGCAACGGCACCCTGATGCGCTCCGTCGTAAATGACGCCTGTGACAACAGCAGTGCGGCAGCCGAGGGCTGTGAGACGCTGCAGAAGCGCGTGTATATATTCTTCATCATAGCCGGTAGCTATGTATGGTTCATTGAGCATAAAAGCAGCCTCTGTCAGGTTCGGAACGATGACGTCAGCTTTAGCGCAGAGCTTTGTCATTTCGGCGGCATATTCAAGTGTAAAGCCTGTGTAAAGTTTCCCGTGGTCGGCCATTACGGGGTCGACGACGCGAAGCATCCCCGGGAATGTATCGAAAAAGTCGGATACCATTCCTATTTGCGAAATTGAGCCGAGATAGCCGGTACTTACGGCGTCAAAAGTAAGCCCTTCTTTCTTCCAATGCTCGACTATTTTAGGTATGTCCTCCGAAAGGTCGCGGAATGTCCAGCCTGTAAATCCGTCGGTGTGTGTTGACAGTATAGCTGTCGGTATTGGGCATACCTCAAGTCCCATTGCTGACATAAGCGGCACAGCGACAGTCAGTGAGCATTTACCAAAGCATGAGAGATCCTGTATTGTTGCGATTCGATATTGATTCATGTTTCAAAGCCACTTCTTCCATTAGAGTATGTTAAATTGAGGCGTTTGGCGCCCAAGTTATGATTGCGAACAATTATACCACAAAACTTTATAAAAATACACATTGAATTTGAAATTTCAGTTATTTTATTGAAACTTAATATAATCTTAGCATTTACTCAGGGGCTTTTTTGTGTTATACTAATAAAGACTTTTAAAGTGTAAGATCGCACATAGATGCGGTTAATTTTTTGCAACAATATTCATGTTGTAAGTACTCATACGATTATACATGTATGCATCGGAGGGCGACGTATTGCGGCTTGATAAATATATTTCCGTATCTGCTGCTCTGACCCGCAGCGAATCACAGCGCACTATAAGAGCCGGGCGCGTGGCTGTTAACAATACATTAATTCGCGACCCTGCCATGCACATAAGAGGGGACGAATGTGTGACACTTGACGGCAACGTGCTTTCATACAGCGAGTTTATATATATAATGCTCAATAAACCCGCCGGATACATCAGCGCAACGGAAGATGCGCGCCCAGGTGAGCGCGTCGTCACAGAGCTACTGCCGCCGGAACTTTTACGGCGCAAGCCTTTCCCTGTGGGAAGGCTTGACCGCGACACTACGGGCCTTATCATCATGACAAATGACGGCGCTTCAGCTCACCGTGCGCTCTCACCTAACAGCCATGTGGCAAAAACTTACCGTTTTACATGCTCACCACCGCTTTCGAAGGAATCAAAGGCAATGCTTGAGCGTGGCGTTGATATAGGTGAGGTTGATTCGCTCGGACGAAGCCTTTTAACAGCACCCGCTATTGTTACGATAAATTCTCTCGGCAGTGAAGGGGAAATAACAATAACAGAGGGTAAATTTCATCAGATAAAGCGCATGTTTACCGCAGTCGGCAGTAAGATAACGTCGCTTTCGCGTGTAAGCTTTGCCGGAATTGCGCTTGATGAGTCACTGCCGGCCGGCGAATGGCGTTATCTCACGCCTGAGGAAATAGAAAAATTCACATCAGCCGGCAGGAGTAAGGCGGGCATGTGAATGGTGGGCAAGTAAACATTTCTTGATAAAAAAGTAAAAATGCTATACAAATATTAATGGAGACAGACGCTATCAATGGACATTGTAAAAACAGTAGCAGAAGAGTTAAAAATAAAGGAGTCGCAGCTTGCAGCGGCGCTTGAGCTGCTTGACGCGGGCAATACAATCCCGTTTGTCGCCCGTTACCGCAAGGAGGTTACGGGAGGTCTTGACGACACACAGCTTCGCAACTTGTGGGAGCGCGTTTCTTACCTTCGTTCGCTTGAAGAAAGGCGCCGTGAGGTAAGAGACCTCATTGACGCACAGGGTAAGCTGACGCCTGAAATAGTAACAGCGCTTGAGCGTGCGACAATTTTAGCTGAAATTGAGGATATATATCGCCCGTTCCGACCGAAGCGTAAGACAAGGGCATCTGTTGCCCGTGAACGCGGGCTTGAGCCGCTTGCAGCACTTCTTATGGAGCAGAGAACGTCTTATGATATGCCGATTGAGAAGATAGCGGCGCAATATATCGACGATGAAAAGGGCGTTGCTGACGCGGAAGCGGCACTTGCCGGAGCGTGTGATATTATAGCTGAGGATATATCGGATAATGCCGAGTATCGCCGCGTGCTTCGAGATATGACACGCGAGCGTGGCATTATAACCGTAAAGAAAAACGAGACTAAGAGTAAAGATAAAGATAAGGATAAAGATAAAGATAAAAAAGAAGAAAGCACTGGCGCAAACACCAATGCAAGCGCAACAGCAAGCGATATCGGTATCAAAAATAAGGACACGGCCGAAGTTTATGCGATGTATTATGATTATAGCGAAAGCGTGGCCCGCATAGCATCGCACAGGGTTCTTGCTATCAACCGCGGTGAGCGTGAGGAAGCATTAAAAGTATCGCTGTCACTTGACAAAGAAGCGGCACTTTCGTTTTTGTACTCACAGATTATATCGCAAAACGACAGCCCTGCACGCAAGTACATCACTGCTGCCATTGAGGATAGCTATACGCGTCTTATAGCCCCTTCCATTGAGCGCGAGATACGAGCGGAGCTCACGGAAGCTGCCGAAGAAGGCGCTATCAAGGTGTTCGCAGAGAATCTTCGCCATTTACTTATGCAACCGCCGATTAAGGGTAAGGTTGTAATGGGGTACGACCCCGGTTACCGCACGGGATGCAAGCTTGCTGTCGTCGATGAAGTGGGGCGCGTACTTGATGCTGCTGTCATTTATCCGACNNCGGCACGGCATCGCGTGAAAGCGAACGCTTTATCGCCGGAGTTTTGCGCGAGATTCCCGAGTTCGGTTGTAAATATGTTATTGTATCGGAAGCGGGCGCGTCTGTTTATTCGGCATCAAAAGCCGGTGCCGAAGAGTTTCCGGATTTTGACGTTACACAGCGTTCAGCCGTTTCGATTGCAAGAAGGCTGCAGGATCCGCTTGCGGAGCTTGTTAAAATAGAACCTCGTTCGATTGGTGTCGGTCAGTATCAGCATGACATGAAGCCGGCGCGACTTGATGCTGCTCTTAGCGGTGTTGTCGAAGCGTGCGTCAATGCCGTTGGCGTTGATGTTAACACAGCATCAAAGCAGCTGCTTTCATATGTTGCAGGTTTAAACGGGACAGCGGCGAAAAATATCGTCAAATACCGTGAGGAGCATGGAGCATTTCCGTCAAGGGCTGCTTTGCTTTCCGTACCTCACGTCGGCGAGAAGACTTTTGTTCAGTGTGCGGGCTTTTTGCGCGTACCGGACGGCACCGAAGCTCTTGATGCAACGGGCGTACACCCCGAATCATACGGTGTTGCGCGGCTTCTTCTCAAGAGGTACGGCTATACGGAGGATGACGTAAGAAGCGGAGGTGCTGCCGGCCTTCGTCAAAAAATTGAAGCGGAAGGAGTGGCGAAAGTATGTGAAGAGCTTGGAGTAGGTGCACCGACGCTTAATGACATAGTAACGGAGCTTGAAAAGCCCGGGCGAGATGTGCGTGATGCTGTTCCGCCGCCGATTCTGCGTGAGGATGTGCTTGAGATAACGGATCTTGAACCCGGCATGTCGCTTATGGGAACCGTAAGAAACGTCACAGACTTCGGTGCTTTCGTTGACATAGGCGTTCATCAGGATGGACTTTTGCATATATCCGAAATATCGGATAAATTCATCCGTCATCCCTCCGAGGTGCTTGCTGTTGGAGATATAATTACTGTTATGGTGAAAAGTATTGATGAAAAACGCGGCAGAATTTCTCTTACATGCAAGGGAATAAAAACATAATTTTTAATATATTAAATTGTTCATATCGTGTTAATAAACAATTTTTAAATGATTTTTTGTTCATTATGCAAAATATACAAAGGCAATTCTAAAATTTTGGGAAAAACCTCTCTTTCAAATACAAAAATTATCTGATACAATTAACATTGACAAAAAACAATGAAATCCTAACGAATGTCGTTCCGCCATTAAAACGGATGGAAAAGCCACCGCGGATACGATTTCATAAATTTGAGGAGGATATATAACCACATGGCAAGTTTATCCATGAAGCATGTCTATAAAAAATACCCCGGCGGAACTTTGGCAGTATCCGACTTTACGCTGGAAATTAAGGACAAAGAATTCCTCGTTCTCGTCGGACCGTCCGGTTGCGGTAAGACGACCACCCTTCGTATGATAGCTGGTCTTGAGGAGATTACCGAAGGCGAACTTTTCATCGGCGACCGCCTTGTAAACGATGTCGCCCCGAAGGACAGAGACATTGCGATGGTGTTCCAGAACTACGCTCTTTACCCGCACATGTCAGTTTTCGACAATATGGCATTCGGACTTAAACTTCGCAAGACACCGAAGGAAGAAATCAAGCGCAGAGTCGAAGAAGCTGCTCGTATACTTGATATCACGCACCTCCTCGACAGAAAGCCGAAGGCTCTCTCCGGTGGTCAGAAGCAGCGTGTTGCTCTCGGACGTGCTATCGTTCGTAACCCGAAGGTCTTCTTACTTGACGAGCCGCTCTCAAACCTTGACGCTAAGCTCCGTGCGCAGATGAGAACAGAGCTTACAAAGATACATCAGAGAGTTGGAACAACGTTTGTATACGTTACGCACGACCAGATCGAAGCTATGACGATGGCTACGCGTATCGTCGTTATGAAGGACGGTCTTATCCAGCAAGTTGATACGCCTCAGTCGCTCTATGATAACCCGTGCAACAAGTTCGTTGCTGAGTTCATAGGCACACCGCAGATGAACTTTATCGACTGCACACTCGTTCGCAAGGGTGAGGACGGATATCTTATATTCGGTTCGAATTCCATTAAGCTTCCGCCTGAAAAAGCGAACAATCCCGCACTCAAAGATTACTACGGCAAGGAAATTATCGCCGGTATTCGTCCTGAAGCTATCCACGACGAGCCCATGTACATCCAGCAGTGGTCTGACAGCGTTATCAATGCTGACGTTGAAGTCACAGAGCTTATGGGTGCTGAGACTTACCTCTACCTCGTATCAGAGGAACAGAAGCTTACAGCTCGTGTTTCTCCGCGTTCAACGGCAAGAGCCGGCGACTCTATCAAGATTGCTCTTGACGCATCAAGAATACATATCTTCGATAAGGACACAGAACGCTGCATAGCTCACTAATTAAACCGAAGCAGTATTAGCATTGATTATTGAGATATAAAAATAGAGGACAGGTTGTTTAAATTACCTGTCCTCTTTAGTTTTTATCCGATAATTTTCGCAAATTAAAGCGAAAAAAGCAAAGATAAGCGGGAGGACGGTGTTAATCCGTTCTCCCGCACACTTTATAATTAAATTATTTAACTTTTGCAACGTATTCGATTGCTGAGACAGTACCATTCTCAATTATAACATTTAAAATGGAATTGCCGCGGATGAATCTGTATGAGCCGTTGTCGAGCTTACCTTCATCGCCATAGATTGACGTGACATCAGATTCTGATGCACCGATAGAAAGCCCTTCAGGCGTTTCAACGAGGTCGTCGATTAAGTAGACAGAGTAAATGCGGCGCTCATCGCCATCCTCATATGCGGAAACTTCAAAGCTGCCGTAATTGTAGTAATAGTCGTTGCCCTGGAAAGCGCACGACGGTTCATCATATGTTGAAGACGGCTCGCCAAGGGCGTCTATAATTGGGTCAGCAGGCGCGTGCATGGCAATTGTTACACCGTTATAAACGAAGACGAATTCTTCGTCGTTATTTTTTACGGAATCGTTGGTATCGTTGCCAGCACCACTACCATTCTCTTTGGTGTCGGATGATGTATTAGGTGTAGTTGTTGTATCAGCATTATCATCGCCACCGCAGGATATAAGCATTGCGGGAAGCAAGACAGCAAGTGCTAACACAAGTAAAAGCGAAGCTATCTTATAAAAAAGCGTTTTTCTTGATAATTTCATTATTTAAAGCTCCTTATTAAGTATTACGTTAAAAAAATATACGAATACAGCTTACTTATATTGATTATTTACTATTATCCTTTGGGGCGGCGCCGAAGTGAATGAGATGTCCGTATTCAGCAAGCTCAGCCTTCTGAGCTTCTATCATGTCATAATAGAACTTGACCTTATCAGCCCAGACGCCCTCGTATCTTGCATCTCCTCTGTGGTCGGTGAGCGGATATTTCTCGGTTAAAATACTGCCAATGTATTCGGTGACTTTTTCAGCGCCTGTAAGGTTCATATGCATTCCGGCATCAAATGTATCGAGCTTATAATCAATGCCGATTTCTTCGGCTGCAGCTAAAACATTGATGTAAAGAAGCCCGTTTTTGTCAGCGTAATCGACGACTTGTGCGTTCCATTCATCATACCAGTGAGGTACAAGTGACGGTGCCTTCATGAGAACAAGCTCTATTCCGTTTTTACGGCAAAGCTCTAATATTTTGTCAAGATACTCCATAGCCCTTGACCCGAATGTGTAGTCGGAGAGCTTGCGGACAGTCGGCAGAGATTCGACAGGCTTTATATCGACACGCATATAATAGCCGTTGTGCGTGACTTTATCCTTTTTATATAGGTATTTGAAATCATCAGGCTCAAGGCTTGACCAGCGGGAGTGGAAGCGAAGAAAGGGAAGGAAGTATTCAATGGCAGACTCGCCTTCTGTCATTGATGAGAGGACAGCGCCAATTTTATCGGCGGAAAACCTCATGCCGTCAAGCGTTATTCGGTTGTATGCTTCATTTTGCGGCTCATTGTATATGAGAGAGAGGACATTGAAAACAACTATGTCGGGCGTTTCATAGCGAAGAGTGTCGCGGAGAAGATAATAAGACTGCCATATAAGCTGCTGAGCGCTGCCACGTACAAAGCTTGTCACGCCATAGTTTTCCCACAGGTACACGGGCGAAATGTTTGAAAACACCTCACAATCGCCGAGGAAAATAACGTCGTGGTCAGTCGTTTCTTTGTAATACTCGGCGATAAAAGCGCCGTCAAGCGGACCCGACATATATTTCGGCGTAAGCAAGCGGTTTAAAAAGTCTACGACAAAGATTAATACCGCCACGGCTAAAACTATGGCTAATGTGCGTTTGATAATTAAACTTTTGTTTTTCATCATGGTTAAAACTGCGTATATATAAACTGCGACGAATCGTAGCCTATGCCATAAACGCCAAAGACGGCAGTGGCAATGGCAAGCGATGCGAAGACGGCGAAAGCAGCGACGGGACGGGTGGCAAGGCGTTCGCGGATACTCTTTTTAATCCCGGCGATGCTTACAGCGAACATGATAAGGACGGCGGCAGCAGCTATGATGTAGTCGGCTGCAGAAAGACCAAGCTTCAACATTGATCCGTCGACAAGAACGCCCCAGTTACCCTCGGTGAACATTGATGCAAGCGCTCTTATCGTTGTGCCAACGCCTGCATAGCAGTCGAACATACGAATCATGCCCATGAGGAAAAATGTGCGCAGTATCATGAAAGCATGATACGGGCGTTTATCTATTAAATGAGTTTTTTTGTGGAATTTATCGTAGAGCGGCGTGAGTTCCGAGGAGATTAGAATGACAATACAGTTCGTCATGCCCCATGCAACGAAGTTCCAGCTTGCACCGTGCCAAATACCTGTGACAAACCAGACCGTTATCGTTGAGACATATACGGGAAAACGCCGTGCAAAACCCGCGCCGAAAACGGGGCGGAGCTTTTTTGTAAGGCGAGTGAGCGGTCCCCATATGCTCATCGGGTAGAAAATATATTCACGGAACCAGTCGCCGAGGGTAATATGCCAGCGGCGCCAGTATTCAGCGATTGATGTAGAAAAGTACGGGCGTATAAAATTCTCCTTCAGACGGATGCCAAGTGCTTCTGATATGCCAAGTGTAATGTCAATGCCACCGGTGAAATCAGCATAAATGCGTGCTGCATAGAGAATCATGGCGGCAAAAACATATGCGCCGGGGTACTTGTCGGGTGATGCTATGAGGACTTTCAGCGCAATGAGAACACGGTCAGCTACAACGAGCTTTTTAAAAAAGCCCCATATTATGCGCTCAATGCCAAAGGCAAAAGCTCGTCCGTTGAATTTTGTTGGGGCAAAAAGCGTGTCCTTTACGTCGTCGTACCGGCTGAAAGGGCCAAGCAAAAGCTGCGGAAAGTATGCGACAAAAAGGGCAACATGAAAGAAATTTTTATCCGCCGGGTATTTGCCGCGGTAAACGTCGATGACATACCCCATCGACATGAAGGTATAAAAAGATATGCCTATCGGCAGTGTGAGAGATAAAAATGAAATCTCACCCCTGCCGCCGAAAAGCGATATAATACTGTTTATATTGTGGATTGTGAAGTTCGCATATTTTAAAAATGCAAGGATGCCGAAGTTTGCTATTAAGCAAAGGGACATTATAAGGTACGTTTTCTTCTTAACAGCTTCGCGGCGGGCTTTTTTCTCTTCGCGCGAAAGCTCTTTTTTATGCGCTTCAATATATGCGGCATTTGCTTCTTCGCGCGCTGAAATTAAACGTGCCGATACGTAAGTTGTCAGCGCGGTAAATGCTATGTATATGATTTGAAGCACGCCGTATGAAGCGTAGAAAAAAAGAGAAAACAAAAGCAGAACGGGCTTTTGCACCCGCTTCGGCACTACATAATATGCTGCGAACAATATGACAAGAAAGGCTATAAAACCATACGAGGTGTAGAGCATGTCCATCTCCGTTTCGGGGAGCTGTGACCCTTAAGGACGGTATGTTTCCGCCCGCCCGTTATATAAATATACGAGCGGGCGGGCACCTCTTCTAATGTACCGCCTTTTAAAATCGCTTATTCGTCAAGAAGCTCACTGACGAGCGCCCAGATTGCTTCAGCCGAATTAAAGTTTTCGGGTGTGATGCGGTCGGCTGTTATCTGGACGTCAAATTCCTCGTTAATCCGTGATATTATCGACACAATGTCGAATGAGTCGAGGATTCCGTCGTCGATTAGTGTGTCGCATGTATCAAAATCGACGTCGGGATGAAGCTCTGTTAGAATGTCGATTATGGTGTCCATTTGGATTCCCCTGCTATGTTGATGTAATTTATATAATAATGTATTATTGTGAACAATTATACTTGCCGCTCTCATAAAGTTGAAGAAGAGCCATGCGGTCGCGTTTTCCGTTTGGAGTAAGCGGCATCTCATCAAGCTTTATTATAGTATTCGGCAACATGTAGCGCGGCAACCGTTCTTTAAGAAAAGTTGTGACATCAGATCGCTCCGCTGTGCCTGTATAGAACAATACTATGCGGCTGTTCTCTTTATCATATATGGCACATGCGCTTATGACGCCACTCATTGGTGATATCGCCATTTCAAGCTCGCCAAGCTCAATTCTGTGGCCCATATGCTTGATCTGGTGGTCACGGCGCGACAGGAAAACGAGGTCTCCGTCCTCATTATATTTGCCTATGTCGCCTGTTTTGTATATCAGCTCGCGGAAGTGCGGCTGGAATGGGTTTTGAACGAAAGATTTGTCCGTCTGCTCTGGATTATTGTAATAACCAAGCGTAAGCGGCGTTCCCCTGATACATATTTCGCCCTCTTCGCCCGGCCCTGCAAGACGTCCATCCTCCGTTATGAGAAGAATACCTGTGTTTTTAAACGGGCGTCCGATTGGTATAGCTTCGTCATCTTTAAAATCACGCGTGACGCGATACCAGCAACTCATGCCGGTTGCTTCCGTCGGACCGTAAAGGTTGACGAAATCGGCATTAGGCAAGGCAGCGCGCCATTTCCGAAGCTGCGCCGGCGGGAAAACCTCGCTCCCGAATGCTATTGTATGAAGGGAAGACGGCACTTCGCTTTCCAAAGCCCCGGTTGACGAGATCATTGTCAGGGCAGAAACAACCCAGCAGATTGTATTTATTTTATGCTCATTTATGAATCTGATGAGCCGGAGCGGGAACATAAAGAGTGATTTCGGTATGAGGTATGTCGTTGCACCAAACTTGACTGTCGGATAAAGTTCTTTCAGACACGCGTCAAAGTAAAGCGGCGATTGGTTACCGAATATGGTGTCTTCGGAAAACCGGAGTACTTCTGAAAGATTTTCAATATAGTCAATGACGGAACGGTGACAGGCGACAACACCTTTCGGGATGCCGGTCGAACCGGATGTGAAAACTATATAAATCGGGTCTACGTCGATTGCACGGCGCCTGATATCATCAAGCGCTGAATCATCGATAGGAGTTGATGACGCTTCGCTGTATAAAACGACGTTTGTGTCAGCGTCACACACAGCCCGTGCGGCGTCCTCAGTCTTTTCATCACATATTATAACACGCGGACGCACAGTTTGCAGTATGACAGATAGGCGAACGGGCGGCATTTCCGTGTCAAGCGGGACGTAATAGCATCCGCCGAAAACAGCGCCAAAAAATGCTGCTACGGCACGTGGGTGCTTATTCATTAAAACAGCAACAGGCTCACCGTATATGCCGTGAGCGGCGAGGTATGAGCCGACGGCGCGCGCCTGAGAATATAGCTCGCCGAATGTCAGACCGTCGACGCCGTCGGAAAAGGCAAGCTTGTCCGGAACGCGACGGCATGTTACATCAAGATATTCAAGAATGTTATTTTGCATTTTTTACTCCGTTTCAAGAATGGGAATATATCCACAAATTCTCACGGTTTACGAAAGAACAACTATATCAGTCGTAGTATGAAACATCCGAGCGTGCCGGATACTTTGAGTGGTCAAAGCGGTAGTAATATTCGATATCGTATTTCTGGCAGAATGCTTCAAGTTCCGCATCTGTCCGCATAAAGCTGTTAAATGGAGTTTTTCTTGAGTGCCAGCAGGCATCAAAATGGTAATAACCGTCGCCTATGTCGACAAGGTTCCAGTAGTGCATAGTTTCGCCTTCGTAGCGAAGCCGCTCTATCATCATATTTTTTATTCCGGCGATGTTCAAAAGCGCCTGTGATATAGATGCGTATGTGAAGCAGTCGCCATTGCGAAGCATAAAGCCGTCATAAGCCGCCTGAACCCAGTCATCAGTGTCAACAGTATCGGAATAAGTTATATTATCGTGAGTCCAGTCAAAAATGGCCCGCGCAAGCTCCCACTGCGTCATTGATGCATCATAAAAAGAATAGAAAATTTCTTCAGCAAGGGCGTACATTTCTTCCTCAGTCGCTTTAGGCTTATCAATAACGCGAACTATGGCTCGCACAATTGTTGTGTTGCCCGCTGAGTCAGTGGCGCTGTATGTGATTTCATATTCGCCGACTTTTGACAGGTTGACACGGCTGTTGTCAACTTTAAGAGATATTTTTTCACCGGAATTGTCGGTTACCGTGATTCCGGCTTTATAAGAAATAGTGCCCCCTACAACAACCTCAATATCTTTGACGCCGCTGATTACGGGAGGTTCGTTGTCGACATTGCAGGTGGCAAGCGATTCAATCTCGGTGACATTGCCGCCCTCATCAGTGAGGATAATAGTTACAGGGATTTCGCTTGTTGTGTCAAAGTCATAATTTTCTTTGAACGCATATGTGACTTTTGTTGCATCGACAACGTTTTTTACGAAGTCTTCCGGCTTTGGTTTGTTAGATTTATTTGCGATATAGACTGTGACGGGTTCCGCAACAGGCGGCGTCGTATCACGGATGATAAGAGTTGTGTAATAAGTCGTTCCGTTTACGTTTACGCCGACGCGGTATGAGCCTAAACCAAGGGTGTAGATTGTATCGATATCCTCTATGAAAGCGGTGACATTGCCGACAGCGCTTATAACACGCTCGTCAAGAAATTGGTTGACATCAATATTTGTAAAACCGGCCTCAAGCCGTACAACTTCGCGGACGTATGAGCGGACAGTATACTTACACTCATATGTTTTCTCAATGCCATTACCTTTAACTGTCACAAGGACGGGGTAAGTGCCGGGGGTTGATGTGTCAATCGGATCATCAATTGTTGCTGTGTATTTACCTTTTACAGAAGCGGCAACCATTATAAAATCGTCACCGGTCAGTGTATCGCCCGGGTTTACGGATGGTGTAATTATTGTATAGTCACTGGTGGTTGCCCCAGATGAGCAGCTATAAAGAGCACCACCAACAGTCAGCAAAATTAATATTAATAATACTGTTGAAGTGATTGCCGATGAGATAGCGGAAAAACGATTTTTACGCACTTTATTATCCTCTCGTTTATCGCGTTTATGTGTGCTGTTTTGATGTTTATAAAGTGTCAATTATAAATATTATGCGTATTATAGCATGTATATTATGTCATATTATTGAACTATAACGTATTGCCATACGGACATAACATTATAACACGAAGGCGCGCTGTTGTCACTACTATGTTACGTCACAATGCAGTTGCATCATATATAGCGATACACAGCGGCCGTTAGCTCTTATTATTATAAATTGTTATTATAATGAAATTGTTACTATTTATATATAAATCACAAAACAGTTGTGAATTATACATACACTTATGTTTAGACGATGTTTACGTTGAAAGTGTTACAATTATGGGGTATAATAAATTTATAAATAATAACAAATAAGTTGATACAAGCGCGGGGAATAAAGCCGCGAGCATTTTTTAGTGTTGTTTTATATTAAAGCAGTTAAAAAATAAAACAGTCCATAAATTTATAATAAGTTGGTGGCATTAAATTGGGTAAATACAGACAGGATAGAATAAACGACGCTGTTACAAAAGCTATGGCGGAAATTTTACGCGGAGCAAAGGATCCGCGCGTTGCAAATAATTTTATCACAGTGACGGGTGCACGTGTTTCACCCG
>LFTK01000037.1:15935-21871 GCA_001513385.1 Clostridiales bacterium DTU064
GCGCGAAATTGAGTATACATCGCCTGATGAGAATAATCAAGATAGTGATGAGAAAAGCGACGAAGTTAATAACGAATCTGATAAGGACTAACGTGGAAAGTAAAGCATATGAACACTGAAAATCAATCAATTCACAACAGTTACCGGCGACTCACCGTAAGCGATGTATGCGATATGCTTATGGGTGTCAAGATAGCCGATATAATGGTACATTTAAGCCCCGACCCCGATGCTGTCGGCAGTGCGTTTGCCCTGCGCGGCATAATGGAAAAGCTCGGATGTGACGTGCGGGTTATATGCGCCGATGAAGCGTCAGAGACGCTTGGTTTTCTCACGCAGGGCGTGAAAATATCGGCACCACCGCGCGACGAAGCGTCACTTATAACAGTGGATGTTGCATCCCCTGACCAGCTTGGGCATCTTTGGGAGGTGGCATCTGGGCGCATTATGCTTATGCTTGATCATCACGGGACGGGGCAACAGTTTGCCGACGGCATAATTGAGCCTAAGGCAGCGGCAACAGGTGAGATAATATACAAAATTGCACGCGAGTTTTTGCGCCGCGGGGTGGTTGATTCGCTGCCTAAACAAGTATACACATCAATGTACGCTGCAATAAGTGCCGATACGGGCAGTTTCCGTCATTCATCAACAACACCCGAAACACACAGAATAGCAGCGGAGCTTCTTGAGATGGGAGCAGATGCTCGGCTTTGCGCGCGAAAGATACACGAAGAAAAACCGCTTAGCATGATAAAGGCTCAAATGGTGGCGATAGACAATATTATGATGACGGAGGACGGGAAATTTGCCGCCGCTGTCGTTTCGCGCGAAATGCGCGAAGCTGCCGGCCTTGCATATGCCGATTTTTCCGACATTTCCGACCTTATGCGTTCTATTAGCGGTGTTCTTGTCGGCGCGTCGATAAGAGAGAGCGATACTGAGGGCAAATGGCGCGTTTCAATGCGATCAATTGAGCCTGTTGATTGCTCGAAGATATGCGCACGTTTTGGCGGCGGCGGTCATAAACAAGCGGCAGGATGCATGATAATGGCTGATAACGCTGCCAGTGCTTATGAGATGATTCGCTCATCCGTCATGGATGAGATAAAAAACTGCGAAGCGAGCCTTGCTGCAAACGGCGGCGATTTTAGGAATGTAAAATGAAAGAATCGCCTGTCAGTTTCAGCGAGCCGTGTGGCATTGTTGTTGTCAATAAACCGGCAGGAATGACGTCACACGATGTAGTCAATATAATGCGCCGCACATATGGCACGCGCCGCGTCGGTCATGCGGGAACGCTTGACCCAATGGCGACAGGCGTTCTTATTGTGCTCGTCGGGCGTGCGGCAAAGGTGTCGGAATACATCATGTCGGGCAAAAAAAGATACACGGCGACACTGCGTCTCGGAATTGAAACCGATACAGAAGACATAACGGGTACCGTTGTTGCCGAACACAAAGGAGAGCCGCCCTCTTTTGAAGAAGTGCTCAACGCGTGTCGTACTTTCGCAGGTGAATATATGCAGACGCCGCCTATGTATAGCGCGTTAAAACGCGGCGGACAAAAGCTCGTTGACCTTGCGCGACGCGGCGTTGAAGTTGAGCGCACCCCGCGCCCTGTTTATATTTATTCGATTGACGCGGCATGCACGGAAAGGCCGGACGAGTATAAAATCGACGTTTCCTGCTCATCCGGTACATATGTGCGCACGCTTTGTGCGGACATAGGCCGTCGACTCGGCTGCGGCGGCTGCATGAGTTCTCTCTGCCGCACGGAAGTGAGGGGGTTTAATATATCGGATGCAAAAACACTTGACGAAATAGCAGGTAATCCTGCGGTGTCATTGATACCGGTTGAAAAAGCATTTTCTTCGCTGCCACGCGTGAGCGTTTCACCGGATGCCGAGCGTAAAATAAGAAACGGCGTTGCCCTCGGGGTTAGCTCAAGCGGAGTTAGTATCGATGTAAGCAAAGCCGTGCTGTGTGAAAATAATAGCAAAAGCGGCGACGGTGAGCTTGTATGTCTTTTTAATGATAAAGGTGTGTTTTTTGCGCTCGGGAAAATTTACGGTGATAAAATCAAGCAGGAAAAACTCATTGTTTTATGAGTTGTTTTGAAAAAAGCGGCAATAAGCCCATGACATAATCAATGATATAATCGAAAATATAAAGTAACGAGGGGACACTTTTAAATGTCCCCTCTTTTTTTAACGGGTTTTATATGGAATGAGCTTGCTTTATATTATTTTTGCTTTGAGCCGGCGATTTCGCGGAACTGCTTAATAGCAGCTTCAAAGTCGTCAATAGCGTCCTTTATTACATCAGGCTTTGTCAGGTCAATTTCAGCGACAGCAAGGCTGTCAAGCGGGCTCATCGAACCGCCGAGCGACAGGAATTTTAAATATTTCGCGATATATTCTTCACCGCGTTCCTCAATTTTCTTGACAATGCTGGATGCTGCGGAAATGCAAGTTGCGTACTTATAGACGTAGAAGTTCATATAGAAGTGTGGAATACGCATCCACTCAAAGGCGATTTCACGATCGCATACGACGCGCTTGCCGAAATATCTCTTTACGATTTCATAATATTTGTTGCATAAAAGCTCTTTTGTCAGCGGCTGGCCGCCGGCGGACATCTCATGCATATCGCGCTCAAACTCGGCAAACATCGTCTGCCTGTAAAGCGTGCCCTTGTATGTCTCCATTATCTGATTGAGGATATAGAGCTTTTCGTCGTCGCTCTGCGCTTCACGCAGCATCTTGCGTGCAAGGAGCAGCTCGTTTACAGTTGACGCCACCTCGGCAACGAATATTGTGTATTCAGAGTTTTGCGGCTCGTTATTTTTGTGTGAATAATACGAATGCATGGAGTGGCCGGCTTCATGGGCAAGGGTAAACACGTCGTCAAACTGGCTTGTATAATTGAGCAGAATATATGGCTTTGTGCCGTAAGTGCCGGAGCTGTAAGCGCCGCCGCGCTTGCCGCGGTTCGGGAAAACGTCAACCCAGCCGCCGTTTTTGATTCCGTCTTCAAGTGTTGTGGCATAATCGTCGCCGAGAATACGAAGCGCGTTTATTGTAATATCCGTAGCTTCTTCAAAGGTATATTCTTTGTCAATGGAGCCGACGAGCGGCGCGTAAATATCGTATAAGTGAAGAGCTGAGAGACCGAGCATCTCGCGCTTCAAGTCGTAATAACTATACAGAACATCAAGGTTTTCGTTTATAGTCTTAATAAGGTTATTGTAAATTTCCGGCGTTACTTCGTCCTCGAAAACGGACGCGTGAAGGCTGCTTTCATATCCGCGGATTTTTGCAAGGGATACTTTCTCCCTTACATATGCGTCCATTAGTGATGCAAAAGTGTTGCCGAACTGATCGTATGTTTCATATAGCTTCTTAAATGCCGCACGCCTTACGCGGCGGTTTTTATTCATCAGGTACATGACATATGTCGCGTCCGTCAGGCGAACCTTTTTGCCGTTCTCGTCGATAATAGTGCCGAAGCGCAAATCGGCATCCTCAAAAATAGACTGTATGCGGCTGTGAGAGTCAAGACTGTTACTGATGTCGGCAAGAAGCTTTTCGCACTCGTCGGAGAGTGTGTAAGGACGACGGCGGCGGGCAAGCTCTATTACGCGGGCAAAGGAGAGAAGGCGAGGCTCTTCTTTGTACCAGCCACATATCTTATCGTCGTCAATTTTTATAATCGACGGGACGATGAAAAATGTTGCAGCCTGAGCTTCGTTTAAAAGGTTTACAGCACGGCCATAGATGGCTAAATTTTTGTTATCTGATTTGTCTGTGTCGGAGTTAAGATGCGCGTAAATGTAAAGGCGGCCGACTAAAAGCATAAGTTCCGTATAGTCGCTGAGCGCTGCATAAAGACCGGCAGCACTTTGTGCTATTGTAGCTTCATGTTTCGGATAATCAGAGATAGCAGCCTTTGCGCGTGAAAAATCGGCTTCAAACTGCGCGTCATCCGCATAAATCTCCGTTAAATCCCATTTATATTTAGCCGGTATGTCGGCTCGTACATCTGTCATTTTCACTTTGAAATACTACACTCCATTTTTACAAAATTTATATTGTAACGATTATACTGCCAGAAAACATGTGTGTCAACATACATCACCTATAACAAAAGATAACGAGAGTAGTTGGCGCGTAAAGCGGCAATCCTTCATAGCTTTTGCTTTACACATAATCTGTTTCTCACTCGACGCACCATACCTTGCTGTGGTATAATTAAATATGTGACCTATGACTTCAAATAACAAAGCAAATACAAATAATACGTAGGAGATAAATTCAGATGAAGTATAACGATCCGCTTATACCACAGCGCGCTGATCCATATGTATATCGTCACACAGACGGATATTATTATTTTACAGGCAGTGTGCCTACTTATGACGTAATAGAGCTGCGCCGCAGCCGCACGATTAACGGTCTCTCGGACGCTGAGCCCGTCGTTATATGGAGAAAGCATGAAAGCGGCCCTATGAGCAAGCATATATGGGCGCCGGAGCTTCATTTCATTGATGGCAAATGGTATATATATTTCGCTGCCGGACGTGCGGAGAGTATTTGGGATATACATCCTTATGTGCTTGAATGTCAAGGGGAAGATCCGCTCGTCGGCCCGTGGGTTGAGTGCGGCATGATGCGTCGTGCCGACACCGATACGACGTCATTTTCCGGATTTTCGCTTGATGCGACGACTTTTGAGCATCGCGGCGAGCGTTATTTCATTTGGGCGGAGAAAACGGGATTCGGCTCCGGGCTTTTAGCGTCGAATCTTTACATAGCAAAGATGGAGTCACCGACGAAGCTGAAGACAGACGCTATCCAGCTTTCAACGCCTGACTACGACTGGGAGCGTGTTGGCTTCTGGGTTGACGAAGGCCCTGCTGTTTTAAAACATGGCGGGAAAATATATGTTACCTTTTCCGCGTCGGCAACAGGCGCCTGCTACTGCATGGGAATGCTTGAAGCATCGGAGGACGCCGACCTTCTTGACCGCAACAGCTGGCGTAAATCGCGCTATCCCGTTTTAAAATCGATTCCGGAGAAAAACATATACGGCCCCGGCCACAACAGCTTTACCGTCGCCGAGGACGGTGTTACGACGCTTTGCATTTATCACGCGCGTCCATATGAGAAGATAGTCGGCGACCCGCTTTACGATCCCAACAGGCACGCGCGCGTGCTGGAGGTGCGCTTTGCTGACGATGGCACACCTATCTTTGAGCCTTAATGGCGATAGCAATATGGGGAACAGCGATAAAAAATGCAGTTACAAAACAAAAATCAGTCAAAAAACAGCGATATAAAATCAAGATATCTTGCGCTGAAGCGAGCTCTTTTCGAGCGCGCTTATTCAAGTTTAAATGATGAGCAGCGCCGTGCCGTTTTCAGCGTAAGGGGGCCGCTGCTTGTCTTGGCGGGAGCCGGCAGCGGCAAAACTACCGTTTTAATTAAAAGAATCGTTCACATAATCAAGTTCGGCGATGCATATGAGTCTGACTTCGTACCTGATGACGTCGACGAAAACACGCTCCTCCGCTACGAATACGCACTCTCGGAGCTAACACCCGAGGAAATTGAAGAGCAAGTCCTGCCGGAGTTTGCTGTGTCACCATGCCCGCCGTGGGCAATGCTTGCGATAACTTTTACAAACAAAGCGGCAGGTGAGATAAAAAGCCGCCTTGCGGCAGCACTTGGGCAAAAGGATGAAAACGGGGAAAACAGCGGCAACACTTTAGATGATACCGGCATTTGGGCCGGCACTTTTCACTCGATATGCGTGCGGATTCTTCGCAGATACGGCGAATATGTCGGATGCAAAAGCGGCTTTGCCATATACGACACCGACGACTCGAAAAAAGTCATATCTGAGTGCATGAAAGCGCTGCGCTTTGATGAAAA
>LFTK01000023.1:0-4343 GCA_001513385.1 Clostridiales bacterium DTU064
TACCTCCGAAACGAAAGCTAAAAAGTGTGGCACAAGCGCGTTTTTATCATTATAATGCGGCTGCTGTGCGATGTAAAGTTTTGGTGGCTACATTATTAATATTAATAGCATACGACACTATTGAATATTGATGGAAAATGCTTTTTGTTGCGCATGAATCAAATATAGTATAAAATAATGCATAAAACCAAATAAAGAAAGCGTCGGTGAGGAGCTACTTAAAACCATGGAAAATAAAAATGAAGAAAAAAGCGTCTTTGTTTACGCTGATAATGCAGCAACAGCTCCTGTCATGCCAGAGGCTATTGAAGCTATGCTTCCTTATTTATATGATGAGTGGGGAAACCCGTCAAGCATGCACGCAAAAGGCCGCATAGCGAAAGCAGCCATCCGGGACGCAAGGGAACGAATTTCCGCCATCATCGGTTGTGAGCCGGACGAGCTTTACTTTACATCCGGCGCTACGGAATCGGCAAATATCGCTATCCGAGGTGCGGCGCGCGCCATGCGCGAGGTGTATGGGCGGCGGTGTATTATCACAACGTCAATTGAGCACCCGGCTGTTTACGAAACCTGCCGGGAACTTGAAGGTGAAGGATATAGCGTCGATTATGTAGGCTGCAATGCATCCGGTATCGTCAGCGTGCGCGACATAGAATCGGCGCTTAGTGCTACACATGGCGGCGCTGCTCTTGTTGCTGTAATGCTTGCAAACAATGAAATTGGAACAATCCAGCCGGTCGAAGAGGTAGCGGACGTCGCAAAGCGAGCTGGCGCACTTTCCTTTACGGATGCGACGCAGGCAGTAGGCGCAATACCCGTCGATGTGAAAAAGCTTGGTGTCGACATGATGTGCTTTTCAGGACACAAGTTTGGCGCACCTAAGGGGGTAGGCGGTCTTTATATTAAGCGGGGAGTACCTATGGCGCGTATTATCGGCGGCGGAGAGCAGGAGAACAACATCCGTCCGGGGACAGAAAATGTTGCTGGTATTGTGGCGATGGCGCGTGCGCTTGAGGTTTCAGCAGACTTAATGCGTGATGTTGAGCGCGTACGCGTAATGCGCGACAGGCTTATAAAAGGGCTTGTTGCTGCTATCCCAGGCGTTCGCCTGAATGGTGATCCCGATATGCGCCTGCCCGGCAATGTGAATGTATCAATTGATGGTGTCTCTGGTGAAAGCGTTGCAATTCTGCTTGATATGAAGGGCATTTGTATTTCGACAGGTTCAGCTTGTGCCACAGGCACACGTGACCCGTCACGAGTGCTTTTATCGCTCGGGCTTTCACGGGAGGAAACTGACAGTTCAATACGTATAACGCTGTCTCATACGAACACGGATGCTGATGTCGATTACATACTTGAACAGCTTCGGCCGATAGTGATGCGTCTTAGAAAACTGCGTACGGGCAATTATGACGGACAATGAGCGTTTGGATTTAGTACAGTGCCTTATTTTGTAAGCTATTTCAAGGGGAAGTGGCTGTTATCCACAACCATATGTGCTAATTATAGACAAGCGCATATCTTGATCTTACTGAAAAAAGTAACTGTCTTTTTATATGAAGGCTTGTCTGTGAAATTTGTGCAAAAAGCGCATGTGTAGAAAAAATCGGTCTAATTTTGTGCAAATTATACATTAGCAAAAAAGGCAATCTGCGCTGGAAAAACGCTGTAATTGTGTACAGAGTGATAAAAATGGGTAAATATATGTTACCAGATCATATGTACGCGACGTAATGTAAGAAAATCCGCGGCGATTAACGCAATATTTTAGGCGATAGCCTTGATAATTCTGATAATAAGGTAAATAATAATTACCTATGCGGTGAAAGACGTGTGTGAAGCGAGTTGTTCCGGCTGTTTATACTAAAGCGTACTATTGTTAACTCAAAGTTAACGATTTTTAAGTAGGGATTAACTCCCCATATTGTGGAAGAGCCCATTTTGTACATGCTTGACATAATAATATCCTTATGATAATATTGTTTTATCGAAAATGAGACATTATACATAAAAACGTATTATGGACTCGTAAAAGGCGCAGAGTTGTTACGCCGCGTGAAGGGGTTATCACGCGGGGTGATGCCGTTTGCGCCGTTAACTGCGCTCCGGATACTTTTTGCCGAATAATTAATATTTTTGGCGATGAATCGGTGCGTGGTGAGCGGAAGATCTTTTTATAAATGGCGTAAAAAAAGTTTGATATCTTCCCAGCGAACCAGGGCTGGAAGATGACGCGCCGTAATATCGCAGGAGGAAGAAGGTTCTATGGTGGGAACTAAGCTTAACAAGCTTATCGCGTTTATCTTAGCCGTGCTGTTAATTGCAGGTACGGTTGCTGCCGTCATGCCCGTTGCAGCTGCAGACACTGATTCTACAACTGCAGGCGAGACCGGTGACGGGAGTCAAAACGAAGAAACAGATAAGAAAACACTTGCTGAAATAAGCGAAGCGCTTAATGCTATTTCATACGAAAAGTATCGCGCGCAGCACAAGAATGCCGTCCGTGCTACAAAAGAGGTCGTGATTGATGCTGTTAATTACGACGCCGAGAAGACGACGGCTAAAGTTGAAGTTTACAAAGATTATGAAGGCATGGAGGGAGACTCCCTCTTCATTTCGGATTCCGGAACAGTTGTGTGGCCTGTCAACATTCCGGAAACCGGTCTTTATGCTATTGAGTTACAGTATTACCCCGTCGGTAGTACAACAAACTCAATTGAGCGCATGTTCTACATAAATGGCAAGGTTCCTTTTGCTGAAGCGCGTTACCTTGCCATGACAAAAGTATGGAAGAATCTTTACCCTGTCGACGATGAAGGAAACTATACGTTTAGTTCTGATATAAATGGTAACGACATTCGTCCGGTAGCAGCTATCGACCCCGAATGGAGAACCTATTCATTTATAGACGCTAACGGTTATTATCCGAACCCGTTTGAGTTTTACTTTGAAGAGGGCGAGAACACAATAGCTCTTGAATGTGTTCGCGAGCCGGTTGTCATAAAGTCTATACGCTTTTATCCGTATCAGGATCTTCCGACATATTCAGAAGTTGAAGCAGAATACGCTAAAGCCGGCTATAAAGAGGCTGATGCTGAACCGATAAAGATAAAAGCTGAAATAACGACAAATACATCTCACGAGACAATATATCCGATATACGATAGAACTTCCGCTATCACAGATCCTCAGCATCCGACGCATATTAAGCTCAACACTATCGGCTCCAATAAGTGGCAGAACGTTGGTTATTGGATCAGGTACGAGTTCAATGTTGAAAAAGACGGGCTTTATCAGATTGCAGTCCGCTTCAAACAGTCCGAACTTAATGGTATTTATGTATCCCGCCGTCTGAGAATTGACGGTAAGGTTCCGTTCGAAGAAGCAAACGCTCTGCGCTTTGACTACAGCACAGAGTGGCAGTCAAAAGCTCTCGGTGACGACGACGGAGACGGCATAGGGTATCAGTTCTACCTTACGGCCGGAACTCACACAATTGAGCTTGAAGTTTCTCTTGGTGAGCTCGGCACGATAGTGAGACAGGCTTCCGAGACACTTAATGTAATCAACGATGCATACCTTCATATATTGAAGCTCACGGGCACAAACCCCGATAAATACCGTGACTACGGCTTTAGCCGTGTTATGCCTGATACAATCAGAGCGCTTATCAATGAGGGTAGAAACCTTGAGCGTGTGATTGAACAGCTCAAGAGCATGAACGGAATTACAGGTTCAAATACTGCATCGCTTCTGCAGATTCAGCGTCTTGTTGAAAAGATGGGATCTGACGAAGATGAGATAGCAGGAAACCTTTCTCTCCTTAAATCTAATATTGGTACTCTCGGTACGTGGATAAATACGGTTACAAAGCAGCCGCTTGAAATTGACACGATATATGTACAGCCCGCGTCTGCTCCGCTTCCGAAGGCAGAAGCAGGTTTCTTCCAGTCGCTTTGGTATGAAATCCGTCAGTTCATCGGAAGCTTCTTCACCGACTACAACTCGCTTGGATCGACTGTTGAAGTCGACAGAACAAACTCCGTAGACGTGTGGGTTACCACCGGTCGTGACCAGGCGCAGATCATTCGTAACCTTATAGATAATAAATTCTCTCCGAAATCCGGTATAGCAGTTAACCTTAAGCTTGTTGCCGGCGGCACTCTCCTCCCCTCGGTTCTTGCGGGTGTTGGCCCCGATGTATCGCTATTCATGGGTGACGGTGACGTCATCAACTATGCTATACGTGGAGCACTTAAAAAGCTGAACGACTTCGATACATTTGATGAAGTTTTGGCAAGATTCTCTCCTGCTGCAACAATACCGCTTACACTTTA
>LFTK01000023.1:4449-33741 GCA_001513385.1 Clostridiales bacterium DTU064
TTCCTAAGACATGGGACGACCTTCTTGCTATGATACCGGTACTTCAGTATAACAAGATGGACATTGGTCTTACTACGGACTATCTGACGTACCTGTATCAGATGGGCGGTGAGCTTTACGCAGACAATGGTATGCGCGTCAATCTCGACTCGAACCTTGCACTTCAGGCATTCGAGATGATGTGCAACATGTTTACGATGTATTCGCTGCCGTATTCGTATGACTTCGCAAACCGCTTCAGAACAGGTGAAATACCGATAGCAATTGCGCCATACACAGCTTATAACCAGCTCGTCGTATTCGCGACTGAAATTGCAGGTTTGTGGGAATTCACAACGATACCTGGTATGAAGCAGGATGATGGAACAATAAACAACACGGCTGTATCTTCAGTAGCGGGTGTCGTAATGCTTACCGGTACAGACAACCCGGAGGGAGCATGGAGATTTATTGACTGGTATACAGACAGTGAATTCCAGGCTGACTACTGCAACGAGTTAGTTGCGCTTTTGGGTGAAGCCGGAATGAACCCGACTGCGAACATTGAGGCACTTGCAGAGCTTCCGTGGTCATCATCCGAGTATAAGAGCTTGAAGGCGCAGTTCGATGCACTGACAGCAGTTCCAAACTATCCTGGAAGCTACATCATAGGCCGTTACACGAACTTCGCATTCTTGAGTGCATATAACGAAAAAGCTTCTCCTTCTGAAGCACTGTTAAGTTACATTAATGCTATTAATAAGGAAATCAGCCGTAAGCGCGAGGAGTTCAACCTTGAGACGCTTGAGATAGGACAGACATTAGCAGAAAAGCGCGCTGAACAGGCACTTGACATATTCAACAAGCTCAAAGGCGATGACGCAAGCAAGTATGCTGATAAGATATCGGCTGCAAAAGCGGCAATCGATGCAGCACTTGCGGGCGACGCGACAACTGAGCAGTTTGATGCTTTGATTGCTGCTGCGGATGAACTCATCAAAGCTAATGCTGATCTATTTGGTGAGGCCGCAGGGTATATGAAGGAATCTGCTACCGCACTTTACAGTTATATCGAATAATATGCCGGAGCAAGAACGGCATTTGCGATAAGATAATCTAATAAGGAGAAGTTGCTCATGTCAAAGAAAAACGTTGTGTCTGCCGAGCAGCACGCAGTTTCACGGAAGGACATGACGAAGGCTCAATGGACATGGCATGAAATCAAGAGGAATAAAGTAGCATATCTGATGGTTGCTCCGTTTATGATCCTCTTCCTCATGTTCACCGTTGTTCCGGTTATTATGTCGATTCTGCTGAGCTTTACGTCATTTAACATGTTACAGTGGCCGAAGTTCATCTTCCTTGATAACTATATACGTCTATTTCTTGACGACGATATATTTATCCTGGCCATCAAGAATACTTTGATATTCGCGGCGGTTACCGGACCTACATCTTACTTCATGTCTCTTTTCGTCGCATGGTTCATAAACGAGCTTTCGCCGAGAGTAAGAGCTGTTGTTACACTTATATTCTACGCCCCGTCTATTTCGGGTAGCGTATACCTCATTTGGGGTACGCTTTTCTCAGACGACGCCTATGGTTGGGTAAACGGTTTCCTGCTCAACCTTGGCATTATAGATAGTCCAGTCCTTTGGTTCCATGATAAAAGATACGTTATGGGTCTTTGTATCATAGTTGCCCTTTGGACGTCACTCGGTACAGCGTTCCTTTCATTCATCGCAGGACTTCAGGGTATACCAAAGTCATACTATGAAGCAGCGGCTGTTGACGGCATCAGGAACCGCTGGCAGGAGCTTTGGTATGTAACGCTTCCTACAATGAAGCCGCAGCTAATGTTCGGTGCTGTTTTAGCTATAACAGGTTCATTCGGATTCGGCGGCGTCGTTACGGCTCTTGCCGGATTCCCGTCAGTTGAATACGCTGCCTGGACTATAACGCACCACCTTGAGGACTACGGTGGGCAGCGTTGGGAAGTCGGATATGCTTCCGCAATCGCTGTTGTGCTATTCGCAATGATGATGGGAGCAAACTTATTGATACACAGAATGTTAGCAAAGGTGGGTCAGTGATATGGCGAAAAAACTTAGAACAAGAAAACACGCCGTCGTACTGAACCGCTCGGTCGGGGGCGACGTCGGAATAACGGTGTTCCTTTCGATCATGGGTGTATTCATGTTCCTCCCGATGTTATATGTATTAATGCAAGCAGTTAAGCCGCTTGACGAGTTGTGGATGTTCCCTCCGCGTTTTTACGTCGTAAATCCGACGCTTAAAAACTTCAGGGATCTATTCTCGCTGATGTCCGACTCGTGGGTTCCGTTTTCACGTTATATATTCAATACAGTTTTCATTTCTATTTCGGGTACATTCGGAAGCCTTCTCTTCTGCTCAATGGCAGCTTACGCACTTGCAAAGATCAGATTCCCCGGCCGCGATTTTATGTTTAACATAATCGTAAAATCACTTATGTTTACATCAACGGTCGGTGCAATTGCTTCCTTTATTATAATGAGCCTTCTCGGTTGGGTTGATACATACTATGCTATCATCATTCCGGCCTTTGCATTTAACCTGGGTCTTTATTTGATGAAGCAGTTTATGGAATCAAACGTAACAGACGATATTCTCGAAAGCGCCCGACTTGATGGAGCGACAGAGTTCTACACGTTCTGGGTAATAGCAATGCCGATGGTTAAGCCGGCTTGGCTGACGCTTATCATCTACAGCTTTAACGGACTTTGGAACGCTGGCGCATCAATTTACATTCAGTCAGAGCAGCTTAAAACACTTAACTACGCCATTTCGCAGATAACAGCAGGCGGTATTGCCCGTGCAGGTGCTTCGGCAGCCGCTACGGTTATCATGATGGCAGTTCCGATCATTGTTTTCGTTGTTTCGCAGAGTAACATCATCGAGACAATGGGAACAAGCGGTATGAAAGACTAAGGGGGAAGAAAAAATGAAAAAGCGAATTCTTTCCTTCCTTACGCTATTTATTCTGGTAGCTGTACTTGCAACAAGCGCTTCCGCTTTCAGCTCATATGCAACATATACATATTCTGCTGACGGATATGCACTTCTTTCTCCCGATGCTTATGTTCCGGATAAGATAATTGATGCAAACTATATCGGACTCAGCTATCCATTTGATGATCCGCGCGATCTGACCGTCGACGACGAGGAAAATGTATACCTTGTTGACGGTGCAAATAACCGTGTCATTGTAATGGACCGGTATTATAAGTATAAGTTTGAATTAGGTAGATTCCTTAATGAACATGGCGTTTGGGACAGCTTTAACAGCCCGTCCGGCGTATTCATTAGTGATAAATACATCTATGTTTGTGATACAAACAACAACCGCATAGTAATGTTCACCCGCGACGGAAAATATCACAAGATAATTCCGAAGCCTGTATCACCGCTTTTCACAGAAGCGGCTGTATATAAACCGGTAGCCGTCGCTGTTGACCAGTATAACAGATTGTTTGTTGTGTCATCCACGACATATCAAGGTATCATCGTCATGGATGATAATGCAAAATTCTCCGGATTTATTGGTGCTCAGAAGGTTGTCATCAGCCCGATGGAAATCATCTGGAGAAGATTGCAGACAAAAGAGCAGAGAGAATCTCAGCAGGAATACGTGTCAACTGAGTTTAATAATATAACGATTGATAAAGACGGATTTATTTACGTTACAACATCATCGATAGATGAAAACTCAGTTGCATCGGCTATAAACTCGCGCTCAAAATCGGGTGACTATGCACCGGTTAAAAAGCTGAATGCTTCCGGCGCCGATATCATGAGCAGAAACGGTTTTTGGCCGCCGTCCGGTGAGATAAATTTCAGCTTCAGTTCAAGAGCTGGTGCAATAAGCGGTCCGTCAAAAATTATTGATGTTGCCGTCGGTCCGGAAGGTACATGGTCGATAATCGACGAAAAACGTAGCAAAGTCTTTACGTATGACAAATACGGCAACCTTCTCTTCGCTTTTGGCGACACTGGCGAGCAACTTGGTAATATATATAATATTGAAGCAATCACATACAAAGGCGACGATATACTATTACTTGACAAATCTAAGGACTGCTTCACCGTTTATAAGAGGACTGAATACGGCAACCTTCTGATAGAAGCATTAGCTCACCAGAATCAACGCCGTTATGATATGGCAGTTTCAGACTGGATGGACATACTCCAGCGCAACAGCAACTTCGATGCAGCTTACATAGGTATCGGTGACGCACTAAAGCGCGATGCTAAGTATAAAGAAGCGATGGAGTATTACAAGTTCGCATATAACACAGCTTCGTATTCTGATGCGTTCCGTGAGGTCCGTAAGGAATGGGTAGCAAAGTGGATATGGACGATTCCGATAATTGTCGTCGTAATATGCGTTCTTCTTACGAAATTCTTTAAATATGCAGCACGCGTTAATAAAGCAACACAGCTTAAAGTCGGCCGCAAGACTCTGAAAGAAGAGCTGCTATACGGTTTCCATTTAATTTTCCATCCGTTTGACGGATTCTGGGATCTCAAGCACGAATATCGCGGAAGCGTCAGAGCAGGTATCATATATATAATCGTAACGATTCTTTCCTTCTATTATCAATCAATAGGTACGGGATATATCTTTAACCCGACTGAGAGCTATATGAACATCTTCGCTCAGATAGCATCAGTTGTCGTACCGCTGCTTCTCTGGGTCGTAGCAAACTGGTGTCTTACGACGCTTTTCGATGGCGAAGGAAGCTTTAAAGATATATTCATAGCAACATCGTATAGCTTACTACCAATTCCGATGCTTGTTATACCATCCGTTATATTAAGTAATATACTTGCTCAAAACGAAGGTCAGTTAATTACACTTCTTGTAAGCATAGCGTTCTTCTGGATGGGCATACTGATCTTCTTCGGAATGATGGTTACACACGATTACTCACTCTTAAAGAATGTAACGACATCTCTTGGAACCATCATAGGCATGGGGTTCATTATATTTGTATCTATATTGTTCTCAACACTTGTCGCTCAGATGGTGAGCTTCATCTCAAGTATCATCGTTGAGTTGACATATAGAGCATAGTGGGGAAAGAAAGGAAGGACAAAAAAAGTATGAAGAAACATGTAAGATTCATATCAGGTCTCCTGGCTTTCCTCATGGTAGTTGGCACCTTTGGAATATATGGAACCGATAAGGTGTCTGCGGCAGTTGCCGCTGTCGACTACATGACGTACGAATACGAGTCTGAGCAGGATAAACTCAACGACATGGTGCTCCATAAGACTCAGAACGGGTATTCGCTTTACGTCGAAGAATACACAGGAGAAGTTGCTATAGTCAAAAATTCGACAGGGCAGATTCTTTTCACGAACCCATACGATGTCGGTTCGATCACAGCAGCGAACTCAGACAATATCCGTTATAGGCTCCTGTCACAACTCTTTGTTGAATATCAGGACAAAGACGGAACAACAAAATGGATGTATAGCTACCAGGAAGCTGCGCTCCGCAACCAGATTGTTGTTAAGGATATCAAAAATGGTGTCCGTATAGAGTATAGTATGGGACGTGAAGACGTAAGACGCCTTGTCCCGAGAATGATTCAAAAAGAGCGCTTTGAAAATAATATCCTCAACAAGATAACAAGTGATTTTAACCGCAACAAACTTAGATACCACTATGTATTAATGGATCCAAAAGACCCCGAGCTCTCTGAACGTGCCGTTGCCGCGATGAACGCGAAATACCCGATCACGACAAAGATGGCGGTCTATATATTAGACTCAGGTGTTACACAAGCAGAGCTTAACTGGTGCGAAAACACTATTAAGACATATGCTCCGGAATATACGTATGAGATGCTCGATGAAGACCATGCAATCACCGAGTACGAAGGTACAGACGAAGCACCTGCTCTCTTCCGTATGGCACTTGAGTACACGATTGATGAAGATGGCGTGACAGTCCGTCTTCCGGCAAACGGCATTGAATACGACGAAACTACTTACAAGCTCTTATCAGTATCGGTTCTGCCGTACATGGGCTGCATTAGTGCACAAAATCCTGGCTACACGTTCATGCCTGACGGCTCCGGCGCTCTCTTCTCCGCAATGGCGTTGAGAGGTGTGTCATGGAACAGAGTTGGAAGTCTTTACGGTCCGGACTATGCATATCAGCAAATCAGCGGCGCACATCAGGAACTGTTGACGATGCCTGTATTCGGCGCAGTTACACAGGTGAGA
This sequence comes from Clostridiales bacterium DTU064, assembly GCA_001513385.1. GTDB lineage: Bacteria > Bacillota > Clostridia > Oscillospirales > CAG-272 > DTU064. The sequence continues at coordinate 10,705 of LFTK01000023.1, forward strand.
GATTACCGTGTCGTAGAAAACAATACTAATACGGAAACTGAACCCGCTGAAACTGATGAAAACGGAGAACCCGTTGAACCTGCAGAACCGCAAGTACCGGTTATCTACGAAGAGTTTATCCGCAACAAAGGATATCTTGCCATTATAACAGAAGGCGACTCTCTTGCAAGCATAAGGTATGAAAATGGCGGTACATTAAACAAGTATGCAGCTATTTACGCCAGCTTCATACCGCGTCCCTCAGATGAATATAACCTTGCACAGTCAATATCCGTTGCGTCAGACGTAACGTGGCGTGTTGAATCACCGCGTAAGTATGTTGACAGTTACAGAATTAAGTATATAATGCTCGACGATAAAGATGTAGCTGCCAGAGCCGGGCTGAACAAATACTATGAAGCATCATATGTCGGCATGGCTCAAGCTTACAGAGATTATCTTGAAAAGAACGGTATATTGACAAGGTTAACCGAGAACGATGTTAAGAAAGATATGCCGCTTTACATTGAAGTTCTTGGTTCAATGACGATACAAGACAGAATTCTCTCAATTCCTGTCGAAGTTGATAAACCGCTGACAACGTTTGAAGACATCATGACGATGCACAAAGAACTAAGTGAAGCGGGAGTATCAAATATCAACTTCAAACTTAAAGGTTTTGCAAATGGAGGACTAAAAGGAAGATTATCCGCTCCATATGTCCCGTATAAACTGAAGTGGGAGAAATCTGTTGGCGGAGCCGATGGATTTAAGGATTTGTTAGCATATGCTAAGGAAAAGGGAATCGGTATATTCCCTGACTTTGACTTCGCTTATGCTGCAAATAATAAGTCGTTTGATGGATTTAGCTACAAAAAGCATGCAGTTAAGACGATTGACGACCGTTACACGAGTAAGCGTTACTATGACGCGACAACTCAGTCGTTCGTAAGATACTTTGAAATTGCAATTTCACCGTCTGTATTCGACCATTTCTACTCAAAGTTTAGAACGTATTACCTTGATTACGAACCGGTTGGAATATCTGTTGCGACACTTGGTTCTGATTTGAACTCAGACTTTGATGAAGACGATCCGTACAACCGCGAAGACTCTAAGAAGTTCACAATAGCACTTCTTAAGAATATTTCCGAGGATTGCGGAAATGTAATGGTCGATGTAGGTAACGCTTATACCTTCAAATATGTAGACCATATACTTAATGCCCGCCTTAACAGCAGCCGGTTCTTTAACGAGACATATTCAATTCCGTTTGTAGGACTTGTTCTTCACGGTTACATTAATATCGCCGGTACTCCGATTAACGAAGAGGGCGATATAAGCACCGCTGTTCTAAAGGCAATCGAAAATGGTGCATCCCTTTACTTCATACTCGCTTACAGAAATATTTCCGAGCTGAAAAAGGATGAACTCCTTTGCGAATACTACTCAGTACGCTATGACATCTGGTTTGACGATATTGTAAAATACTACAATATAGTCAACGAAGCTATCGGTGATCTTCAGACATCGCTTATTACAGGACATGAGTTCCTGATTGGTGAGCGTATACCTGATGAAGATGAAATCTTAGCTGACCAGATTGAAGAAGCCGAAAGAGCTGCTGCTGAGGAAGAAGCAAAGCGTATAGCAGAAGAAAAAGAAAGACGTGCAAAGGCACTTGCCGAGCGTAAAGCTGCTGAAGCTCTTGCAAGAGAGATAGCATCAGCTCCGCAGGATACAGCCCTTCTTGCTGAAGAGACACAAGCACTCCTTGCAGCTATTGAAGAGCAGATAGAAATTGCTCTTGGGCTTACATCGGAGGTCACATCACTCAAGCGTGCACTTGATGATGCGATCGCAGCAAGAGATGCAGCACAAGCTGCTGCTGACGCTGCAGCTGCGGCGCTTGCCGAAGCACCGAACGATGAGGATGCAAAAGCTGCTGACGAAGCTGCAAAAGCAGCTCTCGCCGATGCAGAAACAGCACTTGCTGATGCACAGACAGAACTTGATACAGCAGTATCCAATCTGAAATTAGCGATATCAGCAGCAATTAAATCTGCAGATGCTGCTAAAGCTAACAAAGAGACTGCAAAGCATAAGACGGAAATAACTGACGATGCGTCAGTCGCTGCAAGCGCTGCAAGAGTCAATGCTTATGCTGACAGTGCTGTTGAAAAGACAAAATCTGCACTTGCAACTGTAAATCAAGTTCTTCTGAACGCAGGTTACGAAGAAGTCCAGTTTGAGGAAGAAACTCCGGCCGAAGAGCCCACTGAAGGTGAAGATGACAACACACCGAATGTGCCCGGCAGACCCGGACGTGATGATGAGGACGAGGAAGAAGGATATAAGAGGACCAAGCATACAGTAGACGACGGTTCTATCGTTCTTGTCACATATGAGACCGGTAAGAAGTTTATCCTTAACTACAATACGTTTGATGTAACTGTTGTACTTGATGGCACAACATATACAGTAACCGCACACAATTTTGTGACAATTAAGTGAGGAAGGGAGTTTGAATATGAATATTGAGGCTACAAAGAAGAAGAAAATAAAGATCGATTCAGCTCCCAAGAAGAAGCGCCGTATCGCTTCACTTGACAAACGTAAGGCACGTGTCGGTTGGTTGTTTGTGCTGCCGTTTGTGATTGGACTTGTGATTATCTATCTGCCGATAATCTACAATTCAATCATGTTCAGCTTCCACGAGATAAATCCGCTTCAGGGCGGCGGCTATGAACTGGTACCGGTTGGTTTCAAAAACTATTCGGAAGCATTGTTCGTAGACCCGAGCTACGTAACGGAGCTGACCTCCGGTATAAGAGAGTTAATCTTTGATATTCCTGCGATAATCATATTCGCTCTCTTCGTAGCTATACTTCTTAACCAGGAGATGGTTGGGCGTACATTGTTCCGTGCTATATTCTTCATACCTGTTATTATTGCGACAGGTTTGATAAGCGATATCGATGCTCAGAACATACTATCCTCTTATATGGGTGGAACAGGTGCATCGATTGATACTGGTACGGGACGTAATACCGTTGCAGAGATTGTCAGCGTAATGGACGTGGAGATGCTCTTCGCTAACATGCGAGTTGGATCTGGCCTTGTTGAATATGTTGTTACTATGGTTAACAATATATTTAACATAGTAAACCGTTCCGGTGTTCAGATGCTGATATTCCTTGCAGGTCTCCAGTCAATATCTCCGTCGATTTATGAATCGTGCAAAATAGACGGTGCTACAGGCTGGGAAACGTTCTGGAAGATAACGTTCCCGATGATCAGCCCGATGATATTGGTTAACGCAATCTATACAATAATAGATGCTCTTACTCGTTCAGATAACAACGTCATGGCTTATATCGATCAAGTATACGACTCTGGCGCCGACGGAAACGTTGTTTCATCAGCGATGGCATGGATGTACTTCTTGATAGTTGCACTGCTCATCGTTGTAGTTTCCGGCATCATCTCCGCATACGTCTTCTATCAGAGACGCGAAGAATAAGGAGGAACGGACTGATGGATGCAAATAGAATTCAAAGTACACCAATAATCAAAAAAGAAACGAAAAACAAAATCAGAGTCGAATTCGAAGGTCGTACTTCGGCCTGGGAAAGATTCAAGTTAAAAGTATTCTCTGTAAGCTTTCTCAAGGACGTTGTATGGTACATTTTCAGATTGATACTACTGATCGGTATATCCTACGTTATCATCTACCCGTTTATTTCAAAAGTAGCATCGTCGTTCATGAGCCGCGAGGACTTTGTTGACGCGACAGTTCTGCTTATCGCGAAACATCCGACGCTTGAAACCTATAAGGCTGTTATAGTCGATAATGAATATTTCAGAGCTATGCTCAATACTTTCGTTCTATCGGCATCGACAGCTATCATTCAGACATTTATAACGTGTCTGATAGGTTATGGCTTCGCGAAGTTCAAGTTCAAGGGCAGGAAGTTACTCTTTATGTTCGTCGTCCTGACGATGATTGTTCCTCACTCGACTGTTCGCCTTTCAATGTTTATGAAATTCCGTTACTTTGATATTCTCGGAATATTCAACTTCCTTGGCGGCGGTGTGTTTGAGAGCATTGATATCTTGAAGTTCACGGATATATCGCTTATTAACTCATTCGTGCCGTTTTACATTCTTTCAGCAACGGGTCTTGCCTTTAAGAACGGTCTTTACATCTTTATGTTACGTCAGTTCTTCCGTGGCGTTCCCGATGAGCTTGAAGAATCAGCATATATCGACGGCTCAGGACCTTTCCGTACATTCGTACAGATTATCCTCCCGCTGTCGGTTCCGATGCTTATAACTGTCTTCATGTTCGCTTTCTCATGGCAGTGGACAGATAACTATTACACACGTGTATTCTTCACGCATCAAGGTCCGTACACGCTTCGTGCCTTTATTAAGATACCAAGGTCACTTGATACCGAGTATCCAGGCCAGAACATGTATGTTGCAGCAATACGTAATACGTGCGGAATACTCATAATGCTGCCACTTATCCTTATCTACGCGTTTCTACAGCGCTATCTTGTCCAGGGCATAGAGCGTTCTGGTATCATTGGATAAGTAATAAGATTAGTAGGATAGCAGGATAAGATAAGTAAGAAGAAAAACCGCAGAGAAGCGAAAGAGTGAGCTATTAAATAGCTTACAGAAACAAGGCAAATGAAAACACCCTCGTACAACGAAAGTACGAGGGTGTTTTGTTGCTTATAAGGTGTAATCGATTGATTCAAAGAATACTTGATATAAATGCTCGTGTGCGTTCTTTTTTCGGGGATGTAAAGATAACATCAGGCGTGTCAGACTCTTCTATAATGCCGGAGTCCATGAATATAACGCGGGAGGAAACTTCACGTGCAAAGCCCATCTCATGTGTGACAACGAGCATTGTCATGCCACCTTTTACAAGAGAGCGCATGACGCTGAGTACTTCACCAACCATCTCCGGATCAAGAGCTGATGTAGGCTCATCGAAAAGTATAACCTCAGGATTCATACACAACGTACGGGCAATTGCGGCACGCTGTTTCTGACCGCCTGAAATCTGCCGGGGCAGTGCATCGGCGAATGCGTACATACCAACGCGGTCAAGATACATTTTCGCTGTCTCTTCCGCTTCTGCCCTGCTACGTCCGAGTACTTTCATTTGCCCTACAACGCAGTTTTGAAGCACTGTCATGTTATTGAAAAGATTAAACTGTTGAAATACCATGCCAACCTTTGCGCGGTAGCTCGACACCGATTTGCGATCGGTGAGAATGCTTTTTCCATGAAAGAGAATGTCGCCGCCTGTCGGTTCTTCAAGCAAGTTTATGCAACGGAGGAGTGTTGATTTTCCGGCACCGGATGAACCGATGATTGATACGACTTCCCCCTCGAAAACAGACATTGATATATCGCGAATTACAAGATTATTGCCAAATCTTTTTTCAAGGTTGATGATGTCTAAGATTGCATTGCTGCTGTTGTTTGTGTTTATATTGTTATTGCTCATTTTAAGCCACCCCCGATAATTGATTTTGACTCGGAGGTAATATGTATTGATGCTTTTGAGTATGACTGCGATCCGTGTATGGTGTACGAATCTTTACCCTCCATTTTACGTTCGATAACACGTAAAATTCTCGTAACTGTAAATGTTAAAATGAAGTAAATGACAGCCGTTATGAAGAAAACTTCAAAGTACCGCAGATATGCACCCGCTGCTGACTTTGACATGAAGTAAAGCTCAGCAACAGAGATTACGTTTAAAACTGAGCTGTCCTTTATATTGACGACAAACTCATTTCCAATGGAGGGCATTATATTTCGTATCGCCTGCGGGAAAACAACATTGAACATAGCCTGACGGTATGTCATGCCAATGGAAAGAGCGCCTTCCATCTGACCGGGGTCAACGGATATAATGCCACCGCGGATAATCTCCGCCATATAAGCCCCGGTGTTGATTGAAATAATTATGATGGCGGCAGCAATGCCTTTGTAAACATCATGTAAGCCGGAAAGTGCTTTTGACAACCCGCCATAGTAAATGACCATTGCCTGAACAATCATCGGGGTGCCGCGGAATATTTCAATGTAAGAAGATAAAATAAAGCTAAGGAAGCGAACGGACAGCTTTTTCAGCGGTTTATCGGTTTTGTGAACAGGGATTGTCCGTAAAAGAGCGACGATAAGTCCGATGAGAAAGCCGAAGATCGTTCCTGTAAGTGAAACGACAAGGGTTATTGCCGTGCCGCGAAGAAATAGCGACCAATATTTCGACAGTATGAACGAAACTCCGCCAAAAAAGGTTTGTGACATGATGTTGTTTCCTATTCTATATTATTTACTGGACTTATACACTTTAAAGTGAATTACTCACTGAGCGGCTGACGCTCAATGACAGCATTCATGATTTCATGACGCGTGTCATCGGAGATTTTTGAGAGGATTTTGTTAATTTCATCAACAAGATTGCTTCCCTTGCGGAGTCCGACAGCAATTGAAAGGTCATCCTTTGATGCGGTAAAGCCCTGTCCTTCTTCAAATGTTACATATGTAAGGTCGCTGTTTGCAAAGACGGCGGACTTAGCACCGGGTTCTTCCGAAACATAACCGTCGATTGTGCCGCTCTTCAGCGCTACTATCATCGTTGGGAACGTGTCCATAGCAGTCTGAATGTTGGCTTCCTTTGCCTGAGCGAGAGCTGTGTAGTGGAATGTATCAAGCTGAGCTGTTAATTTAGCGCCGGCAAAGTCGGAAAGCTTAGTTGCATTGGCATAGGGGCTGTCTTTGCGTACGACAATTACAAGCTCGCTTGTATAATAAGCATCTGAGAAGTCGATAGTTTCACGGCGATCCGGTGTCGGACTCATACCGGCAATGATAGCATCAATTTCTCCGGATTGCAAAGCCGCAGGAAGTCCGCCCCATTCAATTTTCACAATCTCAAGGGTGACTCCGAGCTCATCGGCAATTTTGCGAGCAATTTGAACATCATAACCATCGGCATATCCGCCGCTTGTTATCGGGACTGTGTAATCGCTTGACCCTGCCTGAGTCCAGTTGAACGGAGCATAGTCGCATTCCATTCCAACGCGTATAACACCGGCATCTTTAATTTTTGCCATATCATCTGTAGTGCTTTGACAGGCAAAAAGAAACAGCGATGTTGTGGCAAGAATTAAAGTAAGCATTAAAGATAGCAGCTTTTTCATATCTTTACTCCTTATTATGTTTTTTTGATATAACACCGGGCGAGTTTTATCCCGGGTGATAACGGTTTTTATCAGCAGCAGATTTAAAATAAAATATAAAAGCCGCCGCTGTGATGCAAGCTTTCACAGCAGCGGCTGACTTACCAGTATGTGTGTTATGTTTAGATTCTGTTATAAAAATAAAAAAGAATCTAAAACATAAACGAAATAAAGGCGGTCTTTCGCATACCATGATAGCGCTCCACAGAAAATTGTGACAGTCATACGGGTATTCCCCGTATGCCCAGCGCACGACAGCATTTGCGTGCTAATCGTCGCTTCGGCGGCGTGCCCTTTCGTTTCGCGGGCGCAAACCCGTTGTCCGAACTACTCTTGAACGCCGCTCCTCTATCGAAGGTACGGTGATATTAAATTTTAATATGTATTGATATTTAATATAAATTATATTATACGGCTTTTGGGGGCGTCAATACTTTGCCTGAATATTATATAATATCGTATAAATGTATAAAATCGAGCCGGTTTATACAACGCTAATTGTATAAATAGCATATAAATACAAGGTAAAAATGGAAACTGATGTTTATTAATACCCTGTTATGGGTAAATTGGGGTCATCGTGTCCTTTTGTAACTGATTTTATGATGACAGGATAGCTTACTTTATCATTTACGTGTACAATGACGCGTTCTCCGACGCGGCGGCCGAAAATAGCGCGTCCAAGCGGCGACTCCTTTGATATGCAATTGTTGAAAACGTCGTTGCGCAGCGTTGTCACAAGGCGTATTTTACGCGTTTCGGGCTCGCCATCTTCGGTGTCCTCATATTGAAGCTCAATTTCATCAAAAAGCCCGACTACACCCTCAGTTGAATCGGTTTTAACAATGATGGCTGTTTTAATCATGTTTTCAAGATAACGAATCCTGCTGTTGTTGCGTCCGAGTTCGCGTTTAGCCGAGCGGTATTCGTCGTTTTCACTGAGGTCGCCAAGGGCGCGAGCTTCCTTTACGGCTTCGCGGAGCTTTGGTGCTGCTGCTTTGCGGGCCGCAAGCTCCTCTTTCATTTTCTGTATATCGACTTCTGTAAGTTCGTTATGCATTTTTTGCTCCGTATGTAATGATGTATGATAATAATAGTTTTGTGTTGTATTGTAGACAAAGTACAATATTATTATACACCGATAAATAACACAATGTTAAGCTGGTAGCAATATATTACTACACGGGAATTATAACGTCAATATTAAAAATTAGAAGTAGTGGTAGTAGCTAATATAATAGCTATAAATTCAACAGGTGAGTAAATATAACAATAGTATAACTACTAATAATACTTATGCGGCAACTCCGCTCTACTTGACAAAAATTTTCGCCGGGGGTATAATCCTAACAAAAAGGTAGGAATTATACCGGCGGGGTGCGGGCGTCATTGTTTGCATTTATAATATGCTGTTTTTAATAAAATGTCCCCGGAATTAAATATAACAGCATGATTTTAGGCGCGTTGTGTGCCCGCAGGATTTTTTAAAAGAAATTGTTAGTATATTAAAAACTAAAATATAATCAAAAGGTGAGCGGTAGTATGAATTCTATAACAAAAACGACACGGGACGAAGCATGGGAGCTTTTAACTAAATATAATAAAGGTGAGTTCCATCTGCGTCACGCACTTATTGTTGAAGATGTAATGCGGTGGTTTGCCGAAAAGCTTGGATACGGCGACGAAGTTGATTTCTGGGGGATTGTGGGGCTGCTCCACGACCTTGATTTTGAGATGTATCCGGATGAGCATTGCATAAAAGAGCAGGAAATCATGCGTGAAGCCAATATTGACGAGCGGATAATACGCGCGGCGGCAAGCCACGGCTGGGAAATTACAGTCGATATAAAGCCCGAGCATGAAATGGAGCGTGTTTTATACGCCATTGACGAGCTGACGGGGCTGATTGGCGCTGTCGCTATCATGCGTCCGTCAAAAAGCGTGTCAGATCTCGAGGTTTCATCGGTTAAGAAGAAGTTTAAGGACAAAAGATTTGCAGCCGGATGCTCACGGGAGGTTATAATGAAAGGTGCTGAGCTTTTAGGCTGGGATCTTGATAAGCTGATAGGCGACACAATACTTGCAATGCGTGAGAGCAAGCATGTAGATTGACAAAAAATCACAAACCAAACGTAAGAGAAAACGTAAAATAAGTACTGTATTATAACTGATAAAAGACTTTACGGCTTTAAGAAGGATAAATTAAGGAGTATAAGCAGAGTTTTATGAAGAAAATTATAAATACAAATGACGCGCCGGCTGCTATCGGACCATATTCGCAGGCGATAATAACGCAAGATTTTCTTTTTACCTCCGGACAGCTTGGTATTGACCCTTCGACGGGCGAGCTTGAGGGCAGCTTTGACGCTCAGGTAAGGCGAGCGATAGAAAATGCGGGCGCTATTCTCAAAGCCGCCGGCTTAAGCTATGAAAATGTCGTGAAAACGACATGTTTTCTCACGGATATGAAGAATTTCGCGGCTTTTAACTCAATTTACGCGGAGTATTTTAAACATAACCCCGCCCGCTCCTGTGTCGAAGTGTCTGCGCTTCCGAAAGGTGCGCTTGTTGAGATTGAGCTTATAGCATCAAGGGAGAAGTAAAACAGTGCCGGGACGTTTTTCAAGAACAGAGCTGATATTCGGGCGTGAAGCTATTGAAAATTTAAGTAAATGCCGGGTTGCCGTTTTCGGTATTGGTGGCGTCGGCGGGTATGCGACAGAAGCGCTTGTGAGAAGCGGCATCGGTGCTATTGATATCGTCGATGATGATAAAGTCTGCATAACGAATATAAACAGGCAGATATTTGCGACAACGAGCACGGTTGGCATGTATAAAGTTGACGCGGCGGAAAAGCGTCTTCTCGACATCAACCCGAGCCTTACGGTATATAAGCATAGATGCTTTTTCACACCGGAAACATCAAAAGAGTTTGATTTTTCACAATATGATTACGTGATCGATGCAATTGATACTGTGACCGGCAAAATTGAAATTATAATGCGTGCGCGCGAAGCAGGTGTCCCTGTCATTTCCGCAATGGGAGCGGGGAATAAAACAGACCCCGGCAAGCTGCGTGTGACAGATATATATAAAACAACAGTGTGCCCGCTTGCCCGCGTGATGCGTCATGAGCTGCGCCGCCGCGGAGTTGATAAGCTGAAAGTTGTTTATTCTGAGGAGGAGCCAGTGCGCTCGGATGATGCTGAGGTAAGCTGCCGCGGTCACTGTGTTTGTCCGCCCGGCACACAACGCAATTGCTTATCACGCCGCGCAATTCCTGGGTCAACAGCATTTGTACCGCCGGCGGCAGGTTTGATGATAGCAAGCGAGGTTGTGCGCGATCTTATTGCAAAAAAAGCGCGAGAAAAAACGACGGTACAATAGAGATAGAGAAAGAGGAAATTTAACGCCATGATGATTTCGACAAAGGGGAGATATGCGCTGCAGATAATGCTTGATTTATCGCAGCATGAGGGAGAGGGCTATATATCACTTAAAAAAATATCGGAGCGTCAGGAAATATCGGTAAAATATCTCGAAGCGATTATTATGAATCTTAATAAAGCAGGCTTCGTTGAAAGTATGCGCGGCAAGGATGGCGGTTACAAGCTGACAAGGCGTCCTGAGGAGTATACAGTCGGCTCTATAGTCAGGCTTGCCGAAGGCTCCGTTGCGCCTGTTTCATGCCTTGAAAACAATCCTTGCGGATGTGAGCGTGCAGACAGGTGTCTTACGCTTCCTGTATGGATTAAGCTTGAGAGCATTGTAAACGCTTATCTTGACAGCATAACGCTGCGCGATGTACTTGACGGGAACGTGTAATATATAAACATATAAAGTATGAGAATAGTGAAGATAATAATATTGTAAAAAGAAGCAGCGTCAAAAAAGCGAAATAATAATCGAGATAATATAAAATAAAAGAAGTCTGGAATCAATAATTTATAACCAGTATTAGGAATATAAAAGCAAAAAGCAATTTTTATTTAATAAAATTTATAATTCCTATTGACAAGGTAGGATATACTGTTTATAATTAGTAGTGAAAAGCGAAAATGTTGTATTCATGCGTGACACAACAAAATGCATGAAACATCATGCCACTGTAACTCATACATTTCGTATGATATATCACCACAAAACATAGCAAAGTTGAGCAGCACAATAAAGGAGTTTTATAAAAATGAAGGTATATGCCGATAACGCGGCAACGACAAGGGTAAGCCGCACAGCGCTTCATGCAATGCTTCCATACTTTGATGAATTGTACGGCAACCCGTCGAGTCTCCATTCGGTAGGACAAAGAGCGGCGGAAGCGCTTTATGAAGCAAGAGAAACGATTGCAAAGTGTCTCGGTGCAGAGCCACGTGAAATATATTTCACCTCCGGTGGCAGTGAATCCGACAATCAGGCAATCATATCTGCCGCCGAAGCAGGTCAACGTAAAAATAAAAAGCATATCATTTCAACGGCAATTGAACATCATGCCGTTATGAATACGCTGAAAAAGCTTGAGCGCCAGGGATTTGAAGTTACATTTCTTGATGTGCCGGAAAACGGCATTATCACACCTGAAGCTGTCGCGGAAGCTATACGTCCGGACACAGCTCTCGTCACGGTGATGTACGCGAACAATGAAATCGGTACAATACAGCCGATAGCTGAGATTGGCGCTATATGCCGTGAGCGTGGTGTCATATTCCATTCGGACGCCGTGCAGGCTGCTGGGCATATTGATATAAACGTAGTCCGCGACAATGTCGACATGCTCTCGATATCATCACATAAGTTTCGCGGACCTAAAGGAGTAGGAGCTCTTTACGTTCGCCGCGGTGTGCCGCTCAGCAGGCTTATAGAAGGTGGCGAGCAGGAGCGCGGCCGCCGTCCGGGCACTGAAAACATACCTGGTATTGTTGGTATGGCGGCGGCTCTCTACGAGTCATGCGAATACATGAATGTCGTAGCGCCCAAAATAGCGGCGATGAGGGACAGGCTTATTGAAGGACTGTCAAAAATACCTCATTCTATTTTGAATGGTGATCCAAAACGTCGTTTGCCGGGCAATGTCAACTTCTGCTTTGAAGGCATTGAGGGAGAAGCTATTGTCCTGCTTTTGGATGAATATGGAATTCAGGCTTCGTCCGGGTCGGCTTGCGCATCTGGATCACTTGATCCGAGCCACGTGCTGATTGCCATCGGGCGTCCGCACGAGATAGCACATGGATCGCTTCGTCTGACGCTTTCAGAAGAGAACACTCAAGAAGAGGTAGATTATATACTTGAAAAAGTGCCGCAGGTTGTTGAGCACCTGCGCAATATGTCTCCCGTATGGAGAGACCTTGTGGAGGGAAAAAGAGAATATGTTATACAGTGAAACAGTAATGGACCATTTCAGACATCCTCGCAATGTCGGTGTTATTGAGGATGCTGACGCCGTAGGTGAAGTTGGTAACGCTAAGTGCGGCGACATCATGAGAATGTACCTAAAGATCAACGATGGAATAATCACCGATGTAAAGTTTGAAACCTTCGGATGCGGTTCTGCAATTGCCGCAAGCTCGATGGCAACGGAAATGATAAAAGGAAAGCCGCTTAAAGATGCCCTTACGCTGACGAACAAAGCTGTTGTTGAGGCACTTAACGGTCTTCCGGCTCATAAGATTCACTGCTCCGTGCTTGCCGAGGAAGCTATTAAGAAGGCGATTGAAGATTACTACAAAAGAAACGGCATTGAGTACGACAAGCGCGACTTCCCGGACTGTGAGTCTTGTTCCTCCTGTCAAAACTAATGAATAGTACTAAAGGCCGGGTGCTTGTCGCCATGAGCGGCGGCGTTGATTCAAGCGTCGCCGCTTATCTTTTGACACAAGCGGGTTATGAATGCATAGGCGTGACAATGCGCCTTTTTGACAATTCTGATGCGGGAATTCCCGTTGGTAGTACATGCTGTTCTCTTGATGATGTTGAGGATGCAAAAGACGCCGCAAGGCGTCTCGGCATACATCATTACGTCTTCAATTTCACCGATGATTTCAAACGCGACGTAATCGGTCGTTTTGCTGATGCTTACGCAAGAGGCGAAACGCCGAATCCGTGCATAGACTGCAATCGTTATCTTAAATTCGGGCGGCTTTATGAGCGTGCAAAACAGTTAGGCTGTGATTTTATCGCGACGGGGCATTATGTCCGCATCTGCCGTGATGAAAACAGGCGGTATCTTTTGAAAAAAGCTGTCGATGAGACGAAAGATCAAAGCTATGTGCTTTATTCAATGACGCAGGACGAGCTTGCGCATACGCTTTTCCCGCTCGGGGAGCTGACAAAAAAGCAGGTGCGTGAAATTGCTGCTAAAATTGGCTTTTGCAATGCAAAAAAGCCGGAAAGTCAGGATATTTGCTTCGCACCCGACGGCGATTACGCCGCCGCCATCGAGCGTTATACAGGCAAGACATTCCCGCCGGGGCGATTTGTAAGCAAAGACGGCAAATATATTGGTGAAAACAAGGGAATTATACATTATACCATCGGGCAGCGCAGGGGGCTTGGTATTTCAGCGTCCGGCCGCATCTATGTGCTTGAAAAAAGAGCCGAGACGAACGAAGTCGTGCTGGGTGATGAGAGCGAACTTTATGCGGGAGCGCTTCTTGCACGCGACTTCAACTGGATTTCGCGTGATGAACCAGAAGAAGGAGAGAAAATACGTGTAAGCGTTCGCACAAGATACCGTCAGCGTGAAACGAGCGCATATGCGTATGTTGCCGGATTTGCTGACGAAAACAAAGACGGCAGGGATGGTAACAATTCCGGCAGTGATAACATCAATGCCGTTGTTCGTGTTGATTTCGATGAGCCTGTGAGAGCTGTAGCACCCGGGCAGGCTGTTGTACTGTACGATGGTGACGTTGTCGTCGGCGGCGGGATTATAGCAAAAGCGATTTATTGATTATAATAAATTCCGTGGCGGTTTATGTTGCAGTTTGTTTGATATAAATTAATATAAAAAACCGGAGCTTTCTTAAATGGGAGCTCCGGTTTTTGTATTAGGTATGAGTGATTGCCGTGCAGTATAAGTTTTTATGTTCTTGAATTCATGCGCCGCGGCGGCGTCCTGTAAGGGCGCCAACAGCGCTGAAGATACCGAAAGTGACAATATCGGCGATTACTATAGTCGAGCCGACAGGAGTTGAGGCAAGTATTGATATTATTATGCCGATGGCTGAACATAGTACAGAGAGCACAGCGGAGCAAATTACGACGGCGCGGAAACTTTTATAAACGCGCATGGCGGAAAGAGAGGGGAAAATAACAAGGGCAGAAATTAAAAGCGAACCGACAAGGTTCATAGCTAAAACGATTATGACAGCCGTAACAATAGCAATCAGCATGTTGTATGCACCTGCCCTGATGCCAACAGCGGCAGCGAATGTTTCATCAAACGTAACGGCGAAAATTTTATTATAAAAGAGAAGAAAAATGATAATAACAGCCGCGGACATGACAATGCTTATCCAGACATCCGAGCGTGAAAGCGTTAAAATTGACGTTGAGCCGAAAAGTGTCGTGCATATGTCGCCCGATATGTTTAATGAAGTTGAAAAAACATTCAAAAGCAAATAGCCGACAGCCAGCGCACCTACCGAAAGCATGGCGAGCGCGGCGTCGCCCTTGATTTTAGCATTGCTGCTGCTTTTTAAGAGGAGTATAGCGCACAGAATTGTCACCGGCATAATGACAATCATATCGTTTGAGACATTGAGAACGGTGGCAATTGCAAGCGCGCCGAAAGCAACGTGTGATAAACCATCGCCGATGAAAGAAAACCGCTTCAACACAAGCGTCACGCCGAGAAGGGACGAGCAAAGTGAGATGAGAACGCCGACGATGAGAGCATTCCGTACAAACGGATATTCAAAATAAAGGGCAAGCTTTTCAAAAACTTCACTCATGTTCGTATTACGTCCTCTCCGGAGAGCGAAATAAAAGCTCGTCCGTCCTCGCTTTTTATATATTCTTCCTTTGTTCCAAAAAAGTTTCTTTTATGACCGATGTGAAGTATGTGCGTGGCATATCGGATAGCGGCGGCAATGTCATGCGAAACCATGATAATTGTAATGCCATCCTCCCGGTTGAGATTTTCAATGAGGGAGTACATCTCGCCTGTAACCTTAGGGTCAAGGCCGGCTGCCGGTTCGTCAAGTAAAAGTATCTTTTTTGTCGCACAAAGCGCACGTGCAAGAAGAACGCGCTGCTGCTGCCCGCCCGACAGCTCGCGGTAACAGTGGCGGGCAAGTGAATCTATACCGAGCCGTTCCATAGCGCGCATGGCAGCGACCTTTTGCTCGCGGCTGTAAAATGGTTTTGCACCGAGGTGTCCTGTGAATCCGGAGAGTACAATTTCGCGTACAGATGCCGGAAAATCGCGCTGGACTTCCGTTTGCTGCGGCAGATAACCGATATCTGTCGGCAAAACGCCGTCCCCTGTCGTTATTTCGCCGCTCATCGGCTCGTGAAGCTTGAGCATAGCGCGTACAAGCGTGCTTTTCCCGGAGCCGTTTTCACCGACGATGCAGAGATAGTCGCCGGAGTTTATCTCAAAGGAAATGTGCTCGGCTATCACTTTCCCGTCGTACCCAAGCGATACGTCGCGGCATATAAACTGCGCCATTAATTGTGTCTCCTCCTGTCAACCAAGTGCTTTTTTGAGCACTTCAAGGTTTGATTTCATCGCATCAAGATAAGTGATGCCTTTATTTATGTCCTTTGAGTCTATATTTTGCATTGAGTTAAATGTAAGTATCGGTATATCGCCTGCGGGAGTTTTCGTGCTGTTTATAACTGTTTGCGCAAGTCTTGTGCCCGAGCCGTCCATGATAAGTACAGCGGGGAGAGAAAGTGCGTCAATCTTGTTTGCAAGAAATACAACGGTTTCAAAGCTTGCTTCAGTTTCAGCGGAGCATCCGGGGAAAGCGGCATAATAGTCGAGGCCGTAATCTTCGGCAAGATAACGCAGCGGGAAGCGATCGCATACAAGAATAGTCTTGTGTGTCGCTTCATCAACAGCCGCTTTATAAGCGGCGTCGAGAGATTCAAGCTCTGATATATAAGCGGCGGCGTTTGCCTTATAAGTCGATGCGTTGTCAGGGTCAATATCGGCAAGGGCGTCGGCTATTACGTCGCAAATAATCTTAGCGTTTTTAAGCGAAAGCCATATGTGTTCGTCGTATTCGTTTTCGTCATGGTCGCCCTGCGTGCCGCTATTTTCGTCTGAGCCATGTCCTGTGCCGTCTTCTTCGTCGTGGCCGTGACCGTCTTCCATTCCCTCGACGATTTCCTCTTTCACGACATTATCGCCAAGCGCTTTTATTAAATTGATTGCAGTGACATCGTCGCCTGCGTCAGCAAGAACATCCTCAACCCAGGCGTCGGATGTACCACCGACGTATATGAAAAGGTCGCATTCCTTAATCGCAACTATATCGGCAGCAGTCGGCTGGTAGCTGTGAAGATCAACCCCGTTGTCAATAAGAAGAGAAAGGTCTATATCACTATCATCACCTGCGATAACGCGCACCCAGTCGTATGGTGGGAATATCGTTGTGACGACTTTTAACTTGTCACTGCCGGTATCGTGGGAGCAGGCGGAGAGGGTAAAAAAGGTTACAAAAAGCAAAAAAACAGCCGCGATAGACAAAAAAAGTGTTGTTATACGAAGGTTTCCCTGCTTGTTATTTTTGGTATATTTGAATACACGCATTTTTATTGATTACCTTTGTTTAAATTAATTATCGCCGGCTTATGTAATATTAAATCTATGCTTAAGCTTAATTTATATTAATTCCGCAGCCGGTTATATACTATCAGCGGCCATATTCAGGGCTTTTTATGTAAACTATTCGTTTTATTTTGGATTTTATATCGGCAAAAGAATTCATACATTGACATCCGACTTTTTGCACGCGCGGCAGCGGCCGTAGAAGGTAGTTTCATCGCGGTCAATTGTAAAGCCGTTTTTCTGTCCTATAATTTCAGCTATGATGCGGGAGATTTCCTCATCCATATGGTAAAGGCGACCGCAAACGTCGCATTTTAAGTGAAAGTGAAGGTGGCATTTGTCCCCATCTGTTATTTGATATAAAAACTGCCGACTTTTACCGCGTACAAAACGCTTAACAGAGCCGCCCTCGACAAGCTTCGTCATAAGGCGGTAAACAGTGCTTTTACCGGGAGCTATATAATTGCCAGTTTGGGCTTCTGCAGTTAAGCCTGTGACGATTTCGTCAATTGTCAGTGGACGCTCGTCATGGCGGCGCATATAATCAATCAGCGCCTTTTTCTGTATTGAATCGTAGCTTGCCATCTTCACACATCCGAGGTTGAGAGTAATTCTCACTTTGGTATAATTAATTATAAGTGTACATTTATATTATGTCAATGACTGACGCCAAAAACATTTGACAATGTGGCCCGAGCATAGTAAAATATTTAAGAATAAGCTCAAAAATATTATTAAGCGCTCATTATATAGCCACAGGAGGCGTTAATTTAATGGAACAGGCAAAAATCCAAGAGCTGCGGCGGATAGCGACCGATATCCGCATAGGCATTATTGAAGCAGTTTACAACGCAGGCTCCGGACACCCGGGCGGCTCTCTCTCGATTGCGGATGTAATGACGTATCTTTACTTTGTCGAGATGAATATAGATCCGTCTAACCCTAAAAAGGAAGACAGAGATCGCTTCGTCATGTCAAAGGGACATACATCGCCCGCCCTTTACTCGGTGCTCGCCCACCGCGGTTATTTCCCCGTTGAATATCTTAAAACGTTCCGCAAGACGGGCAGCTATCTGCAGGGTCATCCAGATATGAAAGGCACTCCCGGTGTCGATATGACGACAGGCTCGCTCGGACAGGGTTTCTCTGTCGCTTGCGGCATGGCGCTTGCCTCAAAGCTGAAGGGCGACACTTTCCGTGTCTATACCGTCATTGGTGATGGTGAAAGTCAAGAGGGGCAGATTTGGGAAGCTGCAATGTTCGCACCGCATTATAAGCTTGACAATTTAACACTTGTCCTTGACTATAATGGGCTTCAGATAGATGGGCGCACAGTCGACGTCATGAACCCAACGCCTCATGATGAAAAGTTCCTCGCCTTTGGCTGGAATGTTATCAATATAGATGCACACGACTTTAATCAGATAGAGTCAGCTTTTGCCGCTGCTCGCGAGTGCAAGGGGCGTCCGACAGCTATCATCGCGAAGTCGCACAAGGGCTATGGTGTTTCATACATGCTTGATCAAGCAAGCTGGCACGGAAAAGCTCCGAACAAGGAGCAGTACGAGCAAGCACTTGCAGAGCTGAAAGCTTACAGAGCTTCCATATGACGGAGGTATAATAAAATGGCAGAAGCAATTGCTACAAGAGAAGCATACGGAAAGGCACTCGCCGAATTTGGCGCTAAATATGATAAGCTCGTCGTCCTTGACGCCGATCTTGCAAACGCAACAAAGACAGAAGTATTCAAAAAAGCATTCCCGGATCGTCACTTTGACTGCGGCATAGCTGAGGGGAATATGATGTGTGTGGCGGCAGGCCTTGCAACGGCCGGTTTTATTCCGTTCGCATCAACCTTTGCTATGTTTGCTGCTGGCCGCGCCTTTGAGCAGGTCAGAAACTCAATTGGCTATCCTCATCTTAACGTAAAAATCGGCGCAACGCATGCCGGCATAACGGTTGGCGAAGATGGCGCAACGCACCAGTGCAACGAGGACATTGCCCTCATGCGCACAATCCCTGGAATGACGATAATTAATCCGTCCGACGCCGTTGAAGCACGTGCTGCCGTTGAGGCTGCTATCAATCACTACGGCCCTGTTTACCTTCGTTTCGGCAGAGCAGCAGTTCCAGTTATAAACGACGCAGCAACATATAAGTTTGAGCTTGGCCGCGGCATTTTGATGGCACCGGGTTCGGATGTTACGATAATAGCAACAGGCATTATGGTTGAAATAGCGCTTCGTGCGCGTGAATTGCTCGCAGGTGAAGGCATTTCCGCACGTGTTATCAACATTCATACGATAAAGCCTCTTGATGAGGAGATGGTGCTTTCAGCAGCCGCTGAAACCGGCGCTATTGTAACGGCTGAAGAAGCTACTATTATCGGCGGGCTTGGCAGTGCTGTTTCGGAGCTCCTTTCCGAGAAGCGTCCGACGCCTGTCGTTCGCGTTGGAATTGAAGATGTCTTCGGTCAGAGCGGACCTGCTAAAGAACTTCTTTCTGTTTATGGTCTTACAGCTGAGAACATAGCTGAAAAAGCTAAAAAGGCTCTTTCAATGAAAAAGCAGTAATACTTTTTAAATGAAAATTGAGGGCACCCCAACCGGGGTGCCCTTAATTATTTTATTTCATTTGTAATAATTAAATATTACGACAGTGTTTTCAGCTCGCCGAACATATCGGCATTTTCACGGAGTTTCGCTTCGTTTCCGATTGTGCAAACATAGCCCTGAGCCATAACAGCGTCAACTAAATCAGCCTGTGCACGAAGGTCGTCGAGTGTGACGTCAAGCGCTTCCTCTCTTTCGCGCTGAACATCCTCGTATTTTCTTCCGGAAAGGTAAGCGTTAAGTGATATTTCAGCCTTCTGGCGGCTTGATTTCGGTGAATCGATTCTGCTGAAAGTACCGATTATGAGCTTTGTTAATTCTTTTTCGTCAATGTTAAGCGAGCGGATAAAGTCGCCTGTCTTTCTGCAAACTTCGTCTGTCGCACGAAGCTGCGGGTCACGGTATGAGGTGAATGTTACATTACCGTTTATAGCAGAGAAGTTGCATGACTGACCGTACGCACCGCCCTTAACGCGAATTTCTTTATAAAGATAGTCAATGTTAAGAGCTGTTGTGAGCACGGCAAGCGCGCCGTTATATTTAAAGCCAGCGTTCATGAAGTTGCCGCAGCGGGCGACATATTGTACCTGTATCGGCATCATGAAGCCTTCGTTTTTAGCTTGCGGCACGGGAAGCGGTTCCGGATCACCGCAAGGTTTACCGCTGAGGAGCTTTGATGTGAACTCAGGCATTGCAGCTTCAAGCGCGGCGTAACCTTCGCTGTCGGCGGCGACGCTCACAAGAAGCTTGTCCTTTGCAAATATATACTCTGCTATGCCGGCAAGTATTTCACTGATGCGTACGCCTTTATCTGAGAAGTTGTCAAGATCTGCTTTTAGCGTTTCATGGGCAGCGATGCCATCAAGCATTTCGCTGGCGAGCGATGCGCGTGAGAAGTATGAAAGCGCACGTGCTGCCGCATAATAGTTGCCGCTTCCGGAGAATCTGCTCTGATTGCGGGAAATAATCTCGCCGAGGATTTCGCGCAGGCGTTTTGTGTCGCGGAAGTTTGATGTCTCAATAATCTCGGATATGAGCTTCATTGCATATCCGACTTTTGATGAGAGCGACTTAAAGGCAACTGTAGTATATAGCTTAAATTCATCAGCAGTGTTGCACTTGCGGGTGACGCCGATGTAAAAGTCAATGCCGCCTGTGTTTATGCCGATGTCGTTTGCAAGCTCAAGATACGAATGTTCCGCCGTGTCGATATTGCCTAAAATATTGCATAAAAAGCTGGCGTACGGTAAAAGTGACGCCGGTATTCCGTCTGAATCAAAGACGAGCTTGACGTATGCAATGCCGTTTGTTTCAACATCGTGGAATACGCCCGGAACACCTCCGATAAAACGCTCCTCGTTGTAAAACGGCGGTGCTTCACGCGCAATATCAGTGCGGGCGAGCGACGGTATGCAGTTTAGCTCCTCCTCTGTCGGCGGAGCGCTCTGGTATTCGCGGAGAGCCTTTGTATCAGCGATGATTTTTTCTATTTCTTCGGGCGAAAGTGAAGCTTTGTATGAGGCAAGTTTTGCGCGGAGAGCTTCGTTTTTACGGTCTATAAGGCCGCGTTCCGGCTCTACTACAAGGTGAAGGGTGTGTTTCGACTCAAGCAGGCGGCGCTTAATTAAATCTTCGAAATAGCCTGTATTAATTTTCTCTCTGAGGCTCGTGAAAATATCGTTGCGCTTCAGATATGAAAACGGATCATCTTCGTTATACAGCCAGCTTCCGAAGGAAAAGATGATATATAAAAGCCCCTTTGGTGTGCTGCCGTAGTCAGCTTCGCGCCATCTGAACTCAAACGAGTTGATAGCGGAGAGAAGAGAATTTTTATTTATGCCGTTTTCAACCTGTTCGCGCAGAGTTTTTTCAATTATTTCGTAAAAACGTTCTTTATCTTCTGAATTTGCGTCTTTTGCAACGACGGTGAAGAACGGTTGCAGCATCTGATCGTTGAAGCCGCCGGCAATATCGCGGCCAATTCCGGCGTCGAGAAGAGCCTGCTTTATTGGCGCGCCGGGCGTGTAGATTAGAGCATCAGATATGACATCCCACGCAATGCATTCTTCAACGTTTGTGACGTCACCGCAAAGAGAAGCATAGGCAAAAAACGTCTTTCCTTTGACGTCGTCTTCAGAACCGACAGAATATGTCGTTTTAACCTCGCGGATGCCGCCCCATTCCTTCTGCGGCTCAATGTGAGAGTCAAGCGATATTATATCAAAGTGCGACAGATATTCACGATCAAGCCACTCAAGGCGCTCCTCAACGTCCATGTCACCATATAGGTAGATATAGCTGTTTACAGGGTGGTAGTAACGGCGGTGGAAGTCGAGGAAATATTCGTATGTCAGCTCCGGAATGTGGTCAGGATCGCCGCCTGAGTTTACACCGTATGTGTTGTCAGGGAAAAGTCCTGATTGTATTGCTTCATATACAACCAACTCGGGATTCGAAAGCGCGCCCTTCATTTCGCTGTAAACGACGCCGTTGATGGTTAGCTCGCTGTCGGCTGATTCAAGCTCGTAATGCCAGCCTTCCTGCATGAAAATCTCGCGGCGCTTGTAAATGTTCGGGTAGAAAACAGCGTCGAGGTAAACGTGCATAAGGTTTTTGAAGTCGGTGTCGTTGCAGCTTGCGACAGGATATATAGTTTTGTCCGGATACGTCATCGCATTTAAAAACGTGTTGAGAGAGCCTTTTGCGAGCTGCATAAACGGGTCACGAGATGGGAAATTCTTCGAGCCGTTTAAAACCGTATGCTCAATTATGTGAGGCACACCTGTACTATTTTCAGGCGTTG
The DNA here is from genome assembly GCA_001513385.1 of Clostridiales bacterium DTU064. Lineage (GTDB taxonomy): Bacteria > Bacillota > Clostridia > Oscillospirales > CAG-272 > DTU064. Next base: position 33,148 of record LFTK01000023.1, read on the forward strand.
TGCGGAAACCGGCGCAAAAGACTTTATTTTCGTCGCTGTTTGAGAGCACACATATGCGGGCTCCGCTTTTTTTGTGGCGGAAAATGAGTCCTGCACTCTTGATATCGTCAAGGTATTCCTCATGAATAAGAGTGTAAGCAGGAAGTTCCCGCAGCTCTGCGCTGCTTTTTATACTTTTTGCCACTTTGATGTTCTCCTTTGTTTTATCGAGATTATTTATCCTCTTTGTTGAAATCATAGCATAATTATACCATAAATTCAAGCTGATATGCCTTTTGTTTGTGCATTTGTATGCAAAAGTTGTAAAAGTAGCCTGTAAACAAAGGTGTGATACCTTCATGTGTGCTACTGCGTGTGTTAGCTTGCGCCAGCTGCTTTTTTGCTGTAAAATGGCATAAGAGAGGTGTATTATGTCAGTAAAAGTCACGATAATCACAGAAAATAAAAATAAAGACGATGAAATAAGCCGCGTTTTAACTTACAGCGAGCCGGTGCCGCTCCTTTTTGCTTTGCGTGATGTAGGCATATATATTTATGCCCCGTGCGGTGGGGTGGGCACGTGCGGTAAGTGCCATGTGCGAGCCGGTGGCGACA
>LFTK01000132.1 GCA_001513385.1 Clostridiales bacterium DTU064
GAAATCACCATCAAGCTCGCTGCCGAATGTTTTAATGACTTGTTTATCTTTTAAAAATCTTTCAATCGGCGGGTTCGCGCCGTCTTTGAAAGTGTGAACAATAAAGAGCTCCATATCACCAAGCTCACGAAGTACCGCCTGATATCCGACGGGGTTGTTATAATCCTCGGCCGTACATTCAATGACGCTTGTATAACCGTCTTTGATTGTATCCTTTATTTCGCCGTAAAATTTTATCCCAGCTAAAACGGCATCCCAGTTTTCGTCGGGTATATCGAAAATCGACCCACTCAGACATAGCCTGCCTAAAAATCCCGATGTAAGGCTGTAATTCACCCGATGTATGTCGTCGCGGCTACGTAAAACAGCCCAGATCTGGCTTTGACGCGGTTGTATCAAGCGCTGGACGTTTGCCGCTATAATCGGTATGCTTACGCACTCATGTGCATCGGAAAAGCTCGCCTGCGAAACAAGCTGCATCATCGACGGCTCAAGCCTGTGCCCGCCGCTTGAGCAGTTTTCGATAACAAGGTCGGGCAGTTTTTCTGCAATCCGCCTGATGTAATTCTGGCTTGCACATACCGCCTGACGAAGGCCTTCACCTAAACTTTCGGCACCGTCACATCCGACGCCGATTGTCTCGTTATAGTCAATTTTCAGATAACCGAAGCCGCACTCGGATAAAAGTTTTATGACCTTTTCATCAAGATACTTAACGCACCACTCGTCCCGCATATCAAGGAACCGGCGCCCGCCGACAGTTAACGGATAGCCGTCACGGGACAGCAAATGCTCCGTTTTATTATATATTTCTGCACCAGGTGCGGCATTTTCAAACTCAAACCATATCCCCGGTACAAGCCCGTATGACTTTATCATGTCACAGACTTCTTTAAGTCCCCTCGGGAAAAGAACCTTGCTGACATTCCAGTCGCCGATGGAATCCCACCAGTTCTTCCCTTCTTCCTTATACCATCCGCAGTCGATAACAAGATATTTTACGCCGCTCCCTTGTAGCTTTTTTGCAATTCTCTCAAGGTTCTCAATTGTCGGATTTCCCCATGTGGTGCAGTATTCGTTGAAAATTACGGGCAAGTCGGCGTCACAGGACGCTATTCTCGGATTTTGCGCCAAAACGAGTGAATTACATACATCAAGCAGCGTTTTTCCCGTGGCGACAACAGCTTTCGGCGTTGTGAATTTTTCACCGGGAGCTATATTTTTACACCAATGCCCGTAGTCGAAGTCAGCAAGCCCGCCTGTAAGTGTAAGCGGCTCGCGAAATCTGAAAAGCTCAATCTGCCAGCTTGAAGGGCAATAAAGCTGAACGCCAATAAAGGTGCCCTCTTTGCTGTCCTCAAGTGCTGCAAACGGGAACCATTTTCTCACGGGCATCGAGCCTAACTGGCCGAATTTTTCAATTCTCATGCCGTTGCCGCTCCACGACCGCTCCATATTAAGGCTTGTGAGCTTTTGTGAGAGGAGTTTTCCTTCTGCACTCCAGAATGATGTGGCTCTGTGTAAAATATCAGCCTGAATCCCGCTTATGGCAAAAGAAGATATCATATCAAGAGTTACAGTTGAGCCAGAGCAGTTTTCAAAAACAGTGTAACATTCATATACGTTTTCTTTTTTTATATGAAAGCAGGTTATTTTATAGCCATCGCTTGACTCATAAACGCTTTTGTTCTCATCTGAATATGTACGCGTACATTTTTCAACGCTTTCACTGCACGCCATTGTCAACCCGCTCGCATAATGTCCGATGTATCTGTCACCTCTGACTTTAAACTGAACTGTAAACTCCATAATAGCCCCTCAGATTTTTCTCATGTAATTGTAATAGCATGATTAGATGATATCACCTAAAAAAAGAAAAGGCAATAAGCCTTATCTCTGCTAAAAAATAAAGAGCACGCCGGACTTTACATCCGACGTGCCCTTTACAGTTGCAACGATTGCTCTTTTGAATGAGCCGATTAAGTATCAGCTATCAATCAATTATTCTTTATCCTGATTGCCAAGGTCGATGTATTCTTTAACCTTGCCGCCCTTGCCCTTACGACCACGCAGATAATAAAGCTTTGCGCGGCGGACTTTACCTTGACGGACAACTTCTACTTTTTCGACAACAGGGGAATGAAGCGGAAATGTCTTTTCAACACCGCATCCGTATGCAATACGGCGAACCTTAAATGTTTCCGATATTCCGCCACCATGACGGGCTATAACTGTCCCCTCAAATATCTGGGTACGTTCCTTAGCACCCTCTTTGATCTTATTATAGACTCTCACCGTGTCGCCAATCTTAAACTGCGGCACGACGGTCTTAAGCTGCTCATTCACAAGTGCGTCGATCTTTTTATTCATGACCAACCAACATCCTTCCCTTGAAATATCGAAGCATTCATGCAGAGCGGCAGAGGACTGCTTCGCCGGCGGTACACTGAACCACACGTAGAAAAAATTATATCACAATTAATTCGTTCGTGCAATAAAGTGAGACATAATTTTGTTAATTATTTGTGAACTTTTTACGATTTGTTTTGACAGCGTCCGCTATCTCCAAACATGTGGATTTTTTTACATTATATTATTGTATCATGGATATTGTCATGTTATAATATCATGACAAAATGTATAATCCTATTAAATACGGAGCAACATTTGACTTGATTTATTTTGTTCTTGTACCGGATGGTATGGCTGACACCCCACTGACATCACTCGGTGGAAAAACCCCTATGGGCGCCGCTTTTAAGCCGAATATGGACAAGCTCGCCGCCCGCGCGATTTGCGGTACCGTTTCAAATGTACCGGAGGGTATGGTGCCGGAAAGCGACACAGCAAACCTTTCAATTTTATCATACAACCCGAGAGTTTATTCAAAAGGGCGCTCGCCGCTTGAAGCTGTCAGCATGGGAATAGATTTGCGCCCAGACGAAGTTGCAATACGCTGCAACCTTGTAACCCTCTCAGAGGAAGATGATTACACAGAGCGGACTATGATTGATCACAGCGCGGATGAAATCACAACCGAGGAAGCCCGTGAGCTGATCAATGCGCTGAACGAAGCTCTTGCAAATGACGTCCGCCGTTTATATACAGGCATCAGTTACCGTCATTGCCTTGTCCTGCGCGATGATGACGACTCTTACCCTTTTATGCGGCCGCATGATATTTTAGGGCAAAAGATAAAGGACTTTCTGCCCGCGGGCGAGCGTGGTCAAAAATATCTTGATTTTATGATGGAAAGCGCCCGCGTGCTTGAGCATCACTCCGTAAACGAATCAAGACACCGTCGCGGACTTCGCCCGGCAAACTCCACATGGCTATGGAGCCCCGGAAAAAAGCCTTCGCTACCGTCATTTTATGAAAAATGGGGGCTTCGCGGGTGCGTTGTCTGCGCTGTCGACCTCATTCGCGGCATCAGCATATGCGCCGGTATGGAAACGCCCGCAGTTGAGGGTGCAACCGGCAACATTAAGACTAATTACAAAGGAAAAGCTCAGGCCGCTATCGACGCATTTGAGAGAGGGTGCGACTTCGTATATGTTCACGTCGAGGCGCCGGACGAATGCGGTCACCACGGCAATACGGAAGATAAGATAAAAGCCATTGAGTATATTGATAAAGAAATTCTCGGCCCTGTGTACGATTATCTCACACGTCGTGGTGAGCATTTCCGTATCATGGTTCTCCCGGATCATCCGACACCAGTCTCTGTTCGCACACATACAATGGACCCGGTACCGTTTTTCATATATGACAGCAAAGCTGAGCACGCTGGCGTCGCAGAATTCACCGAGGAGTCATGTAAAAGACAGCCTCTTTACATGCCGGATGGCTACCGTTTGATGGAGTATCTTACGGGCCGGATTGTTCCATAACTTCCGGCAGTACTAAATATGCCATAAAACTCATTAAATTCGGTTTTCGACAATTATATATAATACTAAAGGACGGATTAATATACAAAGTATGGATGAGAACAGTGGTGGCGTTAATAATAAGCCCAATTTAAACGAAATTTTTATAACGCCAGACGACGATAGCCCGGACGAAAATATAAATATAGACGAGAGCAAAGATAATTCCGCCGAAAACGCGGCGGCAAGCGGCACAGAAGGAACCTCTTTTAATGAACCTCAATCAGATTTGCCATCCGATGGCGACACTGACGGCTCAGATGATGACGATGATGAAGAAAAAATCAATCCGATTAGGTTTCTTTTCGACATTGCAGAGACGCTTGCCATATCGACATGCGCTGTAGTGCTTATATTTACATTAATTGTCCGCCTTGCTATCGTTGACGGGCCTTCGATGCGTCACACACTTGAAAACAGCGACGCTCTGCTTGTTTCGGACTTGTTTTTCGAGCCGAAATACGGCGATATAATCGTATTCACAAATGACAACTTTGATAAACCTCTTGTCAAACGCGTCATCGCGACGGAAGGACAAGTTGTCGATATTGATTTTGATACATGGACTGTCACCGTCGACGGTGTTCCCATCGATGAAAGCAACTACATCTATATTGATAAAAACGCACGTTCATTTTCAGATGTTGAATATCCCTATACCGTTCCGACCGGTTGTGTCTTTGTAATGGGCGACAATCGCAACCATTCGACTGACAGCCGGGATACGCGTGTCGGTCCTGTTGACACGCGCCGTATAATGGGCCGCGTTATTTGCCGCATAGCCCCGATATCAAAAATCAAGGTGTTTGAAAGGTTTTCATGAAATAATGCAAGGCAATCCTATACAGTGGTTCCCCGGCCATATGGCCAAAACACGACGGCGGATACGCGAGGATTTGAAGCTCGTCGACGCCGTCGTTGAGCTTTTAGACGCCCGTATTCCGATATCATCAAAAAACCCTGATATTCAATCAATTCTTGGTAACAAACCGACATTAACGCTGCTCAACAAATCATCTCTTGCAGATCCCGTTGTTACTGAAAAATGGATAGCCGCCATACGCAAAGAAAACGGCTGGGCAGCCGCAATAGACTGCTCAACAGGCGAAGGCATCAACAAGATTGTGCCTATTCTCACGTCCATGCTCAGCGATAAAATAACACGCTGGCGCGAACGCGGCATGGTCGGGCGTAAAATAAAGGTGATGGTGGTCGGAATACCGAACGTGGGTAAGTCGACGTTTATAAATAAGCTTGCAGGTGCCCGCAAAGCAAAGGCTGAAGACCGCCCCGGCGTCACACGCGACACACAATGGGTTGAGGTTGATAAAAAGGGAACGGGGCTTTTGCTCCTTGATACCCCAGGCGTACTCTGGCCGAAGTTTGAAGATAAAACAATAGGCGAAAACCTTGCCATAACGGGCGCCATACGCGACGGTGTTTTAGACCTCGAATCAATAGCTGCTGTACTCTGCGGGCGGTTGCGGGCCATGTACCCCGATGCCCTGTGCGCAAGATACGGACTCAGCGAAATATCGACCTATGCCGACATGACCGACTATGAGCTTCTGCTTGAGATAGGGCGCCGGCGCGGTTTCCTTCTCCGTGGGGGTGAAATTGACTCCGAACGGACGGCGAGCGTATTTCTTGATGAATTCCGTGCCGCAAAAATCGGCAGGATATCGCTAGAAGTCCCATATGATGTGCCCGATACTGCTAATACTGATAAATCCGGCGAAAACACAGATGATATTAACGACGATATTGAATCAGCCGATAATGTCAACACAACAGACACAAAAAACTATTAAAAATGCTTCAATACACACTTGAAAACGAATACACAGAGCGCGGTTACGCCATAATCGCGGGAACGGATGAAGCAGGGCGCGGATGCCTTGCCGGTCCCGTCGTCGCGGCAGCGTGCATATTGCCGCGGGGGCTTATAATAGATGGCATCAACGACTCGAAAAAGCTATCCCCCGCCCGGCGTAAAGCGCTCTCCGATATAATAAAAAAGCAAGCCATATCATACGCTATTTCACTTGCAACTGTCGATGAAATAGACGAAATGAACATTTTAAACGCTGCCCAGCTTGCCATGAGGCGGGCTGTCGCTGAACTTAACCCGCAGCCTGATTTAATTTTTGTCGACGGAAACATCGCCCGCGGCTTTCAGGTACCGGCGGTGCCTATTATCAAAGGTGACTCAATATCGCCATCAGTTGCGGCAGCGTCAATTTTAGCAAAGGTATACCGTGATGAGCTGCTCATCG
>LFTK01000091.1 GCA_001513385.1 Clostridiales bacterium DTU064
TCGTAGGCGCTGAGCGCATGAGCCGTCTTATTGACTGGAACGACCGCTCAACGTGCGTCATATTCGGCGATGGCGCCGGAGCCGCTATACTACGTGCAGGTGACGGTTATATAGACTCAACCTTTACGGTGCGCGGCGGGGATGATGTTATTCGCATCCCGAATTTCGCGGGTACATCACCGTTTTACAAAGTTGAAACACCCCCGCCTTACATTTACATGAATGGGCAGGAAACATTCAAGTTTGCCGTTAATGCTATTGTCAGTGATGTATCGCGGATTATGGAGAAAAACAACCTCACGGCATCTGATGTTTCGTATATTATACCACATCAGGCAAACAGCCGCATAGTGGAACTTGCGCAGAGAAGGCTGGGACTTCCGCCGGAGCTGTTTTATGTCAACATCGAACGCTACGGGAACACATCAGCCGCAAGCATACCGATAGCGCTTGATGAACTTAACCGAAGTGGAAGGCTATCTCGCGGCGACAAAATTATTCTCTCCGCTTTTGGCGGCGGGCTTGCAAACGCCGCATGCCTTATAATTTGGTGAAAATTTAACTTATGATGTCCCGGCATATGCCATGACATACATTAAATTATTTAACTATGGAGGATTAAACGATGGTTTTTGAAAAAATACGCGAAATGCTTGCTGAAAAAATTGATTGCGAGAAGGAAACAATCCTTCCTGAAACAAAATTCACGGATGTCGGAATAGATTCGCTTGATGTAACGGAACTTGTCATGAATCTTGAGGATGAGTTCGGCGTTGAGATAGGCATGGATGCCTCAATTGAAACTGTCGCAGACCTTGTCGCGAAAATTGAGCGTAAGCTTGAAGCAAAAAACGCTGCATCCGGCAGCTAATCTGACACTTTTGTAGATTTGCATATGATTAAGTCAAAAATTTGTGAAATGCTCGGGATTGAGTATCCCGTATTTCAGGGTGGCATGGCATGGATTGCTGACGCCAACCTTGCAGCTGCCGTTTCTGAGGCCGGTGGTCTCGGAATAATTGCAGCGATGAACGCAAGAGGCGATTATCTGCGCGAGCAGATAAGACTTGTCCGTGAAAAAACAAAAAAACCGTTTGGTGTGAACATAATGCTTATGAGCCCGCATGCTGACGCTGCGGCGGCAGTTGCCGCTGAGGAGAGGGTGCCCGTTGTCACAACAGGCGCCGGCGATCCGACGCGGTTCATGAAGATGTGGCTGGACGCGGGCATCAAGGTTATACCCGTTGTTGCGTCTGTCTCAATGGCAAAACTGGCTGTTCGCGCGGGAGCTGCAGCCGTTATAGCCGAGGGGCAGGAGTCGGGCGGCCATGTAGGCGAGCTTACGACTATGACTCTTGTGCCGCAGGTGGCATCAGCGGTGACGGTACCCGTTATTGCAGCCGGTGGAATTGGTGACGGACGCGGGTTTGCCGCAGTACTTATGCTTGGCGCATGTGGCGTACAAATGGGAACGCGGTTCCTTTTAGCAAAGGAATGCGGAGTACATCGAAATTATAAAGACGCTATTATCCGGGCGTCGGACATATCAACGGTAGTAACGGGCCGCCGTTTCGGCGGTAACGCTTGCCGCTGTATAAAAAACGCTTTTACGCGTGACTTTATCCGTGCCGAATATGCACCGGATGCAACGCCGCAGTCAATAGCAGAGCTTGGAGCGGGATCGCTTCGCCTTGCTGCTGTTGAAGGCGATGTTAAAAACGGCAGTGTAATGGCAGGGCAGATAGCGGGACTTTTAACTCGCGAGCAAAGCGCTGCGGAGATAATCGGAGAGATTACAGCGGAAGCAGAAGAAATCTTAAAGGGGGCGGCCAGATGGGTAGAATAGCCTTTGTGTTTTCAGGGCAGGGGGCCCAGCGTCCCGGTATGGCAAGCGAGCTTTATCGTGAGTATGCATCAATCATACGCTTGTTCGATGAAGCTGAAAAAGTAATGCCGGGTATAACAAAGCTGTGCTTTGAAGGAACACCTGAAGAATTACAGGATACAAAAAACACGCAGCCGGCGATGTATCTTGCCGATATGGCGTCAGCTATAGCTCTCCGTGATGAAGGCATTGTACCCGATGGTGTTGCCGGCTTTTCACTTGGTGAGCTTCCGGCGCTTTCATATGCCGGTGTGATGAGCGAAGTTGAGGGGTTTTCTATCGTCTGCCGCCGTGCGGCAGCGATGGCAAAGGCAGTCGCATCATCTCCTGCCTGTATGATTGCTGTAATGAAGCTTGATGATGAGATTGTTTGTGAGTTGTGCCGTAGTTTTTCATCAGCCTACCCGGCAAATTATAATGCACCGGGTCAGCTTGTTGTGTCCTGCGGGGCAAGTGAAAAAGATGACTTCATTCGCGCTGTCACGTCCGCCGGCGGGCGTGCAATCCCGCTCGCCGTAAGCGGAGGTTTTCACTCGCCTTTTATGAATGCTGCGGCAGAAGAGTTCGGAAGCTTTCTTGAAGGTGTAAAGTTAGAAAAACCACGCTTGCCCGTTTATTCAAATGTAACAGCGGAGCTTTATTCAGGTGACGTTCGCGGAGCGCTTACGCGTCAGATAAACAGTCCGGTTCTCTGGCGGCAGCTTATTGAGCGAATGGTGGACGATGGCTACGATACGTTTGTTGAAGCGGGCGTCGGCGGTACACTTGTGAAGCTCATCGCAAAGATTCGCCCCGGTGTTGCCACATATACAGCGGAAACGCCGGATGAAGTGCGAAGGGTTGTAGCTAAATTGTCAGCCGTTGCAAGCGAGGTTTGATATGAAGGAAAGTGAAACGATGTATTTTAAAGAACAAAAGCCGCTTGCCGGTAAGGTTGCCGTTGTCACGGGAGGTTCGCGCGGTATCGGGCGCGCCATATCATGCCGCTTTGCAAGCCTTGGCGCGTCNNACAAATGCGATGTGTCTGACCCAGTCGCTATAAAGGAAGCGTTTGCTTTTATCAAAGCGGAGTTAGGTGATGTTGACATCCTTGTAAACAATGCTGGTGTCACCCGCGATAAGCTTTTGCTTGCGATGACGGAGGAGGACTTTGACCGGGTGATAGATATAAACCTGCGCGGTGCTTTTTATGCGATAAAGGAAGTATATCCTGTTATGGCGCGCCGCAGAAGCGGCCGAATCATCAATATCGGTTCAATCTCCGGGCTGATTGGTAATGCGGGACAGGCGAATTATTCAGCGTCGAAAGCAGGACTCATTGGCCTTACGAAAACTGTGGCGCGCGAGCTTGCGCCGAGAGGTGTCACGTGTAATCTGATAGCACCCGGATTTATTAAAACTGATATGACAGTAGATTTTGAGAATACGGCTGCTGCCAACATCCCTATGCGCAGGATGGGTGAGCCGGAGGAGGTAGCTGAGCTTGCTGCTTTTCTTGCGTCACCTGCCGCCGCATATATAACAGGCGAGGTCATCCGAATAGACGGCGGCTTTGCGATGTAATAAGTGAGCGTTGTTCGTTTTAGGAGGAAAAATAAAATGCAAAACGGAAACAGGCGTGTCGTCGTAACGGGAATTGGTGTTATTTCGCCCGTAGGATGTACGACAGAGGAGTTCTGGACATCAATTTCATCCGGTGTGTCGGGAATTGGCGAGCTGACATCATGCGATCTCGGTGACTCGAAGTTTAAGCTTGCTGCAGAGGTGAAGGGGTTTGATGCAGCCGCCCGCC
>LFTK01000120.1 GCA_001513385.1 Clostridiales bacterium DTU064
TGTGAGGTTTTGAATTGGCGATGAAATAGCTTTCGCAAGGAAGAATGAAAGTATGATTGCAATGAGAAGCCCGATGAAAAGTGACTGTATGACTATTGAAAATAGTATCCATGTAAGCTCGCGGGCTTCGTCTTGCGTATCTTTAATATAAATAATGCACTTATAGCCGTTGTTTTCAAGGTAAATAGCCGCGTCACTGTAATCGCTGCCTTCCGTGATGTTATAACCGTCCTCGCCGTTCATTGCAAGAAGCATATTTGTTGTTTTGGCAAGCGACAACCCAAGTTCCGGGTTTGAGCCGGCAAGAAGCATACCGTCGGTATCAAGAATGTAGTAATCGCGATATTCATCAATACCAAGGCTGCTTCCGTATGATATAAGGATTTTTTTTTGAGCTTCATAAAAATCGTCTTTTGTCATTGCTGATGTAAGCTCGTCTCGCAACTGTGTTCCGGGGGATAGATTTTCCCTCATCTGATCGGCAAAGTCTTTTTTATAGAAGTCAACGACACTACCAATGAGTATAGCTCCGACGACGCACATCACGGAGAAAACCATGACAACAAGAATCATGACGATTTTGAAGTATAAACTTCGGAACATGTTTCAAAATCTCCGATAAGCGGGTATCAGGCTTGGAAGTAATACCCTACCCCGCGTTTTGTTAATATGTATTTAGGTTTTGCGGGGTCGTCTTCTATCTTGTCACGCAATCGCGATATTGTAACGTCAACCGTTCTGATGTCACCATAATAACCATCATATCCCCACACTTTTTCAAGAAGGTCCTCTCTTGAGTATACACGCCCGATGTTCGATGTAAAAAAAACGAGCAAATCATATTCTTTTTTAGAAAGTTCAAGCGGAACACCAGCTTTTGTAACGCTGTAATGCTCACAATCTATATTCAGGTCGCCTGCAATAATCGTTGTACTCTCATATTTTTCGTTTTTACCGTTATTAGTTGGAGTTATCAGTTCACCCGAGCTGCGCCTGATATTTGCTTTTATGCGTGACAGAAGCTCCCGTACGGAAAAAGGCTTTGTAACATAATCATCAGCGCCGGTTTCAAGGCCGAGGATTTTATCTTTTTCCTCTTCCCGGGCTGTGACGAATATAATAGGCACATTGCTTTTTGTTCTAATCGTTCTGCAAACTTCAAACCCGTTTATAATGGGCAGCATTATATCGAGCAGTATCAGGTCATAGTCGCCGGTTAATGCGCGGTTCAGGCCATCTCTTCCATCGTATGCAACATCACAAGCATAACCAGCTTTTCTTATATTATAAGCAAGAAGCTCAGCTATATTTTTTTCGTCTTCTACAACTAAGACTCTTTTCTTAACTTTGTCCATGCAGGCTACACCACCCTTCAGCTTGCATTATTTATCTCTTTTTCATATATTGATATGACTTTTGTGACAAATGCTTTTGAATTATATATGTACTCAAGCAGAAGTTCTAAGATATTTACAGTAGTATCAGTGCATGCGAATCTAATAACAGGAATATTATTGTGGCTATTATTTTTATTAATATTTATTATCTCTTCAAGTTCACTTATTATTTTCTTATATGCTGTTTTTGCTGAATATTTACTGTCAATGCCGTCATAAGCATCAATATTCCAGTCCCACAGAATATAGCCTGATGCGGCAACAGTATTTGCATCGGCTGATGTAATCGTTAAAACATCGCTTGCACAACCGCCGGGCGCGCGTGCGATGTGAGTTTTCATTTTTGCAAGACGATATAAAGTGTTGTTTACAGAATCGAAAGAAGCTACAAGATCGTTGAGTGTCGATATGCCGTTATAACTGCCGTCTTCGGTTGACACACCTATGGCATGACCTTCCGAAATCATCCGCAGGACTAAGTTCGGATGTGATTTTATCCCTTCGGACGTAAGGAAAAATGTTGCCGCACAGTTATAACGATAAAGCAAATCAAGGATTTCATCGGTATACTCATTTGGCGACGCGTCAAACGATAAATAAACGTATATAGGGTCGGGTTTATCTATCGGCTTTTTCGTATCGACTTCTTTTTTTGTAGTTTCAGTCACCGGAGGTTTTGTTGTATCTGTGTTTTTTGTGGTTTCAGTCGGCCTTGAAGTTTGCGGTGCCGTTGTCGTTTCCGATGTAATATCTTCCGGATTGAGTGCCTTCGGATTATAAATTTCAAGTAGTTTTACAAACGATAACGTTTCTTTTCCGTCGCATATGCGATAGTATATCTTTCCTGTTTCGTTGTTTTTATATTCCTCAATTTTAAGTCCTAACATTGAGCATACCGTTTTCATCGGTACTGACACGACAAGACCGTATAATATCCATGTGACGATTTCATAGACATTGCCTTGTTCATCCTGAGCAATGTTTTTTCTCGTATTAAATGAAACGTATTTTCCGTTGTTTGAGTTTGAAATAACGAAGTTATCCGGCATTGTAACGTCTGTGACGACGCTTATTCCTTCAAATTCATTGAATACGTTTGATGGAACGTACATTACACCGTCAACTTCTTTTAAGGGGTATCTGTATTCATTATACCAGTTTTCGTCATTTAAATATAACCGCAGAGTTTCTGTTGCGGCATCAGTGTGAAGTGCGGAAAAAAGAGTCGTAACGAGAATAATTAACGCAACAGCGGCGCTAATTATCATATTATGTTTTTTATTTTTCACACCGCTCACTGAAAGCCACCTCCCGATTATATATAAGCTGGATATAATGCAAGAGTTATCGATAATGCTACTTTATCTATTATCATCTGTTAGCTTGCTGTGAGTTATACACATCGAGCAAGTATATAACGGCAAGATTCGTCACAAGTTTATAGCTCACGGAACCCTGGGTACCCTGACTTTTCAAGTAAACGTCATTTACTTTGCCTGAAACTTTCGCTGCAACGTTTTTTTCGTATTTTTTAAAGAATTCATTATAGGCCGCCATTTCACCCCTTGCCTCTGCATCAAGGGTTACCAACCACTGTGAGTACCGTGATTTGTCGGCCTTATACATATCGGACATAAGATACTCAAGAAGAGACTGATAACCGCTGTAACGGATGTATGGATCGTCACTTTCCATGCAGACGAGAAACGCCATGAAATTTGCTTCGTCTTCTCGCGTTATCCCGCGCTGATGGGATAGCTCATGCGCCGCTGTATATGGAACTGTATAGTCCGGAAAGTTAGTGTTGATATTTGCCTCTCCCGTGTAAAACGTATATACACCTGATATGTGCGTGTATGTCATCGGTTCGCTGAGCATTATTTGTTTGACGCCGATATGAAGTTTTGGTATAAAGTCATATTTATCAGCAAGAGAATTATACGCGTCAACAAGCTTATCGCTCATTTCCCTGTATGAATAAGGCATAATCGAGGAAGAATCAGGTTTAAATGTAATTTCCCCGGTTATACCGTTGACCTTTTCAGTTAAAATTTCAGCCGCTTCATACAGTTCGTCAACCGTAATGCTGCGTTCTTCTATCCCCAGCTTTTCAGCAAGCGATGTTCCTCTGTATCCGTGAGCAAATGTGAGGACAAACACGGAATAAAGGAGGGCGATTATGCTTAAAAGCGATGTAACATATCTGACAGTTGCACGCCCGCTTACAGAAGCACGTGGGACAATGAAAACGATGACAGCAACAAGCGCCACCGGCATGAAAAGCAGAAATGTCTCAGCAAATGAAAACGGAAACCAGCAAGTGAGATAACCGAGTGTCCCGCGGAATATGGTAGATATGCGGATATTAAAGAAATCAGCATAACTTGGCGATAGTATTCCGACTATATGCGACGCGGCACACAAAATAGTCAGCGCATATATGATAAGCGCAGGCGTTGGTACCCATTCCCTTATTTTGGTTAATGCTTTTCTTTTATTCATGAAACGACCTGCCAAAAATCAATATTAGCTATAAATAATATAAATAAAGCGTGGGACGGTGTTTAAAGAAACGCCGCCCACGCGCAAAAACACCTTTACTCAGCGGAAAATGCGTAGATCGTGGTATAGTCGTATATCTCGCNNGCCCGGAGAAAGTGTTGTGTCTGTGAATTCAGGATGGTTCGGGCTGTCTGGCATGTGCTGCGTTTCAAGGCAAAAAGCACAGTATTTGCGTTTCGGAGCGCCACCTTTGAATGGAGGTTCGTTCTCATTAATAGCACAGCCCGCATAAAGTTGTACGCACGGCTGATTCGTGTAAACTTTCATTACGCGGCCTGATTTCGGGTCACGCGCGATTGCAGAAAGTTTGATAGAACCGTCGGCGTTAAGGATGAAATTATGGTCGTAACCATTTCCGTATCGAAGCTGCTCATTATCAGCGTGTATATCGCGGCCAATTGGTTTAGACTGGCGAAAATCAAATGGTGTTCCCTCTACGGGTAAAAACTTACCGGTAGGAATGAGTTGTGAGTTAACTTCATTTACTGCGTCAGCGAAAATCTGAAGCTCATGATCAAGTATTAAGCCATTTCCGCAGCCAGCAAGGTTAAAGTATGCATGGTTTGTGAGGTTAAGTACAGTTTTTTTGTCAGTCGTGGCTTTATAATTTATAGAAAATGCGTTGTCGGCAGTTAATTTATATCTCACTTTAACGTCAAGATTGCCATCGTAGCCTTCTTCCCCGTCCGGTGAGAGGTATGAAAGCTCAATTTCAGGCTCGTCACCGTCATCAATAACAGTTACGCCCCACATTTTGCGGTCAAAACCAACCTTACCACCGTGGAGATGGTTAGGGCCATCGTTATTATAAAGTTTGTACTCTTTTCCGTCGAGCGTGAACTTAGCTCCGCCGATACGGTTGCCATAACGCCCGATTAGTGCTCCCTGATAGCCGGAGCATGTCATATAAAGCTCAGGATCATCGTAGCCGCAGACGACATCAGCGAAAACACCATTCTTATCGGGCACACAAAGACCCGTAACGGTACCACCGAGGTCAATTACGGACAGTGTAACACCTGCTTTATTTTTAAGAATATACTGTGTTACGGCGACACCCGCTTTTGTTGTGCCAAACGGCGATATTTTAATAGACATAAATCTTCATCCTTTCGGGATTGTATTTATTTATCACATAAAGGGTGCTTTATCGAGATAATATAAGAATACGATATATAAAAAGTTAGGTCAAAAAATCATTATTGTGAAATCGGGGAGTGCATCCCCGATTTCACTTTTTATCATAAATATTTAATCTTCATACCCGTGCGGGTTTTTAAGGAGGAAGTTATATGCATCGCGGCACATATCGTCGAGTGTCAGTTTAGCTTCCCAGCCGAGCACTTCCTTTGCTTTCGTAGGGTCGGCATAAGAAACTGCAATGTCGCCCGGACGCCGCGGCATTATTACCTTTGGAATTTCCTTTCCTGATGCGCGTGAGTATGCGTCTATTAATTCAAGAACCGAATATCCACGCCCACAGCCAATGTTGAAACATTCCCACCCTTTAACGGTGTAGACGCGCTTCAGCGCTGCTATATGGGCTTGCGCAAGGTCAGTAACATGGATATAATCGCGCACGCCTGTGCCATCCGGTGTATCGTAGTCGTTTCCGAAAATGGTGATAGCATCCCACTCACCGGCTGCAACCTTCTGTATGCGTGGCATTATGTTGTTCGGTATGCCCATGGGGTCCTCACCTATAAGACCGCTCTTGTGAGCGCCGATAGGATTGAAATAACGCAGGCATGAAACGCTCCACTCAGGGTCAGATACGCATACATCGGCAAGGATACGCTCAATAACGAGCTTTGTTTCTCCGTATGGGTTTGTAGCTGACGTCGGGAAGTCTTCTCTCATCGGCACTGTTTCAGGATCGCCGTATACTGTCGCAGACGACGAGAAAACCATGCGTTTAACGCCGGCCGCAGCCATCTCCTCACATAACACCACCGTGCCGCCGATGTTATTCTTATAGTAAGCAAGCGGTTTTTCAACAGATTCACCGACAGCTTTCAGCCCGGCAAAGTGTATAACAGCGTCAATTTCGTTCTCAGCAAAGATTTTTTTCATTGCTGATGCGTCGCACATATCAGCTTCGTAAAACTTGACGCTCTTCCCTGTTATTTGCTTAATCCTGTCAAGCACGCATGGTTTGCTGTTGTAGAAATTATCAAAGACAACAACATCGTAACCTGCTTCGAGCAGCTCAACGACTGTATGAGAACCTATAAAACCAGTACCACCCGTAACAAGTACTGACATACTTTTGTTTACTCCTTCCAGCCGCATATGCGGCAAACATAAAATAACACTGTATAATATAAAGCATTATTCTTTACTATGGTGTTATTTTATGTCAATAATATTCTTTCTTTTATATGCTTATGCCCAAAGATCCTCCGGGTATACTCCTTCTTTAATAAGCTGTCCTATACCCTCGACAACGATAGGCTTATCTTCACGGCTTGTTACGCCGTACCAGCGGGCATTAGTTTTCAGCATATCAACAGTGCAGCGACCGTCGCTTATCATTTTGAATATTGATATCGGCAGATAAACTTCGCATTTAAGCGGATCGCGCGCAGGATCCGTTAAAACTTCCTTAACACATTCACGGAGAACCGGGAAAATCTGCTTTGTAAGACCCCAGCAGTTCATGGAAACAAGCGAATTTTCGGAAAGCGGACGCCACTCGCCGTCTTCAAACGACTCTGCGCCCTCAGGGATTGAGGGGTTCGGCTGAATTTTGAATGTTTCAACAAGTGAAATGAGCTTTCCATTTTCGTCTGTCTTGCAGATACCGCGTGTAACGGTGCCGTTCGGTGAAAGTGTGTTTTTAAGAACATAACCGACCATGCAGAAACGTGCGGGGATTCCGTCCGTTATCTTGGTGCGCAGGAAATCGGCAATAGCGAAATACATTTCGCGTCCGTAAAAATCGTCTGCGTTTATAACGGCAAACGGATCATCGCCTATAACATCCTCAGCGCACAATAGCGCATGGGCTGTTCCCCAAGGCTTTACGCGGCCCTCCGGTATTTCAACGCCTTCAGGCACGTTTTCGAGTGTCTGATAGGCATACTCGACTTTGATTTTTCCTCTNNCGGTCGAATCCCGCTTGTATGGCATCGTAAACAGAGAAGTCAATAATGAAATTTCCTTTGTCCGTTATGGGGTCGATTTGTTTCATTCCGCCGTAGCGTGAGCCCATACCGGCAGCAAGTACAACAAGTGTCATTTTAATATAAATCCTCCGATGGTTTATTGCTGTTTATATATATTTACTTGTTTACTAAGAATTTAGGGCAATAAAAAGGCAAAACAATGCTTGCTTACTCTTTTGATATATCGTTATTATTTGTTTTATCAGTATTTTCTTTATTATCTGCGTTTTCTGTTTCTTTGTTTTCTATGTTATCAGTGTTTTGAAAATCAGTATTCTTATCTTTCTTTTCTTTTTTTCGATTGCGTTTTTCTTCGGCAAGAGAAAGCGCACGCTCGTATGCTTCACGGCGGTCAGCGAGCATTTTCGCATATTCGGGGTTTCCGCCACCATCACAGAGATAAGGCTTATCTTTATATATTTGCCTGTTCCTCAAAAGCAGGATAAGGCCAATAATGACGCAGGCAAAACCAATTACTTGTGAAATCCGCAGCGTCGTATTACCTATATAAAGGCTGTCGGTTCGCAGCGCTTCTATGAACATGCGTCCGAAGCCATACCATGTTATATACCAAAGAAATGACTGTCCGTCGTATTTTCTGCGGCGGAAAAAGATCATTATCAAGGTAAATCCGATGATATTCCAAAGCGATTCATAAAGAAAAGTCGGGTGATAATATGTCATTTTCCCGTCTGTAGAATATGCAATTCCCATGCGGCAGAATATATCAGTTTCCGTGCCATAGGCTTCTGCATTGACAAAGTTGCCCCAGCGGCCGATAGCCTGACCGATCATAGCAGCCGGTCCGCCTATGTCAATTATTTTATAAAACGGCAGACGTTTTTTCCGCGATATTATATAAGCAGTTATAAAGATGGCGATGATGCCGCCATATATGGCAATACCGCCATTCCATATGCCGACCATTTTTATTAGCGATTCTTTGACGTTTTGCCAAAACGAACCGTTTTTAACGATAAAATTATCTAAATTAAAGAGGACGTAATAAATACGTGCGCCGGCTATACCGAAAACAATGCAAAAAATGAAGTAGTCAAGTATGTCGTCAGTTAAAAATCCGGCTTTTTTTGCATTGAAATATATAAAAGCACATGTAGCTATAATACCAATCGTCAATATTATTCCGTACCAGCGTACTTCACGGCCGAATAATTTGAAAGCTACTTCGTTCACAGCAAATGTGTCTATCCCAAGTCCGGGAAATGAAAGATAATTGATATTCAATAAAATCCCCGGCATCTGTGCCTCCATTACAATAGCGCTAAATGCATGAAAAAGCGCCGATTTTCGCATAGCTTTCTTTTGTATTTTACACGAAAACGGCGCTTTTTGCAATACTCGGAGAAATTTACTTTGGAATATTTATATTTTTACAATAATTATTGTCCAGCCACCTGCGGACTCTTCGGGGGTAAGTGTAACCGATTCACCCGGACGTATTGTATAGTTTCTGCCGCTTCTTACTGGCGCGCTTGTCGCTGATGAGCTTGTCGTTTGCGCGGCGTTCCCGTAGCGAACAGCTATATCAACGCGTCCCGCCCGTGTTGGCAAAGACACAAGATAGTCACCGATTACACCCGGCGGCGGTGGCGACACGACTATATTACCAAGAGAAAGAGATATGCCGAGCAAGTTTTCCATGACGACAGTATAATACCATGCTGCCGAGCCTGTATAACTGCTCCAGCCGCCGCGTCCTGTGACGCCGGGCGCATAATACACATCTGCTGTAAAGAAGTATGGCTCGTTTCCATAAATGCGCCCGCGCTCGCTCTTTTCGCATATTATGGCGGGATTTATCGCCCGCAGAATAGAAAGCCCACGTTCGTAATCACCTTTTATAAGGTGAGCGGCAGCCGCCCATATAGCAGCATGTGTATACTGTCCTCCGTTTTCACGCAAGCCCGGCGGATACTCCGTAATATACCCAAAGTCGGGGCTTGACTCATCAAACGACGGCGAGAATAAGCGATATACGCCGGCGTTTTTGTCAAATAGCTCATTGTAGGCAGTAGTAAGAGCCTTTTCTGTCTGCTCATCATCTGCTTTTGCAAATACGGCAAACGATTGCGGCAGTGTGTCAATCTCGCAGCCCGATGACCCCTCACATCCGATAATATCACCCGAATCTGTGTAAGCACGTGCGTATCTGTCAGAACACCACGCGCTCTCGGCTGCAGCGACGAGCCGTTCAGCCTCGGCTCTCAGCGCATCGGGCAGCATCTTATCGGCTTTGCCCCACAGCTCTGTCGCATTTGCAAATTCGCGCAAAGTCACAGCGAGGAAAAAGGCAAGCCATACGCTTTCACCCGCGCCGCTGGCGCCAACGCGGTTCATACCGTCGTTCCAGTCACCTGAGCCTATGAGCGGAAGTCCATGCTCACCACGGGCAATTGATGCTTCAATGGCTGTCATGCAGTGTGTGAAAACGTCTGCCTTATTTTGTGATACGGCGGGGACTTCGTATCTGTCATGTTCGCCAACTTTAAGCGGTGGTGAATCAATAAACGGCACTTCAACATCGAATAGTGATGTGTCGCCTGTTGCCAACACATAACGCGACGCTGCATAAACAAGCCAGATATAATCGTCCGAGCAGCGTGTCCGCACGCCGGGGTCAGATGAAGTCTTACCGCGTCCGGGCAGCGGATGCCACCAGTGCTGCACAAAGCCATCCTTATACTGGTGTGCGCATGAGCGTATTATATGCCTGCGCGTCAACTTTGGATTGTAGTAAAGAGCGGACAGCGAGTCCTGGAGCTGGTCGCGAAATCCGTATGCCCCGCCGCCCTGACAAAATCCGGTACGCGCCGTCATTCGTATGACCGACGCCTGATATGGCAGCCATTTATTCAGAAGATGGCTGAGCCTGCGGTCTTTCGTGATGTCAACGGACGCGTTAAAATAAAGCTCCTCTATATGGGCTTCTGCGGCATCAAGGCCTGCTATAACGTCGTTTGTGTTGCGGTATTTGCTGTTGATATGCGAAAAGCACATTTCAGCCGACGCAGCCGGCGCTGATGCAAGCATAAAGGCGCAGTCAAAGCTGCCGTTTGACGACATATCTGCCGAAACGGAAGCCCAGACGTATCCTTCCGTGGCGTCAAAGCCATATAACACCCTTCCGCTGACAGCCCGCAGCGACGACGTTATACCTGTACCGCCGAATACAGGCTTAAACAGCACTTCTCTTTGCGATGCGTAAGCTGAGTAAAGAGCGCTGTTGTCGGGCACTGCTGTGTATATAGCCTCGACGTCATCAAAGCCGCCGCCTTTCGCGATTACGCTTATGAGCTTGACGGGGAGTTTTTCGTCAAGGCCTATTTTTACTTCATACGATAAACTGCCGATCTCACCTTTGTAAACGGCATATCCGAAATTGTAATCAACCCGGCTTGCGCACGCGCATAAATCGTATAAAGCTCCGCCCGCGCGGAGAATCAAGCGCTCGCCGGCAATGGTTTTGACATAATCCGTGTGGCGCTGAGTTATCTTTGACTCGGCGGCATTGACGTACCAAGTATAGCCGGCGGTGTACTGTGTCAGAAGCGTACCCACAACAGCGTTTGCAAACGCGAACTGCCACGGCTTAAGCTCGGGGTCAGATGATTTGTCAATAGCAAACCCACCTCTTGTAAAACCGCCGCCGCGAGTACTCATAATAATGTCCGAAAAATCAATTCTGCCGCTCGGGGGTACTGATGTTATAATTTCACGGCCGCTGACAAGTGACTCCGCGTCATATGCACCGTCTGTGCGTGGCGCGAACGACGTCTGCCTTGACAATGCGTAGATAACGCGCCGTTCCTCCTCAGTTAAGGCCGCGCCGTTTATGAAGTGAACGCCGTTCGGTCGTCCATGCATGGACATAAGCCCTGCTTCTTCGCAAAGCTCGACAAGCTTTGCGTATGCGGGCGAGTCATAAACACTGCCGCCGGGCGCAACAATTACAAGGTCATAGCGTACGCCGGATACGGCGAGGAATCGCTTTGCGTATAAAAGCTCGCGCATAGCCGACAAAGGCACGCCGCCTAATGCTGTGTCCGGCATCTCGACGCACACAATCGGCAAATCGCCCGATATGCCGTGGCGCCATAATAGGTCGCGAGAAAACATCGGTTCGCTGTAGAAATCGCCGACCGACGGGATTATTGTGCGCCGCGGGTTGATTATCGCATTTGCCGTGCGCATGGCAGTGCGTATTGCGCTTTCATCAGCTCCCGCAAGGGCAGCACGGCTTCTGTATAAAAGTGCTGCGCCATCTGATATGCGTTTTGCTGCGTTCACATCGTAGCCGGAGCAAATCTCATGCGCTTCATTTGCACTTGCGGCTGACGCAACGATGAAAACGACACTGTTTTTACTTATCTCATTCTTTTCTTTGAGTTTTATTCTGACAGCGCACGCCGGATGAACGCAAGCGCCGCCGTGAAAAACAGCAGGGCTATCAAATATTCTTGAAATATCTGTTTTCCCGTAAACAGGCGTCAGTATTTCATCCTTACGGTCAAAAAACTCGCTTGATTCTATTGTTGAGTTGCCCGGTGCTGCGGCTCGTACGGCAACGGCGCATGAATCCGACCGTTTCCTCGAGAACCTTCGATAAACAGCGGTTTTTGTGACCGGGTCAAAATCCGACTTAATAAACAAATCGGAGTAAGGCGGCGCTGATAAATACGCCCGCTCACGGTTGAGTATTGGCTGAAAATAAAATGCTGCAGAAGCTTCGTTTATATCACCGGAAACGTTAAAAGCAAACGTTACGACGGGTTTGTCGTGAGCGACGGTAATTTTAACCGTCGTTTTCATAATGCCGCCGTGGTGCATAAGCTCCATTTCATATGTCGCGTGCGAGCCGTCAAATGAAAATGAACGCTTAGATGTTCCGCCGTCCGTGGCAATACCGCGCAGGCAGTCATATACTTCGTCATCCGCATGAAGAAGGATTCTGACACAGTCAAAAGGAAGCATCACCGAAGGTGAGCCGGATATCAGCTTTTCACCATCGTATATGACAACAGTACCGTCAGATGTCGCGATGACTTTTGTCCTTCCATTTGAAAGCACTGCCGTATCGGCGCTTACGTTGGTGCCGGGCTTTTGCATCAGGGCTGATATTGTTTCCTCTGCACCAGACGCATAAACAATGCGCGTCGTACGCTTCATTCCAATCGGTATGCGCTCATAAAGAAGCTCAGCACCGACAGCGCAGCAAGGCTCCCTCATGAAACGCCTTATATTGATATTATTCATGCAGGCGTTTGCGCATGCGACAAGCGACATGCCCATGTGGTGCGACATATAAGAGCGCACAATGGCATATCCGCCGCCTGTCCGCTTCGGCGTGAAGTCGACAGCTTCATAAAAGCCGTATTTTCCATAAAGATCTGTTTTAGCAAGCATTGCAAGTGTGCGGCAGATGGCTTTTGTGTCACAGCCGAGCATGAGGTAAAGCGAGTACGGGGCGAATACATATTCCCCGGAAAGAGACTGCGATAATCCGAGCGGCGCGCGTCCGTGCGCCTTGTAGCCGTAGTTCATTTCACTGTCAAAGTCAAAAAACGCACTTTCGCTTTTACCGAATATTTTAATGCCACCGGGAAACTCAGCAGTTTCAGCCTTTTGACATTCATATGCTAAAGCAAGCGCTTCCGAGCGCAGGTCACAGCCACCCGTCGGCATGAAAAGAGACGGCATAAAGTATTCGAAAGCGCTGCCGCTCCACGATAAAAGAGAAATCCCGCCGTCAATATCAAATACGAAGCGGCCCATTGTTCGGAAATGCTCCACCGGAACGGCGCCGGATGCCGTTGCGTAAAACTCTGTTGTCAGCATTTCGCTTGCATATAAATCGTAAGCGTTATCATCAAATTTATCGGCGGCACCGTTGTAACCAATATGGAAAAGCCCGCGCTTTTTATCGTATAAAGCAGCGATATTTGTCTCTTATATAATAACTTCAATTCGCTCTACAAGCGGTTTGTAATACTCGCCGTATTCAATAAGTCCGTTTTTCAGCGCGACAAGAGAGGTCAGGAAGTTCCCGCTGTCGACCGACGACACATACGACGGGAACATGACGCTCATGTCCTCAAGATTGTACCAGTTATATAGGTTCCCGTGCCATTTCGGAAGTTTTTCAATTGCCGAAATTGTTGAGTCAAGACGGCTGTAAAAAAGTGTGTCGCTGATAAAACCGAAATCACGAGCCGACAGAAGCGCCAAGAGGTACATACCGATGTTTGTAGGGGACGTGCGCATTGCTATTCTGTCATCGGGTATCGTGGCGATGTTGTCAGGTGGCAGCCATCCGGTATGTGCCCCGACATTATCCTCAAAATAATTCCATATATCGGCGGCAAAACGCCGCAGAAGACGCTTTTGTGCTGTTGGCTCATCATCCGGCTCTTCCTCCATGTCCGCATCATTTTTATTTTCGCACATGCGGTACATAACATAAGGAAACGATGCCCACAAAGCCGCAAGAATGAAGAGAATCGGTGCACCTGCCCCACCGGCAATAGTGCACAAAAGTGCTACCACCGCAAGCGCCACAGATGCTGATGTGCGTGCGTAGTATTCACCTGCTCCACCGCGGAATAACCCTTCGGCAGCAACGGCTGTCTTCCATTCAAGCAAGCCGCGCCCGGTGATTTTCATGCGTATTATAGCGCGATACCATGCAGACGCCGCCGATGTTGCGGCATATGCAAGAGACGCGAAGCTGTAGTATAGATTAAAATATAAAAGCGAGTAATAATCGGGGAGCCCGCAGCGGTAAACGCGCCGTGGTACACCGATACCGGCTATAATGCTGTAAAAAAGGCCATATATGATGTCAAAAGAAGCGACAAGAGCCAAAAGACAGCCGTAGCCACCTGACATCAGCGACAAAATAAGCGCCAATGTTCGGAATATAGGAGTAATCGCCGCGATTACAGGCTCACGAAGGCGCTGTTTTTCCGTAGGTCTTAGCGGGTTTTTATAAACCGAGCCATCGGCGCCGCGTATGCGACGGCGGCATAATACTAAAGCCTGAACGTCCCCGCGAAGCCATCTGTCGGCGCGGACCGCATGCTGCAGAAATCCGGACGGAACCCCGTCCGTCAGCGTTATATCCGACAAACACCCGCAGCGCAGGCGCGTGCCCTCAGCAATATCGTGGCTTAAAATTTGCTCGCGCGGGAAAGCGCCCGAAACTGTGACGGCGTATGCGTTAATGTCAATCAATCCCTTGCCACAGAAGATACCGACACCTGTCAGCGCCGCATACAGCGAAAACTGTGCGAATGCATATGCTTCCCTACCCTCGCACGCATACATATACTTGAGGTATTTGTTCCACTTGCGCGAATTTTTAAGCGACGCTGTCATCATCGGCTGAATAACACCATAGCCATCCGTCACGACAGGATAACCGCGCCTTGATGATATTACAGGTTCGTTTAACGGATGGATAGCCGTTCCGATCATACGCTCAATATCTGAGCGAGTAATTTCGGTATCTTCGTCAAGGGCGATAATATACCTGTATTCACCCGGCACGATATTTCGTCCGCCGTGAGCGGTAAGCGTATTTTCCTCGCCTCTGAGGTATGCAATAAGCTCTTCCTGCTCACCGCGTTTACGCTCACGGCCGATATATTTGCCCTCACTCTTGCTGTATGTCCGCGGACGGGTAAACAAAAAAACATCATCACGCCCGCGAGAGATTTCAGATATACGTTCTTTTGCCACGCGCAGTATATCTTCATCACCCGGGGCTGTTTCTGTGTCAGAGTCGGGCAGATCGGCTAAAATTGCAAAGGCGACGTTTTCCCTGCCCAAGACTTCTCTGTATCGAGCGAGTTTTTCAAAAATTTGCTCGTCGTGCTTTCCGCCAAACAGCAGTGTTGTGATAACAACCATCGTCTTTGCGTTATCGGGAACCCTGTCTATTCTCAGTCTCGGCAGTATGTCCGGAGTTATCTTATGGGACAAGATGTCATTTATTATTCGGACGAAAAAAGCTCTAAGCGGCAGAAATGACAAAAGTGCGGCAAAAAAGAGCAAAGTATTGCCGGAAGCATACGCTGCTGCCGAAATTGCAAGACAAAAGACAAGCGTAGCACCGTATATTATGGCGAAATAAAGCGCGCCCGCGCCGCGCTCCGTATACTTCATGAGATAATAGCCAATGTGACGCTGGCGGCCCTCGGCACGCTCAGCGATAGAGCGCAGTCTTTTAGCAGTTTCATATTCACCGGCATGAGAACGTTTTGCAATTTCAGCGAGCTTGCGCCGGTACATGTTTTTTGTATCCGCGTCGCAGTTTACATAAACTCCCGCGGGGTCAAGAAGGAATTCCGACTCCGTGATTGATATGGCTTCAAATATACTTGTAAAATCAATAGAATCAAGCTTATAAAGAGTTTTTATCAATCGTCCAACGAGAGAGGACGCAGAACTATGCATTTCTGCGATATCCACGGCTGTTGCCATCTCCCCTTGTGAAAAATTAAGGGTAGCGTCACGGCAAGCGTCTCCTATGCCGATAAGGCATCGAGCGGCAAGCATGTCGCGCAATGAAAATAGCTCTCCTACCGTCAAATAATCGCCGCTGCTTTGAAATTCTCCGAGCGCAGATTTTATGCGGTCTTCTGTGATAGCAACGTCGCCATCTCCAATGATAGATTTGCACAGCGAAAGAAGCCGCGGATAATCTCCGTCGTCAGACGGCAACTCGCGCCGCTTCTTAAGCCCTGCTACAACTGATTTTTTTATTCGAGTTAGCTTGATTATGTTGTCATTAATCCAGATAAACTCCGGTGTCCTTCTACGCTGGGAGTATATGTCCTCAATGTATAAGAATGAATCGTCGATTAACTTTATTGTTTTTTTCAGTGACACATTCTTCATCAGCAATAAGTATCGCGCCGGTAGTATTTTTTACAATAGCCGTCGCGTCTCCAGTCATTAGATAATATATCTATTATCATCAGACTGAAGAAAAATTATTCCAAAGCAAAACGGACGGGTTGATTATCCGTCCGTGTCTTATTATTTTTTACTGTTTTTATCTTGTTCTTGTGATGCTTTCCACACAAGGTAAGCATTGATGAACCCATCAATATCGCCGTCCATTACGGCTTGTATATTGCCGTCTTCATAA
>LFTK01000019.1:0-667 GCA_001513385.1 Clostridiales bacterium DTU064
ATTCCATTTGAACGGAAGGAATTTAAAGCTCCTATAAAGGTCGGATCCTCGCAAATAACGGCGTCGCCTTCGTTGCAGAGGACTTTTGCCGCAAGCTCAATACCTTGTGTGCCACCTGAAACGACAATAGTCGTGTCAAAATCGCGTCCTATATTGAATTTTCTTTTAATGCGCTCGGCAATAGCATTACGAAGCGGAGGATATCCCTCTGTAATGCTGTACTGAAGCGCAGATATCGGGTTTTCTTTATAAATTTGCGCCGAAATAGCGGCAAGTTCCTCAACAGGGAAGGACTCCGGTGATGGGTTTCCGGCTGCAAACGCTATTATCGACGGATCAGATAAACTTTTAAATATTTCACGTATTGCGGATGGCTTAAGATTTTGCAGTTTAGCAGAAAACGTATATTCCATCGTAATATATCGCCCTTTGAGGGTGCCTCGCTTTTTTTATAAAAAATATCGTGAAAATTATACCACAGTGAAAGTTTATAATCAAGGCACGGTCATTTTCTTGTGTTAATTACGTATGAAATTATGTGATTTTTTCTAAGCGTGAAAGGCATTTTTTGCTGACACGATGAAATTCTCCGATAAATTTTATGAAACCATATTGACAACGGCGAGGGTCTTAGTTATAATATAAAAGCCATGCGAGAGTGGCGGAA
>LFTK01000019.1:692-15506 GCA_001513385.1 Clostridiales bacterium DTU064
GTTTGAGGGGCGTGTGGTTTTACCGTACGGGTTCAAGTCCCGTTTCTCGCACCAGAACGAGTGTTGATAACGAAGTTGAGTTATCAACACTCGCTTTTTTTGCTCATGAATATTAATATCTATTCTTATAGCAGGTTCGTTTGAGCCTGCTTTTGCTTTATGCTACTTAACTGACGTAATCTTATGCTAAAAAAATCAATAATTATTCTCAAAAAATAATAAAGTCTATGGTAAAAATTACGATATTAATAGAAAAGTAAACAACACGTATGAGGAGTTATGTGTTATATGCTTTGGAAAGAGAAGTATGAATTGGGCGTTGAACAAGTTGATAACCAGCATAGGGAACTGTTCCGCCGTGTAGATACCTTTTTACATACCTTGAGAAGCTCGACATCATGGGATGAAAGAGTCCGGAAAGTCAACGAAACGCTTGATTTCATGAACGGGTATGTAATTGAACATTTCCGCGATGAAGAGGAGTACCAGAAGAAAATCGGTTACCCGAGGTATGAAGAGCATAAGAAAATCCATGCGGATATGTTAAATTACGTCGTTCATGTAACGAAAGAGTATAAAGACAAAGGCTATAATGAGCAGCTCATACAGCAGTTTGCCGGAAGACTTCTCGCATGGCTTATCAATCACGTTGCAGCGGAAGATCAGCTCATCGGCGTTTATGCAAAAGAAAAGGGGGTAGGGACAAATGGCTGATAATCTCTATTCAACTTTTCTTCTGGCAACGAAAAATGTATTTGAACTCATGCTTGATTTGGCGGATATAACTGACAAGCCTGTTGATGACATTAACACCGAGGGTATGTATGACATTTCAATCGGTGTAACAGGTGATCTTCAAGGTGAGGTCATATACTGTTTTCCGTACGATACATCAATTAACATAGTGAAAATTATGAGCGGTATGGAGATTGATACCGTTGATGATTTTGTTGTCTCGGCTGTTTCTGAAATTGCAAATATTATAAGCGGAAATGTCTTGACAATGCTCTCTGAGGACGATATAAAGTGCGATATTCAACCTCCGAAACCGTATGACAGGAAAAATGACAGCGGCAGTGAAAAATATTCTGTCCATACAGCAAGTAATATTGAGACATCAGCAGGCCATATTTACATTGATATAAGGTTAAATCCGGCGAAATAAGAAAAAAATACTTTATTAATAAAGAAGAAAGGGAGGATTGACTATGCCTTGGACGCCTAATTTATCGGTTGGTATTGATGAAATTGACGAACAACATAAAATGTGGTTTGAAAAAGCAGAAAAGCTTTTTGAAGCGGGGAAAGCACATCAAGCAAAGGAATATATCGGCGAGCTTTTAAATTTTCTTGATGAATACACGAAAAAACACTTTGCCGACGAAGAAAAATACATGCTCAGCATTAATTATCCCGAATACGCTGCACAAAAAGTTGCACATGAGGATTTTATAAAACGCCTTGCAAAGCTCCGTTCGGATTATGATGCTTCGGGCGGCAGTCTGCTCGTCATTTTAAATGCAAATCAGATTGTTGTAGATTGGCTGATTAATCACATATCAAATATGGACAAAAAAATAGGCCAGTTTGTAGCTAATAAATAATGACCTATATATAAACCTGTGGCGCGCCCTTTTAGGACGCGCCGCTTTTATGCTTTATATTACACACAATGAAGCGTTGTACTTGTATATTTACAGTGCCTTTCATTCACTGATGCGTTTTATTCATCTTGACAAGCTATATGCATAATAGATATACTTTTCACAACAAAATAATCGTACGGGTGGCATATGAGCACAGTAAATAAAAAGATAAAGGCAAATAAGAGTAAATTCAAAACGGCAGAGATGGCGTATATAGCGCTTTTTGCCGTTATCATTGCCGTGTGCTCATGGATTTCGGTGCCGGCTACGGTTCCGTTTACTCTGCAGACGTTTGGTGTTTATACTTCACTTCTCATCCTTGGCGGTAAGCGAGGAACGATTGCTGTTTTGCTTTATATTTTGCTTGGTGCAACTGGACTTCCTGTATTCTCCGGCTTTTTAGGAGGGATAGGCGTCCTACTTGGCACAACAGGCGGGTATATTATCGGTTTTCTTCTTATGGCTACAGTATTTTGGATATCAGAGTACATATTCGGGCCGAGACTTGTTGTATCTATTATGTCGATGATAACAGGGCTTTTTGCTCTTTATGCCCTCGGAACCGTATGGTTTGTAAATGTTTATGCAAATACTGTAGGTGACATCGGGTATTTTAAAGCACTCAAGCTGTGTGTAATTCCTTTTATAATACCGGACCTTGTTAAAATGTTTTTGGCTTTTCTTATTGCACGCAGGCTAAAGCCCCTTGTTAATCTTTAAATTATATATGACGATAAACAGAAGCGAGAAACAAAATAAAATAACACGATACATCTTTTATCTGTTGAATGATACCGATTTATGTATTATAATGTTTTTGTGAACGTATCGTGAATATGAAATTAGCGTCCTCACGAGCGTCCGCTTGTAGGGCGTTTTTGTTTGTCTCATCATTACATATCAGGGGTAGTCAGCAATGATTCTCGCTTTATTACATAAACGAAAAGCTCGGTATAAAAAGCGTATCGGTTGTTTCTTACGCTCTTTTGCGCTCACTTTAATTATTTCAGCTTTGCTTCTTTTGTTTTGCGGTTGTTTAGTATCGGAAGCATCACCTAAAAAAGAAGTGGATGAGACAGATACGCCTGAGATATACTGTACAGAAACGTCCCAAAGTGAACCGNNCAACAGAGAGCGAATATGACGATGAGTCAACACAACTGACAGAGCCGGTGACGTCTGATACGGAAACTGTTGACGTGATAACCGAAACATCGGATGCAGAAACTACCGAAACTTTGCCACCTGTTGACGAAAAAGTTGTGTATTTGACATTTGACGACGGGCCGTCAAAAAAGTATACAGAAGCCATACTTGATATGCTGAACGCCCACGGAATAAAAGCAACGTTTTTCGTCATAGGTCAAAACGCAAAGCGTTATCCTTCAATCGTACAACGCATTGTTGACGAAGGACATGCTCTTGGATGTCATTCGATGACCCATGAAATAAAGAGCATATATAAATCGGTCGATCAGTTTAAGAGTGAGATTAATGATTGGGAAGACACAATAAGTGATATTCTCGGAGATTTACCGCCTAAAAAACTTATCCGCTTGCCCGGTGGTTCAACATCTGCTTTCCGTTACGGTGAATATGGCGTGGAACTTATATCTTACATAAAAGAAAGAGGTTATTACGCTTATGACTGGTCAGCGGCAAACGGCGATAAGTGGGAGGGCGACCGAAAAGAAGGCGAGAGCATGGACGATTATCTGCGACGTATGATAATCGAGACAACGGAGAAGTGTTTGACGAGAGGGGACAGACCGTGCATAATACTTGTGCATGATACATCCCCCGACACCTTTGATATGATAGATTGGGCATTGACAGAGCTTCAGAATCGTGGCTATGTTTTTAAAACCCTATACGAGCTTGATGAAAACTATATTTTTGCTAAATATTAAAAAACATACGTGTACATAAAACAATAAGGAAGCGGTTATTTCAGCTTGACAACCGCTTCCTTGTGCGTTATAATAAACTTCGGCTTGATGCCATGCAACTATGTGAAGGCATTATTGTCGTTTTATATATATACGCGGGTATGGCGGAATTGGCAGACGCGCAAGATTCAGGATCTTGTAATCGCAAGGTTGTGCAGGTTCAAGTCCTGTTACCCGCACCATATCGAGTGTTCATAACGTACTTGAGTTATGAACACTCGATTTTTCTTTACAGAGAATCTTTGTTGATGTAAGTGAGCAGGTTTTGAGGCCTGCTCTTTTTGTTTTAGGCAGATTGGGTCAAATATTTTACTGCTACACCCTTGCGAGTATCAGCGGTGTATGCAGGGTCAGTGTGGGGATACTCCAACATACCGATAAACCGGTAGTGGATCACCACTCGTTGGCTGCGGTTTTTACCCGTGCCTTCCGTTTCATATACCGTGATATGATCGATCAGTTCCCGCAGCAGCGGTGCGGTCAGCTTGTCCATCTCCATAAATCTGCGGATGGCGGCAAGGAAATGTCCGTGGTTCTTTTCTTGACTCCCCATATTGGTAAGCCTTGCCTGGATCTCGCTGATTTTGGTTTTTAGCTCCATCTTTTCCAGTTCGTACTTATGGGACATTTCCATGAAGCTTTCTTCGGAGATTTTACCACTGACACTGTACTCGTATAGGTTTTCGTAAAGAAGAGATACTTTTTCTTTACGAGCCAGGCAGCGCTGCAGTTCGCTCTCCAGCATCTTTTTCTCTTGCTTGAGATCTTCCTGGGATTTCCTTGCCAAGAGGGTGACGAATGCTTCCTCATCCTCTTGCAGAAAGCTGGCCAAGCGCCGCAGTTCCAACCGCACCACCTCTTCGATGGCATCTGCCCGGATATAGTGCCGGGTTTCGCAAGTTCCCCTGGTATCGGTTTTATAATTGCAGCAGCTGTAGAAATGAATATCATTGTTGTTGGTATTGGTGCGATACCAAAGCTTACTGCCGCAATCGGCGCAATAGAGCATTCCAGAAAATAGGTGTTTTTCCTCACCTTTTTTCTTGAGGCTTCTGCGCTTGGTTTTGGCAACCAGTTCCTGCACTTGCTCAAATACCTCCCGGTCTATGATCGGTTCATGCACATCCTTGAAGATCCGCCAGTTCTCCCGGGGATTTTCTAGCCGGGCCTTGTTCTTGAAGGATTTGGAATAGGTTTTGAAATTGATCACATCACCGCAGTATTCTTGATTGGCAAGGATCTTAGCTACTGTGCCTTTGCTCCACTTATGGGGATTGATTTGGTTTTGCGTGCCACCTCTGCCGAGTCCTTTACTTTTCCAGTAGGCCATGGGAACCAGTACCTTCCTCTCTTGCAGGATCCGGGCGATGGTTTCGTTGCCTTTACCCTCCAGGCACATACGGAAAATATCCCGCACAATCTGCGCTGCCTCCGGTTCAATAATCCATTTCTTTTTGTTTTCCGTAGATTTCATATATCCGTAAGGCGGTGGGGATAGCGGTTCACCGGCATTTCCCCGTAACCGATGGGATGACCGGATCTTGCGGCTGATATCCCGGGCATACAGTTCGTTGATGACATTGCGGATCGGCGCAAAGCCGTCTTCTCCTTCGTCACTGTCTGTGCCGTCATTGACGGAGATTAAACGGATATTGTGGTCGGGGAAAAAGGTTTCGGTGTAGTAACCCACTTGCAGATAATCTCTGCCCAGGCGGGACATATCTTTTACGATCACTACCGAAACATACCCGGCCTCGATATCCTCAATCATCTGCTGAAAACCGGGACGGTTGAAGTTAGTGCCGGTGTAGCCATCGTCCACATAGTGCTTGGTGTTGCCCAAACCTCTGTCCTTGGCAAACTTGGAAAGCAGTTTCTTCTGATTGGCGATGGAGTTACTATCCCCGTCACCGCCGTCATCACGGGATAGACGGCAGTAAAGGGCAGTAATTCCGTTTATTTCTCGTTTCGTCTTCGATTGCATTAGTCCTCCTTCCCGGCAACCGAACACGCATATTCTGCTGCCATTGTACCCGGTGAAAAATCTACTGTCAAAGGTGCGACATCGCTTGTGATAATTCTTTCAAAACGCTTTGAGATTGTGGCATCGCTTTTGACCTTGCTCGATACGAAGCAAGAATCCACCACATAACGGACACCGTTGATGGTGTACTCATGGGTGCCGCTCCAAAGGGATTTCTTTTTCATATCGGCACCTTACCTTTCATCTCTCTGCCGGTCGAGATAGCGCTGATAATATTCCAGTGCATTGTCAATGATTTCGGCCATTTCCAAGGGGGGAACATCTCTGCGGAAATGCTTCCGGAAGCGTTCCTCTGTGATACGGATACATTCCACTTGGTTGCCTTTGATCTCAGCCATAATATCTTCCATATCCCCTTCGCCCAAGCGGCGCTCTTCACTCATACGGCGCATCCGCTGCGCTTGGGAAAGGGACGGGGTTGCCCCCTCCATCTGCATGATGTTGTAAAGACACCGCTGCTCCCATTGGGTCAAGTAGGAAAGCTCCATAGCAGGAGTTAGGGCAATCTCCTTGTTGTCAACCATATCAAGAGTCTCCGGGATCAGATTGGTCAGCCGAATATATCGCTGGATCTGCCGGGCGCTGTCCTTGCTTTCCTTGGCGATCTCTTCATCAGTGCGGGACTTCGTGCCAACTTGGCACGAAGTTTTGCCCTGGTGCTTCATAGCCTCCATTTTCATCTTGTAGGCAAAAGCTTTTTCCGACGGGAGAATATGCTCTCTTTGCAGATTAGCGTCCACCATATTGATGATGGCTTCGGCATCAGTCAGTTCACGGATGATAACGGGGATGGTAGGCAAGCCAAGCAGCTTGCAAGCGGCCAATCTTCTGTGACCGGAGATCAGTTCGTATCGATCCCCGGCGGGGCGAGCCAAGGCCGGAACCAGCACTCCGGATTCTCGGATGCTCTGCGCCAAAGTATTCAGTTCTTCGTTTTCGATCACCTTAAAGGGGTGATTCTTAAAAGGGATGAGCACGTCCAAAGGCAGCTCGTTGATTTCGTATTTTTCGTTCATATCGTTACCTCCAAAATATAAGGGTTTGGGATATTCCCAAGGTGTTGCGTTTGCACATGGTGCCCAAACGCGATGCTTGCTAAGAAAATGCCACTGATGCCGTTTACACCGGCACGGCATTTTCAAGGTGGATTTGACCGGTGCTGTTTTTGGCATAAGTCAGCTTCAAAACTGTTCCTGTGGGGATATTTTGAAAGCCTCTGCCCAGCTGCCACCAAAAGACCGGTGTAAGGATCTTCCTTCCGTCGGAAAGGGAGAAGAACATCCGTATGCTTGGGGTGCGGCTTTCTGCTTTGAGCATCAGTGTTCCGGTGGTTTCACCCGGCTGATCCATGAACACATATTCGTGGGTGTCAATGCCCAGGGAGCGCATTTCTTCCAGGGTATAGATTTTGTCTTCTAACATACATTTCTCCTTCATACTTCTTCTCTCAGCTAAGTAAGATTAAATTATTTATTTATATATTTATGTCTTACTTGAAGAGAAGGTGGGTTAATGCCGATTTGCGCCGTTTGCGAGGTGAAACTGCAAGATGCCTTTTTCTGTAGGAAAAGGGTGCGTGTTTTGTTGTTCTCTTCTCGTGTGCGGCGCGTTTATTTCGGCGGCGGATACTTTCATCACCGCAAACCATCTTCGAAATTGCGGCGGTTTGGTGCGTGTTTCAGCACCTTGTGCTGCGCTTGCTTTCATAGTGGGGACAAGCCACCACAATGGCGCGAAAACTTTGCTTGAAAGAGTGGGTGCAACGGCGGCACAGTTCGTTGTAGCTGCGCCGTCCGGTACTGGGATCTAAGAACAGATCCCACTCCCGTTTTGCTTTCTTGGATAGTCTTGGTATGGTCAATCACCTCCTATCTTGTTTGAACAAAGGTCTGTTTCACACCGGTTTTCGCCTAAGAAAAACAAAAAAGCCACCGACAAGGTAGCCCTCATTTCTGAGCGCTATCTTGCCGGTGGCCTCTCATGTCTGCTTAAAGCAAGTCTGGTTTAACTGAACCGGTTATATCAAAGCAATCTGACCTGGAGATGGAATTACGCAGCCTGTTTCATCTCAACCATTCCGTCGGGACGCCTATTCAATTTTTGAAACAGAACAGATGTTCTAAAATGATTATACATGACCAAAGGAAAATTGCAAGTGCTATTTTGCGGATTTTGTTGAGGTGTCGCTTTTAAGCGACACCTTGAAGTTTTTCTCAAGAAAATAGCAACAGCTTTTTCCTAGCAAGCATCGCCTTTGGATATACACGGCTATTTATTGGGCAAACCCAAACCATCTATGCTAGTATGCATAACAAACACCTGGCGGCTTTGCGCAAATATGCGCAAAGCCGCCAGAATAAATATTACTTAAACAAATCCCAAATGCTAAATGTTGTTTTTCGATAAATCTTGTTGTATGCGGCTTTCTTTGGATTTTTAATCCAGCCACTTCCTTTATTGCCGTAGCCTGGAATTAATGCTTTTTTAACAGCGCGAGTTGCGCGTCCTTTTGTCCTTGCGCTGAAAGACTTTTTTAACGAGGGTTTTCTCATGCCAAATTTCATATTTTCTTACCTCTCAAATCAACCGCACTTTTTGCATCTTTCCTTGCCGGATCGAGCTGCTTTATTCTCAGTTGTGGCTGTCGCGTTGCTTCCGGCGCAGGCAGCGGAGTAATGATATTTTTCTCCGTAAGGAGTCACATAAACTGTTCTGCTTGTATCCTTCTCGTTGATAGTAAACTGCAAAGCGTTAGATTCCGTCTTTCCATCTGCACCCCTTGATGGTAATAGATGCTTTGCCAACACCGATACCTGTCACAGTAAATGTAAGTACTGTTTGCTCATTTTCAGTGGCCAATGCAATATCAGATACACTAATAATGGTTTCATCAGAATTTTCAATAACAAAATCATCCATTGTTAGGTCGATTGGCTTCATATATACGGTTACCGTCCGTTGATCGCCAACTTCTTGAATTGCATAGGAAGGACTAAATTTGCCAATTGCGGTTACAATGGGAGGATGCTCAGCCTTAAACGAAACCGTATTAGAGGTCTTATCGCCTGTAATAGACTTAACAACGATCGTAGCTTCGCCTTCTCCTATTACAGTGCATTTAAATGTCAAGATGGTTTTTCTTCCTTCAGTAGTGAATGCAATATCACTTACAGAAAGAATACTATTATCGGACACTTCAACGCCAACACTTTCGGCGGTTAGATCTTTGGGTCGAAGTTCAAGAGAGAACTCCACACTTTCCCCTACGAACAACTCATATTCCGTTGTTTTGAAATTTCCAATAGACGTTACCTTGCTTACAGTAGAAGCATTAGTAGAGGATTCATTGGTTCCAGCGCCGGTTTGGGTGGTCATATCCTCGGACGTTCCAGCAATAAGAGCGAAAGAGCAAAAAGCCGCAGCAATGCAAATAATCACAAAGGTTGTCTTTGTCATACCCGAGCTTTTTCCAAATAAATAGGGGATGTGCTTAGGAGATTTGTATAGCACAAGAAGCATTACGCCCAATATACACAAGAAAGCCGTCATTCCAAACATCATTGTACCAACGCCCAATGCAATAAGCGCATAGATTCCAGCGAAAACAAAGCAAACAATAGCCCAAGCTTTCATGCCTTTACGAGGTTTATTTGTGTGAGCTGTAGTTCCATTGGACGAGTAATGTGTAACAGATCCTTTTTTGCTACCCTTGTCATTCACGGACATACACGAAGAACAATTACCGCCAGCGGAAACATCTTGACTATACATAGTGCATAAACCTTGACCAGCAGGAAGGCGGCCGCCGTTTTTGCTATGCCCATCAACATAACAGGTACAATCTTTACATGCCATTACAATCTGCCTCCTCTCTGCTTATATGTATTTATACGTTCTGTTTTAGATGTAAATTTTGCGTTTCTAAATGTTTTTAGACTTTCGGCAAAGTCAGACATTGCGGATTGCAGGACAGTCAGCGCTTGATCAATCTCTTTGACCAGCTGAATCTGAGCGGTTTTAATTCGATATGTCTGGAAACCCGCATTTACGTTTAGATTGTCTATGCTATGCCTAAATGAACGCATGCTTGATATAGTTTCAGCTAAGGTAGATTTGATCTCATTGAATTGCTCAATTTCAGTTTCTACTTTTTCCCAACTTGCATCATCGTATGTCATCAAATTATCACACGCAATTAAAACTTGGGCGCGTATACCTGCGCTAATTCGCTTTGCTTCTCCCGAGAAGTTCTTGATGCAACTAGATACACGATTCATCTCCACATCAAGTGGCATGGAACGATTAGGGAAAGTTTCCATAGCATGAGTCAGCCGGTCGAACCCATCGCTAAGATCATCGCTCACTTCATCCATAGATTCAAGTAAACGCTGAATTACCGCAAATGCTTTATAGATAGCGGCTTCCTCATTGTCTATAGTCGGTTCTTCTTCGTTCTGCACACCGACCAACGATCCGCAGTATTCACACTCAACAACAGATCCTTTAGGAACACGATTGGGTGCATTGCAACCTTTGCAGTGAATCGTCACATAAGTTGTTTCCGCTCTTCCAGCAGTATACTGATATTCTGTGTATAAACTGCCAATTGGGGAACTTGTAGATAGCATTACATCTTGTTTGTGTTCAATGTTTTGGCTTAAAGTATTTGCCGCATTTGCTTGTGATTCATGGGGTGTAGGAAGTGCAGTGTACATCATAGCAAGAGACTTTGATCTCTTGTTAAGGAGCAGACCAAAAGGAAACAACGCAACAAAACACATAATTGCTGCCGAAGCCTCTAAAGCTCCTGCTATGCTCATGACGGGATAAATGCAACCTAAGCACATAAGAACTGTTGCCCATATCTTAAGTGTTTTGCTGTTTCTCTGCACTTCACTTGGGTTAGAGTACTGGGACATTTTCTTATAGAGCAGATAAAAACCTACCGGAAAGAAAAAGAGTAGCGCAATGATTACTACACCCCAACCAATCTTCTGACCATTATATGGTGTATAGGTGCTATAACTTCCGGTCTCCGCTTTTTTAGTAGCTTTATCTTTCTTATTCTTCTTTACCAGGAATAGACCCAACAAGAAGAATGCCAAAAAGAAAAGGAATAAGCCTATATCATCGCCACTAAAACCACTTGACAAAAGTATTACCAAGCCAGCAAATACGAGGAGACCATTAAACACCATCAAAACTATGCCAATAATGAATTTGACAATACTACGTGGTTTTTCTTTTTTGCTCGGATTGTTACTGACCGGCTGTTCTACACAAGGCTCTATTATACATGGCGCTTGTTGTGTTTTGATCGACTTCACTGTTTCTGCTACATTTTTCGAAAACGGGGATTGGTCTAACATTTTCTGAAGTGTTCTACGATCCCACAAAAGTGTTCCAGTTGCGTTTGCTGCCTCAATAGCACTGTCATTGAACGTGCTATTAGTCAGTACAACACCAATATCGCAACCATATACCGCTTTTCCTGTTGTTACCTCTTGAATTGGTTTGTTGTTCAACGGCGAAGAATAATTTTTGCATTGTATAGCATATTTTTTGCCATCCTTATAAGCAACAACATCTACGCCTTGATCGCCGCTACTCTTAGTAACCTGAACACCAGAGTATCCTATACTTTTTAACAATTCACCTACAAATGACTCGAACTCTAATCCTCCCATCGAGTCTATGTCGGCCATGGTTACAGAGCGTCTACGGCTATTTCCGAAGATTTCAAATGCCACGTAATAGCCCTCCCAAGATTATTCGCTCATTTTATGCCCACACTCCGGGCAGAACTTGGTTTTTCCATTAATCAGCACATGGCAATTCGGACAAACATACTGCGCCACCTTATAATCCGAAGGATTTGTTGAGATATTCTTTGATAGTTCTCCAAACGCACCACCGAAGGCGCCTCCCATACCAACGCCAGCACCCAGACCAACACCCATGCCCATCAAATCACTGCCAGAGCCTTGATTCTTTGCGGCACTTTCCAGTGTATCAAAAGATCTCTCCTGCTGATAGCTATATCCGACAATATCCATCTCCGCTCTTTTTGCGAGAGCGTTTTTGAGTTGCATCACGGAAGGATCTTCTTCGGGAATACTGATTTCGTTAACATAGAAATTCAACAATTTGATTCCGTATTCACTTAATGTAGGCTGGATCTTTTCGTTTAAGTAATCAGAAATTTCATCGAGATAAGCATTAATTTCAAGTACACTAATTTGTTTGTGCAACAGGAACGAAGAAATAGCGTCCTTTGCTCTTGCTAAATAAAGACCTCTAAAGTAGCGAATCAAATTGGTCTTATCGAACGCTGTAAGCGTGCCAACCAGTTTAATCAAAAACTTTTTAGAATCTTCAATTTGCACACCAAATTGTCCATAAGAGCGAATCGGTACAAATACTTTATATTTGGGATCTTGGAATTGAATAGGAGTAGGTGTGCCCCATTTGATATCCAGAGAGTGCACCTTATTTACGAACCAAATTTCTGCAGAAAAAGGAGATTCGCCGCCAAAAGGAAGATTGATCACCTTGTTAAGTAAAGGGATGTTTTGTGTTTCTAGAGTGTACCGACCACTAGTAAAAACATCGTAAGCGCGGCCGTCCTTAAACAAAATAGCTTCCTGGGATTCTGAGACAATCAGTTGACTCCATGTTCCAATTTCTTCGTTGGGATATTTCCAGGCAAACATATCAGATGTGCCTTCATATTTGATTACTTCAAATAGTGCCATTGGTATTCCTCCTAACGTTTCGAAGCCTTACACGCTTCGTTGTTATTTTTTACTGTGACAAGTAGTTGCGAAATCAGCTCTTCTAATCGTCCTAGATCATCCGGTTGAACATCTGGCAAGGCATCTACTTCCAGTTCAATTGAAGTAATGCCATTGTAGAGAAGTTGAATCATTCCTTCATCATAATGCTGACTTAGAATATCCGAATACTTAACGGCTTCCAGCAGTTCAGTCATACGATAGTTCATTTTTTCAACGATTAAAAGGGGCAGCATTTGTATTTTGCTTTGCACAACAGTTAAACGCGCCATAATTTCCGACAACTGACTATCCCTCAGTTTGATCCAAGCGTCGTCGTCATTGCCTTTTTGTAAAATTGCTTGCATTATAGCAACTAAGCCAACAAAGCACGCCAAAGGCAATAATTCAAAAAGTAGAAAAAGCTTTATCGGTAAGTTCGTAAGCGAACCAATCCAAAATGCTACCGTAGCTGCTATTCCCCAAAATGAATAGCTGATAAAAAGCAAAGCAACTTTGATAGGAAAGTTTCCTTTGGGTTGCTTTTGCCACTTTGTCACTGAGTAACAAGCACACAAACCGGCCAGTAGATAAAAAACGCAAGCCACAAAAAACTGCCACGAATAATTCCATGTAACAAAAATAATCACAAGACTTGCTACAAAGAATAATGCTGCGTTTACAATTAGGGGCAAGCTAATCCTATTTCTCATGGTCGTCCCCTCCAGTAGCAAAATCGTTTGGCATCTTTTCATAGCGCTCCAAGGCAAAGCTTAAACACTTTAAAACCACTTCATTTCTATTTCTTCCGGTATGTAATGCAATAGCATCAATCTCACGTATCATATCATTTGGCAGACGAGAAGAAATAACAGACGTATCCCCACGATATTTTCTCGGTGTTATGAACAACTTTTCAGAAGACAATTGAACTCCCTCCTTAAAGTACAAACAGATTACAAATGTACACACATTTGATTATAAGTCGCGCTGTTCAAAAAAGCAAGCTTTTTGATGTAAATAAACTTGATTTTGAACTGAATTATGGGGTTTGTTGCAAGCCTTACGCAATAATGCCCTCAGCTTTGTGTAAAGCTAAGGGCATTTCTCATCAAATTACTAATTGCGGTTTAGTTCTAAAATTAAGAACGACCCATATTGCAAACCATCCACAAAGGCTTTGCGTTCGTAGGCGCTACAGAGGCGGCAGCAAAGATTGAAAACAGCGTTGTTGTCCTCCAAAGGAAGAGCGCAGAGGAACTCTTCCAGTTCTTTAAACCCCTCGCTGATCTCCGGCGGGTCGCTTTCGTGAGATTCTGCGTATGCTTGGTATAACTGATCCAGGACCGTTTCGCAATCACTGTCACCGGGGTCGAAGGGGTGGGCGGTTATGTAGGCATTCAACCGCTTTGCAATATTTTCCATATCAGCACCCCTTTGCGTCAATGATCTTTAAGATCAGCTCGTCAATGGCATCCGTATAGCGACCCTCGCGGATCAACTCATTGCGCTTTTCATAGAGCAGCTTGACCAGGATGCGGCGCTCCATATCGTCCAGTTTAATTTTCACTTTTTTCATGATAATACCTCGTTTCTTATGATGGAAACAAAGATATCTCTGCGGTACGGTTGAATATGCGCATTCGTGCCGGTGCTTTTCATCAAGTACGTTATGAATACCCGCACCATGAAAAAACGCCGCTGGCTTTGTTGTCAGTGGCGTTTTCTTTTTTTAGCCGCGTTAATAGAAAAGTGTGCAAACGATGCTTACCTTTTAGCAGGGATGATTTCCAACCAGTATCCGTCGGGGTCTGTTATGAAATAAATCCCCATGGCAGGGTTCTCGTAGCAAATGCAGCCCATTTCCTTGTGTTTAGCATAAGCCGCATCAAAATCATCGACTTTAAAGGCAAGATGAAACTCGCAATCGCCAAGATCATAGGGGCGATCCATATCGCGCAGCCATGTGAGTTCAAGTTCAAAATCACTCTCATCATTGGCAAGAAAGACAATAATGTAGGAGCCGTCGGCAGCATTTATACGGCGCACTTCGGAAAGGCCCAGCGCTTCCTTATAAAACGCAAGAGAAGCATCAAGGTCCTTAACGTTGTAATTTTCATGTACCATTTTAAATTTCATCTGTGTATCCATCCTTTCTGATTGGGCAGATTTTATCGCGATAAGGTTCAGAACAAGGATCTGCCAGAAGCTTATTTATAATATTAAAGTTTTGCCAGCAGTGCATAGGATAAATCCGTTTTATATCTGCAAGACGCGCTATATAATCAAGTCCTAAAAACGCATCGCGCCCCTGCCTTGGG
Organism: Clostridiales bacterium DTU064; assembly: GCA_001513385.1. GTDB lineage: Bacteria > Bacillota > Clostridia > Oscillospirales > CAG-272 > DTU064. The sequence continues at coordinate 15,426 of LFTK01000019.1, forward strand.
TCAAGGGTAAGAAAAGCAGCATCAATTGTAACTCCGCGAAGTTTTTCTATTTCTTTTTCAAAAGCAGCCTGCATGACCTTG
>LFTK01000113.1 GCA_001513385.1 Clostridiales bacterium DTU064
GACGGACTGTTGTTTTTTCACGTGCTTTGTTTCCATCACGACAGGGAAGTCACGTCCTGCAGTCTCAATAACGACAGTTACCTGAGTGCCGTCTGGCGAGATTTCCTGAACCTTGCCGGAGAAACCAACAAAAGGCCCATCAATTATTGAAACTTGATCGCCTACAGCAACTGCAACTTTTTCTGTGTGTGTCTCAAGATTAATGGCGGCTACTTCCTCATCGGTAAGCGGCACCGGTTTTGATCCGGGACCAACAAAACCCGTCACACCGCTAATATTGCGGACAACATGCCATGATTCGTCCGTCATTATCATTTTGATAAGCACGTAACCCGGAAATCTTTTGGACTCCGATTTCTTGCTTTTATTGCCATCGTGTTCGGTTACGACGTCAACAGGGATCTGCACGTCAAATATTAGATGGCCGAGGCCTCTGTTCTCGACAATTTTTTCGAGATTAGCTTTGACCTTATTCTCGTATCCAGAATAGGTATGCGCCACATACCAGCGTGGACCGAGGTTCATTTCATTTATGTCGCTCATGTTCCCGTTAGAATAGCCTACCGAGGGCTATTACACCCTGTGACAGTAGATAGTCAACTATTCCGAATATCGCCGCGAAGATTATGATAGCTATAATTACCATAATCGTTTTCTTGACAGTATCAGACTGTTTTGCCCACGAAATCTTTTTAAACTCACTTTTGAAAGAGCGCCACATCTTTGCTGAACGCTCTTTATCGCGAAGCGCCCATGCGACAAACGCGACAACGCATACAGCGATGATGATAAGCGTTATAAAACCGCCTTTACTCTCTTTCTTTGACTTGCCGGAACCTTTGTCATCCTTGTCTTTATCAGAATCTTTGTCCACGGCTTTGTCCGTATCGGACTCGGCGTTCGTATCGGTACCTTTGTCATCGGTATCGTCGGTATCTGCGGCTGTATCAGACTCGGGTTTTGATTCGGCTTCGGTGTCGGTGACTGCGATCGTGTCAGCATCTGTGTCGTCGGCGAAAACGGAAACGGCTGAGAGCGTCATCACTAAGACCGCGGCCAATGCTGCAGCCAGCAGCTTTATGATGTATTTATACTTTGTCATAACGCGCTCTCTTTCGTTATTTAGTTTCTCTGTGCAATGTGTGCTTGCGGCAGAATCGGCAGTACTTGTTGAGCTCAAGTCTGTCGGGATCATTCTTTTTGTTCTTTGTTGTGTCGTAGTTCCGCTGTTTGCACTCCGAGCACGCGAGTGTGATCTTGACTCTCATCGTTTATCGGCACCTCCGGATTTAAAATTATTCACCGCACATGTTTTTTATATGCTTGCGGCGTCGTGTACCTCCCTCGCACGGCGTGCTCCGACGGATGTGGCGCATCCGTCAATTATGCATACTACATCATTAAAAAATAAAAATAAGCATGCAAAAAAAGAGCCCTCCGCAGAGGTAAAGTTATTATACCATCCGGGAGAGCTGCTTGTCAATATATTATTTCTTGAAAATTGTATATTTTATTAGAAAATTATTGATTTTTTCGAAGGATTATTGAATGTAAATAACGTCTACCCCTTCTTTATTTATTGTCTGTGCCCTCGTTATCATTGTCATCGGTTTTATTTATAATTGCTATGCCAAGCTCAAGTAGCGCCTGAGGGTCAGCGGGGGCAGGGCAGCGGGACATCGGCTCGCTTGAGTTTTGCACTTTTGGGAATGCGATGACATA
>LFTK01000139.1 GCA_001513385.1 Clostridiales bacterium DTU064
CATCCGTGCTTACTCGCATGGATGGATGTTTTTTTACACTATGTTGACATAGAGATGATAGTTTTTTATGCTTCCACCGTTTTAAAGGAACCGTCTTCACTGCGCTCGCGCGTCACTGTCTTAATGAATTTACCGTTTTTCACGCGGAAGTGGCATAAAACTCCCTTAACAATTTCGTCTGAACGCATGAAGATTAAAACGACCGGTACCGGAAGATGGAGTATGTTCGCCGCAATGAAAGTCAGGGGAAGCATTACAGCCCACAGCGATAAAATTTCAATGTAAAGACAGAATTTCGTATCGCCCGCTCCCCTCAGCGTACCGACAATATGTATGGCAGCACTTGACTGGAAGAAAACAATTACCGCCGTAACCATCAGCATTGTGTATGCAAGCTGTTTTGTCTCCGGTTCAATATCGTAAATAGCGAGAACTAACCCTCGGGTTGCGATTATGAAAAGCCCGCCGAGTGCTCCGACAATGTAGCTGAGATATCGAAGCGTCTGTGAGCGCATAATAGCTTTTTCAGTATCATGCTCACCAACTGCCCCGCCGACAAGAACAGCACCTGCATGAGCTACTCCCCATACAAAGAGCGCTGATAGCTGTTGAACTGTGCTGCATATTGCATTTGCAGCAACCGGATCACCGGTTGAGTAAGTTATGTGACCAAGTATCGATGCCTGTGCTGTCATCGCAAACGACCACAAGACTTCATTAGCAAGTACAGGAGTTCCGTATTTTATTAGGTCCTTTGATAAAACACGGCTACGACGGAATATATCGGTCACACGGAAAGAAAGTTTTTTCTCAAATTTAAATACGTAAACCGATGCTATGATAAACTCAACGATACGAGCAAACAATGTAGAAATTGCTGCTCCCTTAATTCCCATTGCTGGGAACCCGAGTTTGCCGAAAATAAGAATCCAGTTTCCGATAACATTTGTTATGAGAGAGGCGAGTGATACCCATATGGATATTCTCGTAATAGCAACGGAGCGAAGTACATAAAGTATTATGCTTGATATGGCATAAAATATATACGCCCAGCCCATAACGCTCAGGTATTCAGCCCCGGCTGCTATTGTCTTTGGGTCAGCCGAATATATTGTCATTATCTGCGTCGGAAACAGAAGAACAGCCACACCAAATATGACTGATACAATGACAGACACTCTTAAAATAATCGCAAAAACGGTGCGTATCGCGTCAAAATCGCCTTTGCCGTAATATTGTGTATTTAAAACGGCGGCAGCACCTGAAAGACCAAAGCAAACCATCGACATAATGAAAAATGGCTGGTTTGCAAGCGATGATGCAGACATAAGTAACCCCGTACTGTCTGCTTTCCCGAGCATAATCGTGTCGGCTAAGTTTACAAAATAGCCAAGCATGTTCTGAAGGGCTATCGGGATTCCAATCTTCAGAAGCGTCATGTAAAACAGTTTTTCACGGACGAAATTGCGTCCAATTGCATTTTTGATTTTCAAGGTAATACAATCCTAATCTCACAGAGTATTTGCTTGCCGGAATTATCCGCAAAAGGCGGTTTTATTGTGCGTCAAGGGTGAATCGGCTCCGGCATACCGATCCGACGCAGCGCGTCAAGCCGCAAAATAGCGATGTCTGTTTTAGCATCACCATAGCCGCCCGTGGCTGAATGACGGACAGCTTCGGTGAGCGGCACGCGCAGAACATCAAGGAATTCGTCTTCATCAAGGTGTTGGCCTTTGAATGTCAGGCCATCAGCAGCATAAAGATAAAGACGTTCCGTCGTATATCCGGGGGATGTGTAAATCCAGCCAAGATCATAAAAGTTACGCGCAACAGCGCCTGTTTCCTCAAGCAGCTCACGCGCAGCGGCAGCAAGCGGATCCTCCCCCACATTCAGCTTACCTGCCGGCAGCTCCATTAAAACATCGCCAATGGGATAACGGAGCTGACGGACGAATAGAAGCTCATCGTCATCCGTGAGCGCCGCTATGGTGACGCCACCCGTGTGCTCAACAACCTCGCGGTTTGCTAACTTCCCGTTTGGCAGCTGCGCCGTATCGCGCCGTACATTTATAACTTTACCTTTGAACACGTAGTCACGCTCAATTGTCTTTTCACAAAGCTCCAATATTTTCTCACCTCCCGCGAAAACCCGCAAAAATCCGCCGGGCATAAAGGAGATGAATAATTACATCACCGCCCGGCGGTTATGCTGGTATTATTTTTATTTTTTCACCTTACATTTTATGTTGTCGTATTATTATCGCTTGCTTCATTCGAGCCGTAAGCGGCCTTTAGGAGGTCACGTATTTCCACAAGAAGCTCCTCCTGCGTCGGAGCTTTAGGCTTTGACGCTTCCTCTGCAGCCTTAGCTTCTGCTTCTGCCCTCTCCGCTTCAAGTTTACGCTTCAATGCGATAGTCCGTGCGCGGTTGAAAAGTTTAATGAGAAGAAAAACAACGAATGCTATGATAATAAAGTCGATTATTGTCGCCAAAAATGACCCGAAGCCGATTGTTACACCTGCATCAACGACCTCCCCGGCTTCGTTATATGTTGGTTTGACTAAAACAACATTGAGCCTGTCCGTAAAGTTTTGGCCACCGGCAATCAGACCGATAAAAGGCATGAGAACGTCGTTAACAAGCGATGTTGTAATTTTGTTGAAAGCAGCACCGACGATTACACCAACCGCCATGTCAAGAACGTTTCCCCGCATGATGAAATCGCGGAATTCTGAAACGAACTTTTTCATTTTCTTACCACCGTCTTCTATTTTATTTTTCATTGCTGTTTTCCCACACCTCTTTAAAATAAGAAATTATTGCGTCGGCAATTCTTTCCGAGGCATGGCCATCACCATACGGATTTATACTGCGAGCCATTCTCGTGTGCTCATTCACATCATCAAGAAGGAGAGAAGCTTCTGCAAATATATCATCTTCCGATATGCCTACAATCTTCACGGTTCCCGCTTCAACTGCCTCAGGTCGCTCAGTTTCACGCCGTACGACAAGTACCGGTGCGCCGAGCGACGGTGCTTCTTCCTGAAGCCCGCCTGAATCCGTTATAACTATGTACGACTTTGCTATGAGGTTGTGCATATCGGTTAAATTCAGAGGGTCTGTAAGTATTACGCGGTCAACGCCGGAAAGTATCGGGAAGACAATATCGCGCACAGCAGGTGATAAGTGAACAGGATAAATGAACGTAATATCGTCATATTTTTCAACCAGTCTCTTGACAGCACGGCAAAGGGCGGCAATTCCGCCGTCACTGTTGCCCTCCTGATTTTCGCGGCGATGTGCCGTCAATGTGATATACCGCATCTTTTTGTCGCTGAAATCAAGAGCACGAAGCGACGGATCTTCGAATTTATAATCTTCCTTCACCGTATAACGGAACGTATCAATGACTGTATTGCCGGTTACGTATATTGAAGAATCGCTCACCCCCTCGGCAAGAAGGTTGCGACGGTTTCTTTCAGTTGGTGCGAAGTGAAGCGTCGCTATACGCCCTGTCAGCGTGCGGTTCATTTCCTCGGGGAAAGGTGAATACTTATCGTATGTGCGAAGCCCTGCTTCAACATGACCGACAGGAATTTTCAGGTGAAAAGCAGCAAGAGCCGATGCGAAGCTTGTCGTCGTGTCACCATGTACGAGCACAATGTCCGGTGACGTTTCCCTGAGAATCGGGTCAAGCCCGTTTAACACATCTGCTGCTATCATCGTCGGCGTCTGTCTCGGACGCATAATGTCAAGATTATAGTCAGCGTCAACGCCAAACGTTTTCATGACGGAATCAAGCATGGTGCGGTGCTGGCCTGTAAGCGCAACTATACTCTCTATTTCGGGCCGGCGTTTCAGCTCCAAGACAAGAGGGCACATTTTAACAGCTTCCGGTCTTGTCCCGAAAACGCTCATTACTCTTATTTTCTTCATTATCACAAAGCCTCATTTGTTTCAGATGACACTGCGTGCCTTGTTCGTATACTGTCCATAACACCGCTATATGCAAGTGAAAACAACTCATTTGCGCGAGCGGTGTCACCTATTGCATCAAGATAACCGAAAATCGCTTCAAACCCTGTTGCACGGTGGTATTCAATTGGTGTTGAGCTTTTCGGAGTGGTAACTTTTGCATTTCGCCCCAGGCGATATACATCAGCTTCTTTTTGCGTCAATGTGTCTTTTATGTTTTCGTAAGCAGCGCTCTGGGCCGTCGCGGTTACAAATAAAAGCGATTCCTCGCTGCATACAGCGGGATTTTCAATTCCGAGCGACAAAAGAAAGCGGCGCGCGAAAAGCGTAATTACGGCGTCACCAAGATATGCGAGCGCTGGCGCTGATGCATTACAGCTCAAAAGTATCCCTCCGCTCAAGTTTTAATATAAAATCTTTTATAATATCGTAGATTATAAACTATGAATTGCAATAAATCAATACCCCCGATGTAAAGCCTGCGGCTTAACACCGGGGGATTTGCCACATAAGCAAAAATCGGACGATTTTTTACTAAAATACGTATATAATTCCGGTCAAATAAGCGCGTAAATCACACAACGGATGCTTATGCACATTTTTTTATAGCAGGTTCTTAATGTAGCGGAACCGGATTTTATTGAAACGCCCAAGGCCACTGTAAATACTTGTTGTCAGGTCGCGATAATACTCGGCAAGCAGCGAAAGCTCGCGGCGTGTCAAGCCGTCACCAAACTCCTCTTTCTGGACATAATCAAGCATCTCGCGCGGCTTAATCGGTGATACCGAGCCAAATGTCTCATCAAGCCGCTTTGCATATTCATCAGAAAGCTCACCTGTTGCCGGCTCCTCGCCGAGTGCTTTAAAGATAGCGAAAATCCCATGACACATCTCGCGGGCACCGGAACGTATTTCATCATCTGTCATAGCAACTGACAAATCCATTGAACGGCGAATAAGCCTTTCTCGTGCGGCAACGATTTTTTCACCTACTGATTTTTTAATGGATACAATTACTATCGCCGTTATAACTAAAGCGACAGCTATGACAATGGATGCGCAAATGATGATTAATAAAACTGTATCAGAGATCTTATCTTCTTTCTTAACGTCGGGGACATCAATATCCTCCGGTGTTTTTGGACCAGGTTCAACAATCTCAATATCTTTGTCGGGTATCTCACTGTCAGGCGTTCCATCACCATACATGCCAACAAGATAAGGCGGCGTCGCCTCGTACTGCACCCAGCCTATATTATCGTAATAGACCTCTACCCATGCGTGCGCGTTGCTATCCTTTACATCACATTTATAACGTGTAAGCGGGTCTTTATTGTCTGTAAAGAAAGTGTTAGTAAACTCAGATGCTATAAATCCCTCACAGTACCGTGCGGGAATACCAATTGAGCGCAGCATAAGGGTAAGAGCTGATGCAAACTGTACGCAATAGCCACGTTTTGAATATCTTAGAAAATCTTTTATTGCTGAAACATCCCCTATTTTGGGTATTTCGATGTTGTCTGTTTCGGTGGTGTCAGTCTCAGCGTCGTTGATTTCTTCGCTGTCTGTATCTTCGCTATCTTTTTCTGAGCTATCATCAATGATAATTTGGTCTGATGTATCAGTCGATATGTCTGTTTCCTCCTCAGGCGGGGTCTGACTATAAGTATAGTTCTTGCTAAGATAATCGACGAGAATGAGGATTAACTTATGTTTGTTAGACTGAATATACGATTTAATAATGCTAATTGGGTTTGGTGAAACATGACCATCAGAAGAAGACTCCGGGTAATCTGATTGAACCAGTGAATCTATAAGGATCTGATTTGTAAATCTTCTTAAAAATTCTTTATCATCTTTATCTACTTGAGTGTAGGTCTCCCTTACATATTCGCTGTATTTTTTCTCCATTTTATAAGCATCAATCAGCGCCTTACGCTCTTTATCCGTCATATCTTCAATATAGCGCTTTACAAGAAGTTCTCCTTCATATCTTATCGCATTACTCGGATCCTCAAGTCTTGATGCATAATACTCCTTTAGTAAATCCGGATTTCCTATTATGCCGGCACCATTATCATTCACATCAAACTCAGCACCGGGTGGGAGTGGATGTATGCCGAATAAATAATTATGTAATCTTGAATCGTCACCATTTTCTTTGCAAAAGCCACAGGCAAGCCATAACTCAAGTAACTTATAATAGTTTTCACGTTCTTCTTTGCTCATTTTTTCGAGCTCTTTTAGCTTTGGCGACGTGATTATGCTCATCATCTCGTTGTAATATGTCATATTATTATTCATATTGAGCCCGAGACTTTTGTCTCTCATCGTCGGAACAAGTGAAATCGTCGTATAACGCGAGCCCTTTATGAAGAACTTTGATGTCCACACGCCGTCAAAGTACGGTTCGTTTGGGAGATATGCCAACTCTGTCGTATTATAACGTAACAACCCTGCAGACGGCTTTATAAACGATGGGATATATAAAAGCAAACTTCTACCCTTGAGTTTCGTCAAGCTTACATGTTCGATTATAAAACCATTTGATAGGTTGAGATTATATCCCGAATACATCGAGTATCTATCATACGCGGGATCAATAGCTTCGTAGAAGTTTTCAGTAATTGATTCCGGTGTGAAATATCTGCCGAATTTATCTTTATATTTATCAATTTCGCTAAGAGTCGCTGAATACCAGTGATCATCTTCAAACCGTGTGCCTATCCAGGTACGCAGGTATACAGGCGTGTTATAAGGCGTTTCGACAAGGGCAATCTTTTCGCCTGTAAACTCCGGATAATCAAGAGCAATCGAACGAGGCCCCGCATTCTCCCCTTTTTCGCCAAATATCGAGACGTTATTTAAGTCTACGTCCTCGCCCGTGATGAATGCGGTTACATAAATACGTGCCGTTTCCATAAAGTCGCTGATTACGTCAATTCTATCATAAGCCGAATCAATGACAAGAGTCGGCACTAATAATAATAGAAAAACGGCTACGGAAGCAAGCAGTCCGGCAAAACCTCCGAGGGCTGTGTTTGAAAAGAGCATTTTGCCTGTCAGACGAGACTGCTTTTTCGCTTCAATCTTTTCTTTTTTGCGTAAGCGCTTAGCATCAACACGCTCTGCGCGCTTAATAGTGCGCTGTTCGCGTTTACGCTGACGACGGTCATGCGGGCTCAACAGAGTAAGAGCTGATTCAACATCGGTGTCCTTGCCACGCGGCCGTTTAAACAGCGTAGAGAATTTTTTGTCTGCTTTTCTCTCACCGGGTTTGTTATCCGCATCCCCACCTGCAAGCCCTGTGCCATTTTCACTTGGAGTGTCGGCTATTGCAGGTGAAAGCTCGGTGAGGTCATATATAATCATCTTTCGCTTTGACGGCATTATGTAACGCCTGTCATAAAGCCAAAGGACGATAACACCCGACAATCCGGCAAGCAGAAGCGAAAAGCCCCAGTTATCGCGCATTATATTATATGTAAGTACGGGCGTGACAAACAAAGCGCCCATTATGAGAATGTATGCCATCCTGACACGCTTAATTATGGCCGGTACGAAAAGCAAGGCTATAATAAGCGTAAAAATAGCGACGCCCATGATAAAAAGAGAGGTTCTATCGTATGTGTTAACTTCTTCCGGCAGCGCATAACGTTTTATGCCGACAAGGCCTGCATAAGCAATTCTGTCAATCACAGCGTTATAAAACACTTTGATTGATGAAAAGAGATAGCCGAGTATATCGACTGATTTCATCGTCGCCCATACAGTGAATCCACCGCCAATCAGGACAATTCCGACGACAAGGGCGTAATAATCAAGGCACATTGCGCTGACTATTACTGAAAAAATGATTGACGGATACAAAACAGCAGTAAACGGGGCTTTCTCCGTAATAATCACAAAAGCATCGCATATGAAAAGAGATAGCCCACAAACAGCGACGGCAGCCGTTAAAGCGCGGGTTAAAAACCCTAAGTACAAAGAGACTTTGGAGCGCCTCTGCTGCGACGGCAGGCAGGCAAGCGTCGATATTGATGTGCTCTTTTTCGACGGGCTCTCTTTATTTTTTTGCTTTTTAGGCATAGAAGGCTCCCCATCCTTTGCTTTTTTCTTAAATTTCGCAAAGATGGCTAACCTTTTGTGCTTTTTTTCTGTGTCAGCACCGTTATTTAAGTCATCTAACATTAATTTATCCTTTTTGCGGGCCACTTGAGTTCGACTGCGTGTCTTAAAACACGCAGCATCCCTCCTTCTGTTAAAAAAATAGCTTTAATATTTCTACTCTGATATATAAATAGGCATAATTTGTTGGCAGATTTACGATATCGCCCACGCATCGGGCTTTTATCACTTGATACGTATTTCGTTCAGGGTGATATTACTCCACTCAAGCTGCGAGCGGCAAACTTCAATATACTCGTGTCTGAGCTTTGAGTTTTTATAGCGTTCAATCGGGTTGAAAAACAATATTTCAGTTCTTTCAGCACCCATCCTGTTTGCCGCGTTGGTGAATTCATCGGTATTATTCATATTTACCGCCGCCGTAGCAAACAAGAAAGTCGGGTTCTGAACATCACTTATCAGATCAGGCAAACGCGTTACCTTGCAATCATATGGCGCAAGCGGAGCTGTCGCAAAAAACTTGAATATAGCTTCGATGTCAGCATATGAGCGCAATAAATAACTCGAGTAGCCACCCTCGACGCGGCTGTCAAACCACATCAGAGTGACGTTGTTACCCTCGGCAATCTCACGCATAGCAGCACCGATTGCAATTTCTGACACACCATCCGCACAAAAATAATCCATGTCATTTTCATATTCGGGGTAAATATCGTTTGCGTGTGCGAAATAGCTTTCGTATGATATTACGTCCATAGAATTTTTCAAACCAAACCTTCCGTTATTGCGCCTGATACCGTTGTTCTTATCTTCACTTGAAACGACATCTTTATCGATATTTGTATCAGTATTTTTTACTGCATTGGAAGCAGCGGCGTCAGATGTGCCATCTGATATATTCTTCGTATCCGGCGCTGCGGGAGTTTCATCGGCTTTGTTCTCTTGTTTCAGCGCTTCTCTTGCTTCATAAACAGCCTTTGCTGCGAATGCAGCGTCGGCGATGCGTTCTTCCGGGCTTTTCTCGCGCGGTGATGCCGGTTTTAGCTTAACTTTTACGTGACGCTTTTTCTTTTCTTTCTTTTGCTTACCATTCACCTTTTCTTTTTTGCCGTTGTTACCATTTTCAGCAGTCGGTTCTTCGCTGCTATGCAGCTGGGCAAAGTCACAGAAGATATATACGTTTTTACCCGTGTTGGGCATAAACTCGTTTACCTGGATGTCCTGCATTTTTGATGAAAGTTTCCAGTGTATATGCTTTAGCGAGTCTCCTCCGCGGTATTCACGGATATTGCTTCGTTCGCTTGACTCATTGCCGCGGACAATCATATTGCTGTCTGTCGGCATATCGGAAGGGGCGTTGTCTGTTTCACGCTCAAGCGGAATACGGCGGGGCAAAATGTAAATTTCGTTGTATATATTAACAGAAAGGCGCAGGCGGAATATACGGAAAAAGTCCTGCACATATATGTAAGCAACGCCGACACGGTAGCTGCCGCGATACCGAAAGCGCATATCATTTTTAAAGATATAACAGCCTGTCGGTATCAGTGACAAAGAAACCATTTTGTCTACACACTTGACGCCATCTTCGCTCGGTATTGTTAGCTGTGCATCGACAAATGGATACGGGATTATAGAATCGTTTATAATACGAAATTCATATGAAACGATTTGGTTTTTTACGGCTGTTGTTTCTTTTGATGTGACGTAAACACGTATCGCATTAAGTCCTGTTGCAGCATAAAGTAAAAGACCGATCGGCAACAGCAGCATGAACCAGAAAAGTACGTTCGATGCTGGTGCACGCAGTGCCTGCGTGAAAATGATGGCAAACGCAAGAAAGAATAAATACATGAAAAAGTTCCGGCCGATGGAAATCCGCCGTCGCGTTATATCTTTTTGCTTTTCACCATTACCTGCTCTTATAGCTTTCATCATGTTCATCTATTATGGCGTTCCTTATACATATGTAATTTCCCGGCACAACGGATACCTGAGCGCATATCAGCGAGGTTTCAATATATCCGTTATTGAAGAAAACGCGTGTGGCGTTTTTCGGTGAAACATCATCGGCGCTTCGCACCGATGATGTTTCGCTATTTTCCTATTCCCCGCTCTTTATGTAAACATCCAAATTCGGGCCGCGTTTGCGGCCCGGCATTAACCTGCCGGCTCCCACGCACGGGTGTCGGCTGTTATTTTTTCTCTTCGCGTTCTGTTATATACGGCACCTCAACCATACGGGACAGTTCTGTCAGTATATCTCTTGCTGAGATGCGATTGAGCTTTGCTTCCTGCTTCAGAATCAGACGGTGGGCGACTGTATGCGTATAAACGGCAGCGACGTCGTCCGGCAGCACATATGATCTTCCGCGCGTAAAAGCAAACGCCTGCGATATACGCATTAAAGCGACAGATGCGCGCGGGCTGGCGCCAAGCGATATTAACGGGTGGGTGCGTGTCACTTGTACGAGAGTTACAATGTATTTATAGATTTTGGGATCAACCTTAATCGAGGAAATGTGTTTGCGCATACTTCTGATAGTTGCAACATCGGCAACAGTTTTCACATCATCAAGCGGGTTACTCTCGCGCCGGTTGTCAATTATCTCGATTTCCTCGTTAAGCGTTGGATATCCCATCGCTATTTTTATCATAAAGCGGTCAAGCTGAGCTTCAGGGAGCGGATATGTACCAACATAACCCGCCGGGTTTTGCGTAGCTATGACCATGAAGGGATCAGGAATATTATATGTTACACCGTCAACGGTAACGCGTGATTCCTCCATTGCTTCAAGAAGAGACGACTGTGTCTTAGGAGAGGCACGGTTGATTTCGTCGGCGAGAAGCAGATTGCACATAACAAGCCCTTCGCGGAACTCAAAGCTTTCCGTTTTGCGGTTATAAATATTAAATCCTGTTATGTCGGATGCCATAACGTCAGGGGTGAACTGCGCACGCTTAAAAGAAAGCCCTGCTGCCTTTGCAAGTGCTGACGCAAGCGTCGTTTTTCCAACTCCGGGCACANNCTCCGGGCACATCCTCTATTAAAACATGTCCGCCCGCCAAAAGCGCGGATGTTATAAGGACAATTTCGGGATGTTTTCCTATGATAACTTTATCAACTTCCGCAACGAGTGACTTAAAAACCGAATATGCCTCATCCGGTGTCAGCTGTTTTTCCTGTGACGCCTCTGATTCCGCATTTATCATGCCTTCGCTTGTGTCTATTTCTTGTTTTTGTGTGATGTCAGGCATTGCTCGTCTCCTTTATATAACTGTATCAATTTATCCAATGATTCATATAAAAACAATCTTATAATTTAACATTTTAATGACCATATGTGTATATTTTGTCAACTGTTTGTTACATATAAACGAATTAATTAGAAATTTCAGAACGTCACAGTATTTATTAGTTTAAAAATTATTAAGAAACATTACAGGTTGTAAATAGCACCACTTTCATAATCTGCCCATGCTGTCTCAAACCAGTATTCCTTCTTCTCAGGCAGGGGTCTTACGGGCGTCCAAACCGGTTTTACAATTGATGCCCTGCTATCCATTGTGACCGACAGCACAAACTTTTTATGTACAGTGTCAATCTGTACCGGTTTTCTTTGACGCAAAATTTCCTCCGGGGTCAGCTCTGTCACAAGATACGATCCTCTTGATGCACCGCCGTCCGCTATATAGGCAGATATCGACGATAAAAATGCAAACTGCGTCAGTAAAATGTCTCGGTTGATTGATAGCTCGCGTGCTTCATCAAATGTTTTAGCACCGTACGCACTGAAGCGGGCTATTTCCGCCCGCACAAAATCAAGAGCGCTTTCAACATCCTTTGCGCGGCGGAAAACAGCTCCCGCTGCCGTCATTTTTGATGCGTACTGCTTGCGTTTTCTTAAAATATCGTCGAGCGATAATATGTATTCGCGCCCGGGTAGAAAAATATCCGGTGTTGCGCGGTTTATATCGTCAGGCGCAAGTATTAGCGGCGCAACATTGCCCGCTCTGAGACGGGAAAGTATCTTTTCAGCCGCACGGATTCCGCCGACCTGAGTTGAATTAAGTGCGCTGCCGCCCGGACGGCTGACGCCGAAAACGCCCGCTGCTTCACCTATTGCAAAAAGACCCGGGACAGTCGTTTCATACCACATGTCAACTTCAAGCCCGCCGTTGCAGTGCTGAGCGCAGACTGAAATTTCAAGCGGCTCTTTATATAAATCAACGCCATACGAGCGATATAGCTCAATAGCTTTCGGATTCATGCGGGCAAGGCGCGATATCGGCGTGCCGCCCGTCGCTCCGCATTTTTCAAGATAATCGCGGGCAACATCCCCTGCAAGTGAAACGTCAGCTTCACTGCCGCACAACAGTCCCGTGGGGTTGCGCGTGAAGTCCATAAAAACGCGCCGCCCTTTTCTTTCCTCGCATATAACGGCAAGATCAACAGCAGACGACAAAAGCCGGCCGTTTTCGTCACATACTTTTGATGGTGAAAAAGGCCATTCGTACCCTTTTAAAAACTGGGCCTCGAGGTACTCGCCAGCGGTCGCAAAATAATCGCAAAGAAACTCCCTTTCATCGTTACCATCAGCATCAGTTGATATATAACGCGGCAGCACCTGCTGATAACTGCCGGATAAATTCCATCTCGGCGATATGGACGCAATACCATACTGGCTTTCCGTCAGGTTTGCTCCTCCGGCACCTGCAATCAGAGCGGCACCGAGAGCGCACGTCTGACTTTCCGGATAAACGGTTGATGCATATATGGCCGATGGCCCGCCGACGGCGTAAACAATGTTTTTCGATGCAAAAACACAAAGTCCAAACGGGTTTTCGTCCGTTATTTCATCTTTTGCCATGGTGAGCACGCCTGCCGCAGCTCCATTTGAATCGGTTATAACTGCAGCTACACGATAACCGTCATAAAGCGGCACGCCAAGGAGCGCCGCTTCGCGCTCAAGCGCTTCAGTCATATACTTCGATGTCAGGGGACCGCACGATGTTGCGCGCGAGCGCGTATCATGGTCGGTCCGGTACCCTGTATATTCGCCATATTCGTTATGCGGGAACGGTACACCAAGCGCAACGAGCCTGTAAAATGCCCTCAGCGACCCTATCGCCTCGACATATGCAATATCACCATGCATCGAGCCGCCCGCCATTAAATCAAGTGCCATTGCGCGAGCGTTATCATCGCAATCGGCAACCGCCGACATCTTATAATACGTTTGCTTGTCGCTGCCCGTATTCCGGGAAGTCCCCATCAGCCTTCCTTCGGTGACAATGCATATTTTTATATTTTCGCCGCCACCCCGCGCAAGTGAAACGGCGCAGCCATAACCGGCGGCACCGCTTCCAACGACTATGGCATCATAGCTTCGCACAGGAATATTAGCGAACTGTGTTTTTATGTTATAATCATAATTTGATTTGTTCTTTGCCACTATAGTGCTCCCTTCATCAAGCGGCATAAATTTGCAGCTTGATGTAATATTGTAGATAATTGTTTTGAAAAATATAAAGGCATCAAATATAATATTACCATAAAAGTCAATTTACCACAATGAAAAGTAAATATTTTTTATGCCAAAACTTTTAAAAAGCCGCGTTTTGTGTTATGATTATATAATCATTATCAGAAAAAAACAGCTCACATGCACCCGACGTTCACTCATATGTGCATGTGCTGCTGCAACTTCCGGAGCGTAGTACGATGGAGTTATCCGAATTCAGCCTTTTATATCCACCCGGGTATGAAGAAAAAACCCCGGCACCAGATATCACCGAAGAAACCGTCGAGCAGCTTGAGCTTGACTTGCTTTTCGATTTAAAAAACTGCTCGCTTTCTGACTTTTTCACAGTGTCACCTGAAGTTATACGGTACCGGCAGGATGTTTTCGCCGATATAGCAGAATTCCCTGAGATCGCCGAGACTCTATCCCGCGTCGTTCCGGTGCTGCTTGACATTGGCGAGCTTCGCCGTCTTGCGGCCGGCACCGCCGTCGGCACTGCGGAAACACAATCCTACCTTTTTTCAATTACGGAAATAGAGCTTTACACCTCATGCATATCTATACTGCATGACGGTTTTGCACCGCTTGCCGATAAAGTCAAAAGCGAAGCATTTAAAACACTCGCCACCCGCATCAACGAGCTGACGGAAAGCGAGTATTACCGTGATTTAAATGAAAAGCTGACTGCACTGACACAGCGGGTCCGCGATATAAAAAGCATAACTGTCGGCGTCAACCTTGATTCACAGCTCCGCCCAGTTTATGCCGGTGTTCTTTCGATAAATTCCCGCCCGTTTAAGAGCGGTGAAGTAATAGATAAAATCCTGCGCCTTGACTTCCGCCGCGATGATATGACTTGCATAGCCCCTCTTACCCCATTTATGAAGGGTCAGAGCGAAAACCAGCAGTACGCTGCTGCTCACGCTTTTTACTCGGCTATAAACGATGTATTCAAAAGCTCGATTCATTCGTGGCGCCGTGTCATACAGATGTATGTGCTTGACAACACAGATTTTCTCCTGCGCATAATGCCCGAGATTGAATTTGTAGTAAAAGCGTCGCGCGTCATTGCGGCACTGAAAAAGCGCGGCATGACGCTTTGCCGTCCGGAAATACGACCGGCAGGCGAGCGTATTTTACAGTTTTACAATCTCTATAATCCTGTTGTTGCGCTGCGCATTAATGACGAGATTGTTAAAAATGACCTCGTCTTTGACGATGACGCGATGATTTATATTCTTACAGGGCCGAACCGCGGCGGTAAATCTGTCATTACCTGTGCTCTCGGTCAGGCAGTTGCCTTTGCTATGCTCGGAATGCCTGTGCCTGCCGATTCCGCCGTAATTTCCCCTGCCGACGGTATATATACGCATTTCCCGACGGGAAGTGAGGACACAATCGACAAAGGAAGGCTTGGCGAGGAATGTGCGCGCTTAAAGGAAATCTTTGACCGCGTTACACCATATAGCCTTGTTCTGCTGACGAGACGCTTTCATCAACAGGCGCTTATGAAGCCGCTTATATTGCCGCTGAGGTG
>LFTK01000107.1 GCA_001513385.1 Clostridiales bacterium DTU064
GAATAAGAGCAGAGCTTGCCGCGCGCGGCATAATACTCATAGATACCCCCGAGGGGACAATTTATAAAATTGAAAAATAAAAGGACACCGTACACAACTGTCGCTAAAAATGCATGAAGCGTGAAAGGCTGATACGACATAAAGAAAGGACACGAGATTTTATGGAAACGATGTGTCCAAAGGGAACAAATTTGAAACACAATTACCCGCTTTACGAAGTAAAGCCTTTTTCCTCGATACGCGAAATGCTCTACCTTGCCGCAGAAGAAGCACCGGACACCGTAGCTTATAAGTTCAAAGGCGAAGGGGGTACTGTCACCGAGGTCACATATTCACGTTTCCGTGATGCTGTTGACGCTCTTGGAACAGGAATGGCGCTTCATGGCATCAAAAATATGCACGTCGGCATGATAGGCGAAAACTGCTATGGCTGGATTCTTGCATATCTGACAACACTATGCGGCGACAACGTTTTTGTTCCGATTGACCGTGAGCTTCCCGTTCGCGAAATAATAAACGTAGTTCATCACAGTGACTGCGAAGCGCTGTTTTTAACAAAAAGTTATGCCGACAAACTTTTGCCGTTTGCGGATGAAATGCCCGCTATACGCAAATATATCGTATTCGGACTTACAGAAGATGAACTTAAAAATCTGCAAAACGACAAAGTTGTCCGGGCGGAGGACCTAATCCGTTACGGCGGCGCTGCGCTGACTGTCGGCGACCGTTCATATCTTGACGCACGCCGCGGCGAATACGAGCTCAAGATGCTCGTATATACGTCCGGCACGACAGGCGTTGCAAAGGGCGTCATGTTATCGGAGCATAACCTTGTATCCTCCGTTTATTACGGCATGCAGATTTCTACAATCTACACGACAGGACTTTCCGTATTGCCATATAACCACACATACGAAGCGGTCTGCGACATTCTTGTATCGATTCACAAGCACGCAACGCTATGCATTAACGAAAATCTCCGCTCCGTCGCCGAAAACTTAAAGCTTTATAAGCCTGACTATATAATGCTCGTTCCGGCATTCGTCGATAACTTTTATAAGAAAATTTGGAGCAGCGCAGAGGCTACGGGTAAGGCTGACGGCCTGCGCAAACTTATTAAAATAAGCTCAAGGCTGAGAAAAATAGGCATTGACCGCCGTCACACATTTTTCGAAAGTGTCCACAAAGTCTTTGGCGGCAGACTTATTAAAATTGTTTGCGGTGGTGCGCCCATTCGTCCGGAACTCGCGGAATTTTTCGATGCTATTGGCATAACGCTCATCAACGGTTATGGTATAACGGAATGTTCGCCGCTTGTCTCTGCAAACCGCGACTTTTACAATGACTATCATACCGTCGGCGTTCCCCTTCCATGCGTTAAAATTGGCATTGATAGCCCGAACGAAAACGGTGAGGGCGAGATAACGGTGTCTGGCGACGTCGTCATGATGGGATATTACAAAAATCCCGAAGCGACGGCACAAGTTTTACGCGACGGCGTATTTTACACCGGTGACTACGGCCGGATTGGCGAAGACGGCCGCCTTACGATAACCGGACGCAAGAAAAACCTTATCGTTCTTAAAAACGGCAAAAATGTTTATCCCGAAGAAATCGAAGGGTACCTTGAAAACATTCCATATATCCGCGAAGTTGTCGTTTACGCGCTTAAAAACGAGGATGGCGACGAAACGGGTCTTTGCGCCGAGATGTTCCTTGATGAGCAGCTTACAAAAGACATGAGCGCAAAGGAACGCCTTGAGTTAATGGTCAAGGAAGTTGCGAAAATCAACCACGATTTACCCTCCTACAAGCGCATTGCTAAAATCAAGCTGCGCAAGACCGAATTTGAAAAGACGACATCCCGCAAAATACGCCGTGTAGGTTTAGGTAAAGACGATACCGACGACGCAAACGTATAATCCCGGTTTTTTATAGATTAAGAAACAACACCATTTTAGTTTAACCAGACAAAGCGGCGCCTTTTTTTAGGCGCCGCTACGACTATAGCGGGGGAGTTATGCGCAAAATGAATGATAACAGCAAAAAAACAGACATTTCCTCCACTCAAAGTGCCAGCAAAAACGAAAAAAAAGCAAAACCGAAGGGTAAAAACAACATAAAAAATAAAATAAAGCCGCCGTCACTTTTTTTATACATCATCGGGGCTCTCTTTGTCGTGCCATACCTCCGGCTGAAATACAGAATTTCAATCGATAAGCGCGCAATCCGCGGTATGCGTGGCCCTGCCCTTGTTTTGGCGCCGCACGTAAGCAATTTTGACCATCTATTAACCGCTATGGCTCTCATGCCTCATCGCGTCACATATGTTGTAAGCGAGCATTTTGTAACATCCCCAAAACTCCGCCCGATTCTTCGCAGACTTAACGTCATAACAAAGAAAATGTTTTACCCCGACGCGCAGACAGTCTTTAACATCATAAGGGCAGCGAAGTCGGGGCGAATAATCGTGCTCTTTCCTGAGGGGCGGCTTACGTGGTACGCGCGTTCTCTGCGGGTCACCGACGGCACAGCCGAGCTTGCGCGAAAGCTTGGGATTGATATTTACATTGTCACAAGCGACGGCGCAGGACTTACATTCCCGAAGTGGGCAAAATCGAAGCGCCGCGGGAAAATTCACATCCGCACAGAAAAGCTAATGACAGGTGAAGAAGCTCGCTCGTTGTCAGCGGATGAGCTTCACAAGAGAATAGCAGCCGCTATCCGCCACGACGACGAAGCGGCAATGGCCGGCGTCCGCTATCGGTGCCGCGACACAACGCTCGGGCTTGACGGAATCCTTTATAAATGCCCCGCATGTGAGCGTGAATTTACGCTTGAAACGTCAGGCGGTCACATACGCTGCTCCTCATGCGGGCTTGACGCTATACTTGACGAATACTACCGTTTATCCGGCGCCCCGTTCGATACAATATCCGACTGGTACGAGTGGCAGCGCGATAAAATTGACCTTGACACATCGCTTGAGTGCGACGCACGCGTCGGTTGTGTCAACAGTGAGGGCAATATGGACAAAAACGCCGGTGTTGCAAAAGTGAAGCTTGACCGTCACGCTCTTTATTTTGACGGCTGTGTCTTCGGGGAGAACATAGCATTTTCCATCCCGACAGAAAAGCTGACAGCCTTTCCTGTAACAGTCGGCGAAGAATTTGACTTTTACTACAATGGCAGGCTTTTTTATATTTATCCCACCCCCGACGGTCGCGCGGCAATCAAATGGGTTTCTTTCCTTGACCGCGTGACGGATGAAACCAAAGGGAAGCTATGACGCATTTGCGTCACAGCTTCCCTTTACACATATCAGTTGAAAAGACGGCGATAATATGATATATTGTTATGGATATTATGTCACAGGGGGGCGTGGTTTTTTCAATGCTTGACGTAACTCTCGCCGGATGCGGCGGCACAATCCCGCTGAAAAGCAGGTGGCTTACATCGTGCATGATGCGGTATAACGGGAAGTGCCTGCTCATTGACTGCGGTGAGGGCACACAAATTGCCATGAAGGAAGCCTCCCTTCCCTTCAAGCCGCTCGGCATTATTTGCTTAACACATTATCACGCCGACCACATAAGCGGTCTGCCGGGACTGCTTTTATCAATGGGCGGCGAGGGGAGAACCGACCCCGTTATTATAATCGGCCCGGGGAATGTGCAAAGGTATATTTCATCGCTTCTCATAATTGCCCCTGAGCTGCCGTTTGAGGTCATTTGCGTACCGATAAATGAAAAAGTCGAGACGTTTGCCTTTGACGGATTTAATATAACGGCTTTTCACGTTAACCATACGATGACTTGTTACGGATACACAATAGAAATCCCGCGGGCTGGGAAATTTGACCCTGAGCGCGCCCGTCAAAATGGTGTTCCGCTGCGCGTATGGAACAAACTGCAGAAGACCCCCTCGGTTGAGTATGAAGGCACAACATATACTCAGGACATGGTAATGGGCCCGCCACGCCGCGGAATTAAAGTTACGTACTGCACTGACACCCGTCCTGTGCCAATCATATCAGCTCAGGCATCAGGCTGTGACCTTTTCATCTGCGAGGGAATGTACGGGGATGAGGACAAAGCAGGTCGTGCACGCGAATCGCGGCACATGACGTTTTCGGAAGCTGCCAGCCTTGCCGCCGCCGCACCCATAAAGCCGCGGCGCATGTGGCTGACGCATTACAGCCCGTCGATGCCCGACCCTGAGGCGTATATCGGTGAAGCGAAGGCTATATTCCCGGACGCTATATGCGGTCGCGACGGCATGAGCGAAACAATACGCTTTGATAATGAGTAAGTTCTATAATTAAATAAACGTAAAGCGCACAGGCGGCGGATTTATCCGCGTCTGCGCGCTTCTTTTTATCGATAAGTCTTGTATTACTTCTTCAGTAAAAATGCCTTACCTCTGAAATCACCATCAAGCTCGCTGCCGAATGTTTTAATGACTTGTTTATCTTTTAAAAATCTTTCAATCGGCGGGTTCGCGCCGTCTTTGAAAGTGTGAACAATAAAGAGCTCCATATCACCAAGCTCACGAAGTACCGCCTGATATCCGACG
>LFTK01000128.1 GCA_001513385.1 Clostridiales bacterium DTU064
GCAGGGAGCGGCACATGCTGCCGACGGGTATGCCCGCAGGACAGGCAAACCGGGTGTTGTCATCGCAACATCAGGCCCCGGCGCTACAAATCTTGTTACGGGAATCGCCTGCGCTTACTTTGACAGCACGCCGCTTATCGCAATAACGGGGAACGTTCCCGTTGCGATGCTTGGACGCGACAGCTTTCAGGAAGTAGATATTGCCGGCGTCACAATGCCGATTACGAAGCACAACTACATCGTAAAAGACGTGACCGACCTTGCCCGGACGCTGCGCGAAGCGTTTACTGTGGCTATTTCCGGACGCCCCGGCCCTGTGCTCGTTGACGTGCCGAAAGATGTCCAGCTCTCGCGCTGCGAGTTCACCCCTGCCGAGAAGCCAAAGCGCCGCCCGAACCCCACCGTGCGCAAAGCATCTGTCGAACGCGCGGTAGCGGCAATAGCTTCGGCAAAGCGGCCGTATATATACTGCGGCGGCGGTGTCATAATTGATGACGCTGTTATGGCACTCAAATCATTTGCCGAAAAAATCGATGCTCCCATTGCATGCAGCATGATGGGTCTGACAGCGGTTGAAAAGGATAATCCCCGGTTCCTCGGCATGCTCGGGATGCATGGTCGGTATGCGGCAGCTAAAGCGCTTGACGAGAGCGACGTTATTATAGCCGTAGGCGTACGCTTCTCCGACCGCGCAACCGGCGATAAAGCTCGTTTTTCCGCCGGTAAAACGGTAATTCACATTGATATTGATGCAGCCGAAATAGGCAAAAACATAAAAGCCGACATCGATATCGTAGGCAGTGTTCGAGAGGTGCTTGAGCTTCTCTGTGACGCAGTTCCGTTGATGCAACACCCCGTATGGGCGGATCGCATCGCAGAAATAAAGGCGTCGGCAGAAAATGATATCAGCATGGGCGACGATAACCTTACCCCGCAGTACGCAATTGAAAAAGCATGTGCAATGCTGGATAGGGGCGAAGCTGTTGTGACAGACGTCGGACAGCATCAGATGTGGACGACGCTATATGGTACATTCAACGGACCACGCACATTCCTGACAAGCGGCGGTCTTGGCGCTATGGGCTATGGCATGGGAGCGTCAATCGGCGCGTCAGTCGGCGGGGCGGGTTTAGTACCAAAAGCCGACAACGACTCATTTAGCGCTCGGCGCACGCTGCTTATAACAAGCGACGGCAGCTTCCACATGAACATGAACGAGCTTGCAACGGCGGTTACTTATAATTTGCCAATAAAGGTGCTTGTTCTTAACAACAACGTTTTAGGGATGGTCAGACAGTGGCAGACACTGTTTTTCAATAAAAGGTACTCGCAAACGACACTCGACCGCAAAACGGATTATGTAAAGCTTGCCGAAAGCTTTGGTGCACACGGGGCAAGGGCGACGACAAGGGAAGAGCTTGACAGCGCCGTCCGTCTTGCGTTTGAGACACCGGGACCGTTTGTTATCGACTGTGTTATAGACCGCGACGAATGTGTGCTACCAATGATACCGCCAGGAAGAGGAATTGACGACATAATTCTGCGTGGCGTTGGCAGTGATACAAGCAAAGATAAATAAATTTTAACTATGCGGGAGGAAAACGGGAAAAAGAAAAAGGGAAAAAGGAAAGGGAAAGCCTATGACAAGTGTTGACATGGAACCGAAGCGACAGTTTGTCCTGTCACTTCTTGTATCGAACCATTTTGGTGTGCTGACGCGCATATCAGGGCTTTTTGCACGGCGCGGATTCAATATCGACAGCCTGACGGTCGGCGTTACGGAGAACCCTGAGTATTCGCGTATGACAATAGTATCACAGGGCGACGAATACATCCGCGAGCAGATGGTGAGACAGCTTCGCAAGCTCGAAGATGTAAAAGTTGTTCGCCTGATGCCGGAAGATAATACCGTTATGCGTGAGCTTTTACTTGTAAAAGTAAAGCTTGAGCCGGGTAAACTGTCTGAAATCGTTGAAGCAGCAAATACCTTCCGCGCAAACATCGTTGACTTATCGCCGGATTCCGTTTTAATCGAAATAACTGGCGATAAAAGCAAGCTTGAAGCTTTAATCGAATATTATAAGCCATACGGGATTATTGAAATATCGCGCACAGGCATAACGGCTGTCGGACGTTCGAAGAACACGCTCGTCCGTGACGACGAAAAAGGAAGCGATGTTTAAAAGCGCAATGATAAAAAAATAAACAATATTAAAGAATAGTTTAATTTTAAATCGAAAGAGGGTGATGCCGTTGACAATCAACGAAACCCAATTCACATTAAAGGACGGGCGTACAGCTATCCTTCGCAGTCCCCGATATGAAGACATAGAAGGGCTGCTTGAATACCTCTACATCACCGCCGGCGAGACAGAGTTTGTTTTGCGTTATCCCGAGGAATGTGGTAAATACACATACGAAGGGGAAAAAGCAATCATTGACAGGTTTAACGCATCT
>LFTK01000001.1 GCA_001513385.1 Clostridiales bacterium DTU064
GATGATCAGTTCGTTTTTCTCGACACGCCGGGCATACACAACCCAAAGACGATGCTTGGCAGCTATATGCTGAAAAGTGCTGTCAGCTCAATCGGTGGCTGCGATGCCGTTATACTCATCGCTGAAGCGGGACGAGCCCCCGGCGAGATTGAACTATCTATAATTGAGCGAATAAAATCAGCAAAACTCCCCTCAATACTTGTTTTAAATAAGATTGATAAGATAACACCGGTTGCTCTTGCCGAATCAATCAAGGCTTACGCTGCCGTGCATGATTTTGATGCTTTCGTTCCGACGTCTGCCATTAAAGGCACCGGAATTTCCGATGTGCTTGACGAAGCGTCAAAATTCCTTTATGAAAGCCCGTGGTATTTCCCGGGTGATGAGGTGACGGATCAGACGGAGCGTCAATATGCAGCCGAAGTCATACGCGAAAAGATATTGCGTCTTCTATCAGATGAGATACCGCACGGTGTTGCTGTCGTTATAGAAGAATTTAAAGATGAAGAAACGCTCATCTCGATCCGCGCTGAGATTTACTGCGAAAAAAAGTCACATAAAGCCATAATCATCGGAAAAAACGGCGAAATGTTGAAGCGAATAGGCACGTATGCTCGTGAGGATCTTGAGCGATTCTTCGGCGTTAAAGTTTATCTCAACCTTTGGGTTAAGGTAAAAAGCGGCTGGCGCGACAACAATTTTAATTTAAGAGAATTCGGTTATAACATAAAGGATCTTAACTGACGCGATGGAAAGGCTGACCGTAAAAGGACTTGTGCTGCGTGAGACGCCTGTTGGCGACAACGATAAGCTATTGACACTTCTCACCGCCGAGCGCGGGAAAATGACGGTCAGCGGACGAGGTGTGCGATCGCTGCGCAGCCGACATATGGCGTCGACTCAGCAGTTTTGCTATGCGTCATACACCCTTGTAAAGAGCAAAAGTATATATCCCTATATATCCGATTCGGAGCTTATTGAGAGTTTTTTCGGCCTGCGCGGCAACATAGAGCGCCTTGCCTTTGCTTCGTATGTGTGTGAAGTTGCAGATCACGTCTCCGTTGAGGAAAACGGGGATGTTGATCTGCTTCGCCTTGTGCTCAACACGCTGTATGCGGCGTCAGCAGGGAAAAAGCAAATAGCTCTTATTAAAGCGGCATTTGAGCTGCGCTGTGCTGCCGTTTTGGGGATGTGCCCGGATCTTTCATGCTGCTCTGTTTGCGGCGTGAAGGAAGCGCAACTATTTTACCTTGATATATTTGAAGGAAACCTTGTATGCCCGGATTGCATGGAAAGGCGTCCGTCCGCCGAAAAAGACGCGGATGGCGACGGGAGTTCATATCAACCCCGGGGTGGCTATCAGCGCCCCGTATCTATTGTGACGCCGGAAATTCTCAACGCTATGCGTTATGCAATCGGCTCTGATATTGCGAAATTTTTGTCGTTTACACTTACTGATGATGCGCTGATAAGCTTTGGTGATATTGCTGAGCGATATCTTTTACATCAGCTCGGCTGCAGTTTTCGTACACTTGAGTTTTATAAAAGCTTATCTGTGCATGACTGACTACGGAAGGACTGAATTTATATAAAAAATGCATAATATTGAGCGAGCGATAAGAACGCTTGAGTTTGACAAGATAATTGATATGCTCGCCGACTGCGCACCTACTGAAGGCGCGCGGGCGGCGGCGCTTTCGCTTATGCCAACGAACGATTTTACCGTTGTGCTGCGCCGCCAGCGCCGGACAGCCGACGCAAGGCGGCTTATGGATATAAAAGGAATGCCGTCGTTCGGGGGCGTCATTGACATAAGCGACTCTGTTGAGCGCGCCGAAAAGGGAGCTGTGCTGACAAATGCCGAGCTTCTCTCATGCGCAAATGTCTTGCGGACGGCGCGCAGACTTGCCGGGTATGTCTCGGAGAATACATTTGAAACGTCGCTTGACGAACTTTTTAACCTTCTTACACCTAACAGGTATCTTGAAGAAAAAATATCTCGCGCCGTATTGTCAGAAGATATGATAGCGGACGAGGCAAGCCCGGAGCTTGCCGATATACGCCGCAAAATCCGCATCGCAAACGCACGCATACGCGAAATTCTGCAGAAATACACATCAGGCGAGTATTCAAAGATACTTCAGGAAAACATCGTGACGCAGCGTGCCGGACGATATGTTGTTCCGGTGAAAATTGAACATAAAAACGAAATAAACGGCCTTATACATGACACATCTGCTTCCGGTGCGACTGTTTTCATCGAGCCGATGGCAGTTGTTGAAGCAAACAACGAACTGCGACTGCTCGAAAGTAAAGAAGCTCACGAAATTGAGCGGATACTTGCCGAGCTATCCGCTGATGTTGCCGGTGCGGCAAATACGCTGCGCAGTGATTACCACATAATAACAGAGCTTGCTTTTGCATTTACGTGCGCCGAGCTTTCATACAGAATGAGGGCGTCGCAGCCTAAAATCACCGAAAAACGCGAGATTTCGCTTGTTAATGCGCGACATCCGCTGCTTGACAAGGACACATGTGTTCCGATAAGCGTATCCCTCGGTGGGGAATTTGATACGCTCATAATCACAGGTCCGAACACCGGCGGTAAGACGGTTGCGCTTAAAACTATCGGTCTTTTCGCGCTGATGGCGCAGGCGGGGCTTCAGATACCTGCTCATCCTGACTCGACCATATGCGTTTTTGATGAAATTTTAGCCGATATAGGCGATGAGCAAAGCATCGAAATGTCGCTTTCGACGTTTTCGTCGAGCATGTCGAACATCGTTGATATAATATCGGGTGCCGGCGAGCGTTCGCTTGTGCTTCTTGATGAGCTTTGCGCCGGAACAGACCCTGTTGAGGGTGCTGCGCTTGCCATAGCAATAATCGAGGAGCTTCGCAGCCGCCGCTCGCTGACAGCCGTCACGACGCACTACGCGGAAATTAAAGCATATGCGCTCAACACGCCCGGCGTTTGCAATGCGGCATGCGAATTTGATGTTGAGTCCCTCCGCCCGACATACAGACTGATAATAGGCGCTCCGGGAAAATCGAACGCGTTTGCTATATCGACGCGTCTTGGGCTTCCCGACCGCATTGTCGAGCGGGCAAGAGAGCTTATGGGCGGTACGGGGCGTGATTTCGAGGAAGTTATTGCAAAACTTGACGCAGCGCGTGTTGAAATGGAGCGCGAGCGTGATGAAGCGCGCCGTTTGCGCGAAGAATACGAACGCTTCAAGGAAAACGCCGAGGAAAAGCTGCGTGAGCAGCTTGCCAATTCTAAAAAGGAAGAAGAACGCGCCATGAAACGCGCGCGGGAGCTAATAGTCGGCGCGCGTGCGACAAGTGATTATATAATGGCGCAGCTTGAAAAGGTCAAAAAAGAACGCGACAGTGAAAATCTTGGCCGAGCGTTGGCTGAAGCCAAACAGGCAATACGCGAGCGGCTTAGGGCAGACGAATCACTTCTCGATGAACCTGACCCGTACGAGGATGAAAATAACCAAGGGGATGTGCCGCAGCGGGAGCTTCGCAAGGGCGATGAAGTTATAATTATTGGAACAAGCGTCAGGGGTGTTGTGATTGACCCACCCGATAAATCAGGCAATGTTACAGTGAAAAGCGGGGGCATCACGACGCGGACAAAAGTGTCAAAGCTAAGGCTCGCACCAAGTAGCACCGCATCAAAAGATAAAGAAAAACAAAGCGGTAAAAGCAAAACAGCAACAACGGCGGAATACAAGCGTGGTACGATAAATTTCAAGCCGGAGCTTGATATACGAGGTTACACAGCAGAGGACGGATGGTTTGCCGTTGACTCATATCTCGATGAAGCTATAGTTGCCGGCGTCAGGACTGTACGCATTATCCACGGAAAGGGAACCGGAGCATTGCGAAACGCTCTGCACAACTTCATGAGGTCAGATTCACGCATATCGTCGTTTAGGCTTGGTGCCTATGGCGAGGGAGATACGGGCGTTACTATCGTTGAGCTGAAGTAAATGTTGAAATATATAATCGCATCGGAGGAATTATACAATGGGGAAAATACATCTCGGAGCGCAGCTTTATACGGTGCGCGAAAAAACAAAGGATAAGGAAATGTTCCTCGAAACGGTCAGGCGCTTAGCTGAGATAGGCTACCGTTATATGCAGGTGTCGGGTGTCGGTCCGACCGTCACACCGGACGTCATAGCCGAAGCTGTCGAAACATACGGCGTTAAGTGCGTGTTAACGCATGTACCGCTAAAACGCATTATCGAGGAAACAGACGAAGTTATCGCCGAGCATGACGCTTTTGGCTGCGACGCCATCGGAATCGGCGGCATTGGCAATATGTATCCGCACACGCAGGGCGGTTTTGCCGCTTTTGCACTTGATATAGCGCCAGCCGTTGCTAAAATAGCCGCAGCCAAGAAGAAGTTCCTCTACCATAACCACAGCTTTGAGTTTGAGCGCTTTGATGGAAAAACAGCGCTTGATATGCTGATGGAGATAACGGATCCGGAAACGGTGATGTTCACATTCGACACATACTGGGCTCAGGCTGCCGGTATTGACCCCGCCGACTATATCAGCCGTCATGGTGATAGAATCTTTGCGACACACTTAAAGGACATGACTGTTCGCAACGATAAGGTTGTCATGACGGAAGTGCTGACAGGCAACATTAACTTTGATGCGATAATATCCGCATCAATTAATGCCGGCGTAAAGTGGCACATGATTGAGCAGGACTATGTGTATATGGATCCGTTCGACAGCATGAGGATAAGCTACGAAAATCTTATGGCGAGATACCCGGAGTTCCGAGAATAAACAATAAAAACACATGAAAGGATGGCATAGCGGATGGCTGTTTTCAGAATAAGCGCATTTGCTGATGAATATTCACCCTCGCTTGACCGTCAGATTGAGGGGCTTACTAAGTTTGGCATTGACCTCATTGAGCTGCGCGGCGTTGACGGCAAAAGTGTTGCGGATCTGACGCCCGATGAAGTAAAAGAAGTTAAGAAAAAGCTTGACGATGCGGGAATAAAGCTGTCGGCTGTCGGCTCACCTCTCGGCAAGATAGATATAAACGGAGATATAAGGGCGCATATGGACTTGACGCGCCGTATATGCGAGACAGCAAATATCATGGAGTGTGGTCGTATACGCGGATTCAGCTTCTATGGCACATCAGAAAATCCTTCGGCTGCACGCCCGCGCGTGCTTGAATATCTTGATGAGATGATTGAAATATGCGAGGGGGCGGGCGTTTTATACTGCCATGAGAACGAAAAGGGCATATATGGTGAAACACCCGAGCGCTGCCTTGACCTTGCAGAGTACTTTGGCGGGCGCATGGGATGTGTTTTTGACCATGCAAACTTCATCCAGAGCGGCTGTGAGCCGTATCCTGCGGCATATGAGATGCTGAAAAATTACATTACATATATGCACATAAAGGACGCGGAGAAAAGCGGTGCCGTCGTTGTGGCGGGCGAGGGTATTGGACGCATTCCTGAAACACTTGCCGAGCTTGACAAGCGTGACGGCGAGATAATAC
>LFTK01000124.1 GCA_001513385.1 Clostridiales bacterium DTU064
ACAGATGCGTATATTTCCTTTATAAGGACGGGTTCTTCGCCATCTTTACCGTCGATGACAAGATAATCGTAAACAGACGCGCCCGATGAGTTTTCAGCATATACATATTCATTGCTGCCCTCAAGTGTCAAAAGAACGCTTACATTTGAAACGCCGGCAACCTTTTCACATATATCACTCACGCGCCGCTCAAGCTCCTCCGTATAAGCGGTGTAAACGGTAGCGGGAATTTTGTCTTTGTTTTTGTCGCCACTGCTGCCTTTTATAAAAATCAAATCAGCGGCAAGCAGCAGTATACCTGCAATCGCAAGAAAAAGGATGAGCTTTTTGCTTTTAACAGCGTGCCAGACGCCGGTTAGCTTGCCTTCTTCCATTATGCCAATTCATCCTCCGTGTTCGTTTGTTTTATATAGAATTAGTCATAGCCGATTGTCACAGGGCAGGCAAAGAGGTCGCCGATATAGTCTGCGGCATCCTTGGCATCAATCCACGAGCTGTATCCGGTGAGCGTTATGTAAATATGCGTGACAATGATATTTGAATAGTCGGATGCGTCATATTCAAGCTCGACCGAAGCATCTTCTACCCTGACATCGTACCGTGTCGCAAGCACAGAAATTACAGTTTGTTTCATTTTATCGACAGCGGCGGTGATAATCGCTTCTCTATAATCAGTTGTAACTTCGTTTGTTGTTTCAGATGGTGTGAAAACCGTATCGGTGCCGCCACCTGATGTATCATGAGATGATTTTCCGCCAATGAGTAATGATAACGGTGCGAGTATGACAAGTAATGTCATAAGAGCGGCGACATATTTAATATAGCGGCCGATGCCTTTACCTTCCGGGGCTAAAGCGCAGGCGATAGATGCGACAAGAGAGACAGTTATTACAGAGTTAATATAACCACTCATGTTTTTTACACCGATAATGCCGGGTTAATCTTTAAAAACACGGCAAGGCTCATGATGAATATGACTGTTGACAGGGCAACGACGGCAAGGATGAAGCCCGAAACATTTTTTAGCTCCGCCATCAAGGTGGCAATGCGGTCACAGCCTAAGATTTTTGCTGCGGCGGAGCATATGCCGAGAATTGCCGAGTTTAAGAATAAATTAATGATCACCGGCGACACGATGAGAATGATGACAACAATGCCGATGGCTCCGACGCCGCTTTTTATCAGCGAAAGCCCTGCAGCTGTGCCTTTGATAGCGTCGCCAAGAGCGCTGCCGACAACAGGAATTGAGCTGCCGAGGGCATATTTAATAGAGCGTGCGGCAACGCTGTCGGCTGCGGCGGCAAGGGTTGTCTGGTATGAGATTACGGCAGCGAAAAGAGCGGCGGCAAACCCTGCTGTGACGGTAAAAGTCTTTTTGACAATGCCGCATATGCCGTCGGTGTGACCGTTTCCTGAGATGGCGGAAATGATAGCAAGTCCGAAACATGCGCGGCAAAGCGGTAAAAAGCAGTATTGCGTGAAGTTTGCAAGTATTGTTGTGAACTCAAGCAGTCCTGCTCCGGTAACAGATGCCGTGAGAGTATTGCCGGAGGAGATAAGAAGCGCTGTTAAGATGGGAATGATAGCATTTGAAAAGGCTGTCATTGAGCCGATGACAAGGGATGCGCTATTCATAACGCCAACTTGCGTGCTCATGACGTAACAAGCGACGGTGAGCGTTGCGCAAAGTGTAAATATGCGTACAACAGAGGCACAGTTAAGCCCGTCCGCAAGCAGCCCGAACGACGCGGCAAGCGCTGTCATACCGAGAAGCGATGCAAGGCTTCCCGCTGCAGGCAAAAGAGAGCGCTTTATAAGGCCCCAGAGCTTGCCGAATACATATTTCAGGCCAATTTTCTCAGGCAGAGACGATGAGGTATCTCCCCCATCAAATATCCCCTCGGGAAGCTCTGACAGCACGTCCTCCGGAATGAGCTTGCGCAGCTCAGAGAATGAATCATTTGCATCATTTGTGGCGTTTGATATTGCTTGTGCTGAACCGTCACTGTTTTTATATGTGTCAGTAGCGCTTGCGTGAGATGAGAAGATGGGCAAAAGCAGTGCCAGTATAAAAGCGGCAATCGCCGCTCCCCGGCATCTCATATAAGCCCCGCAATACCCGATAAAAGTTCGGTGATAAGCGGGAGAGAAATTAAAAGTATTTCGGCTCGCCCCAGAAGTTCAATGCCGCTTGCGGCCGTATCGGCGCCTGTCGCGCGGCACGCATCAGAGGTGATGACAGTGCAATAACCGATGCCGATGGCTTTTAGGAGAATAGCTGCATATGATTCAAAGGCTGTCCCCTCTGCTGCCGCAACAAGAAACGAAACCGACGGGTAAATCGAAGCTATTGCCGCGGCGGCTGCCATTATGGCAACGGCGGCTGAAAGCAGGGCCGATATACCCTTCATTTCGCGAAGTATTGGCACGGCGGCAGCACAAAGGAGGGCAGCGCCGCATATTTTAAGCGTTGTCACAGTCCGAACACATCCTTTATCAACTCGAAAAGTTGTCCGAGTTTGCCCGTGATCATAAGCAAAACAACAATTATTCCGGCAACGGATACAAGCATCGACTGTTCGTCCCTGCCTGATTTTGAAAGCACCTGACACGAAGCAGCGACAATAATTCCGACGCCAGCGATTTTTAATATAAGTCCAACGTCCACTTCCAAACACCGCGTTTCTTATAGAAGTATTATTATAACTGTGAGAATTATAAAAAGGCATATAGTCCGCTCAAGCCGGCGACGCTCGGGCAGTGTTTTTTCAAGCACCTCTATTCTTTCCTTTAATCGCGATGAGGTGATAGAGCATAGCTCAAGCTGAGATTTTTCATACCCGCGGCCAAGTTCCGCCGCAAACTCCTCCATTATCGACAGTGTGCCAGAATCAAAAAGTTCACTGCCACACGCTGCAAGCGCTGAGGTAAGGGATGTAGCAGCAGCACGCCTGCATAAGTTTTGAAATAACTCATCCGCTGTACGGAAGCCCATGAGTATCTCAGGCACGGTGGCACGCCGGTATTCAATTGACTCAGCCGTGTACCGGATGAGCCTGAGGGCCTCTTTTGCGCGGGCAAGCTTTTGTGTGCCGTCGCTTGCGCTTTGCGAGAGAAGAATGGCCCCGCCAATCAGTAAAAGTGCAGCTCCTGCGGCTTTGTAAATATATACGTTCATTGTGCAGCCTTTAGAAGTTCATTGTGCCTCGTCACCGTGAAGTCGAATTCACGGCTGCCGGGCGCGCGTCTTATTCCAACGATAAGCGAAAATACAGATGCACGGATTAAATCCCGAAGTTCCGGACGCAACAAAAGCTCGTCCACAGACCCTCCGTGAGCCGATGCAATAGTGTAAACACCGCAGGAACGGGCGTAAAGAACAGCTTCGGCGTCAGCGCGTCCGCCAAGCTCATCGCAGACAATATAAAGTGGCGACATTGAGCGGACAGCGGAAACCATGCCTTCTGCCTTCGGGTATCCCCGGAAAAAATCAGCCCCGCTGTCATAAGCCCCGCAAGCGGCAAGCTCGCCGCGGCTGTCGATGACGGAAACAGGGAGTCCTGCACCGGCAAGCTTGATTATCAGGTCGCGAAGAAGCGTTGTTTTCCCCGTGCCGGGCGGAGAATAAACGAGCACACTGTCCCGAAAGCCGCCGTCGCGCAGCATCTCCCATACAAGCCCGGAAGCACCCGGTACTGCGCGAGGTACGCGTATGCATACGGAATCAATATCGTGTACTTCGGATATAGCTCCATTTTTTACGGAAGCGCGTCCGCAAACACCGCAGCGGAAACCGTCCGATAAGTCGATATACCCTTCGCGAAGCGTGTCGGCACAGGCATAAACGGAGCCGTCGCATAGTGAAAAAACAAGGTCAGCGAACAGTTTGTCCGTCATTATACCGCGAAAGTCAATCGGTATTTTGTCGGCAAATCCTTCCCCGCATGAAACCGAAAGGTATGAGGTGCCGCGGCGCTTCAGACGTATGTCTGTTACATTTTGCGCAAGCTGCGGTGATGTGCGGCGTATAGCGTCTGTGATGGCAAGGCGAACAGCATCGGGGAAAAGCTGCAAAGCCGGCTTTATATAATCCGGAATCTGGTTTTTTGGTTGCTTGTCTTTCATGGTATATGTATACGGTGAAGGACGGGAGGATATGACGGACACGCTGTCAGTTATAAAAAAAGACGCTCTGCTTTTTTATGAGACAGTCTTTTTTATGCTTTATTAACTTTAAAATCACTAATTTTATCGGGTGTCCTGCAAGGCGTTGCAGCTTTTTCAAACGTATTGTTGTCTCGGCAGCAAAGACGTATCAATCGTCCTGCTCATCAACATCTGCTCGTTCCGGACGACGTTTCCCGCGCCGGTTTTCATGGTACCCGTCAATCTGCGCCCGCTCGATTGCTCCGAAAATTGACTTGCGTATTCCGTGATAGCGGTGCCCGAGTTCAGAGAGAAGCTTTTTCATCTCCGCGCGCTCGGTTCCGCCATCTGCAGGGCAGGGGGATTTCATCACCGGTAACCCGGCCTCTTTTGAGTAAGAGGCAATTTCATATTCCTGCGCGTATATAAACGGCCGGATTACGGTTATATCCTTGCGTGAAAGGTATGTCACGGGCTGAAACGTACCAAACCGGCTGCCGTAGATGAGGTTAAGCATGAAAGTGTCGACGACGTCGTTATTATGGTGTCCGAGCGCAAGCTTGTTGCAGCCAAGCCGCTTGGCTTCATTGTGGAGAGCCCCGCGTCTCATCTTTGCGCAGAGCGAGCAGGGATTCGGCTCACGCCGCACATCGAATACTATCTCGGCGATTTGTGTTTTAACGATGGAATAAGGCACATTAAGCGATTCACAAAAGGCTGCAATATCCGAAAAATCGGTGTTTGGAAATCCCATGTCAATAGTTATGGCGTAAAGATTAAATTTTTCGGGTAAAAAGTTGCGCAGTGTTGCAAGTGTTTTTAAAAGAACAAGAGAATCTTTACCACCAGATATGCCGACGGCAATAGAATCACCGTCGGCAATCATTGAATAATCTTCAATAGCACGGCGTGCATAACCAAGAAGCTTTTGTAGTTGGTTCATATATTAATCCTTTTTGTTATAAGCGCATATCCTATATTAGTGTTGTAAAATTTTAGAAAGGGTGAATGTTTTAGTTGATAAAAATATTTATTGATCAGGGGCATAATCCGTCAGGCCCGAATGCAGGCGCGGAGGGACATGGCTACCGCGAGCAGGATCTTGTATATACAATAGGCGTAAGACTTGCAGAGCTGTTGCGCAACAACGGCAATTTTGAGGTTATGCTTTCGCGTCCGACGCCACAAACTCAGCTCGGCACAAGCAATGCGACAAGCCTTCGTGCGCGCGTCGATATGGCGAACAACTGGGGGGCTGATTATTTTATAAGCCTGCATGCAAACGCCTCATCAATCCCTACGGCAAGCGGAGTAGAAGCTTTCGTATACTCAACATCATCGGAAGCATACCCGCTCGCTGTTGAAATTGTCAGGGGAGTTGCTGAAGCAACGGGCGAGCCGAACAGGGGAGTGTCGGCAAGGCCGTCGCTTTATGTACTGCGCCGCACAGCAATGCCGGCGACGCTTGTTGAGCTTGGCTTTATAACAAATCCAGTCGAAGCTGAAATGATGGCAACAAATCCGGGCCTTTATGCACAGGGTGTTTACAACGGTATACTATCATACTTCGGTATGTTGTGATTATCCCTCTGCTTCATTAATCATCGACAGGAGTGTTGCTTCGTCAATAACCGGAACACCAAGTGCCAGAGCACGGTCAAGTTTTGAGCCTGCTTCAACGCCAGCGACTACATAACTTGT
Source organism: Clostridiales bacterium DTU064 (assembly GCA_001513385.1). Taxonomy (GTDB): domain Bacteria; phylum Bacillota; class Clostridia; order Oscillospirales; family CAG-272; genus DTU064. The sequence goes on from LFTK01000124.1 coordinate 5,848, forward strand.
CTTTTTTGAAACGGACGATGTTACTTTCCCGCCGGCGGCTTCAATCTTGGCCGTCGCTTCTGCGCGCGTGAGATTCGGAAGTGTTCCCGTCAAAACGAACGTGAGACCTGAAAGGGTCGTTTTTGTAACAGTGACATCCTCTGTCGTTTTAACGCCGGCTTTGGCAAGCCTTTTGATAAGCGAAATATTTGCAGGTTCCGTAAAATAACTGATAATTGAATTTGCAACGACGTCGCCTATGTCCTCAACTTCCATCAGCTCCTCGCGGGACGCCGACGCAAGAGCTTCTATCGACAAAAAGCGCTTTGCAAGGGCGGCGGCGGTAACAGAACCGACATTGCGTATGCCGAGCGCATATATAAGACGCGCAAGACCGGCGGATTTCGACGCCTCAATTGCGGCGATAAGGTTTGACGCTGATTTCTCGCCCATCCTGTCAAGAGCGGCGACGTCCGATACGCGGAGCGAGTAAAGGTCTGCAGCATCCCGGACAAGTCCTGCGGCGATAAGCTGGGATGTGACGGCAGGGCCGAGGGATGCAATGTCCATAGCACCTTTTGACGCGAAATGCTCAATATTTCGCGCGCGCTGAGCGGGGCAGGCGGCGTTTATACAGTAAAGGGAAGTTGCTGTATCAGCACTGGCGGATTCGCCGCTGTCAATATCGGCAACAACGCGCTCACCGCATGAAGGGCATACAACAGGCGGAATCCACGGCCGCTCATTGCCTGTGCGCTTTGATGTAACGGCACCGACAACCTCAGGTATTATATCGCCGGCTTTTTGTATAATGACGGTGTCGCCGATCATAATGCCGAGTTTTCTTATGATATCAAGGTTGTGAAGTGTCGCACGGGAGACAGTTGAGCCTGCTATTCGCACCGGTTCAAGAACGGCTGTCGGCGTAAGAACCCCGGTTCGACCAACGGCTACAGTTATGTCAAGCAGCTTTGTTTCTTTCCGCTCAGGCGGGTATTTGAAAGCTACAGCCCACTTCGGTGTGGCTGTTCCTTCGCCAAGGATTCGGCGAAGGGCGAGAGAATCAACTTTAATAACGGCTCCGTCTATGTCAAAAGGCAGCGTGCCTCGCATGGAGCCGATTTTTTCTATATGTGCGATGATTTCATCATCGGTTTTCGCTTTAATTGTGTGCGGGAGAGTTTTAAATCCGAGCTCACGCAGGCGAAAGAGCGTTTCCGTATGAGACTGCGGCTCACGACCATCGCTGTAAAGAGTCCCGCCTTGAAAGTTAAAGACGAAAATATCAAGGGAGCGTGACGCCGTTATCTTCGGGTCAAGCTGGCGCAGCGAACCTGCGGCAGCGTTGCGCGGATTTGCCATGAGAGCCTCGCCTTTTGCTTCACGCGCTGCGTTCAGCCGTTCAAAAGCTTCGCGCGGCATGTAAACTTCACCGCGTACAGTGAGGTTGAGTTTTTCGCCACCTGCAAGAGAAAGCGGAATTGTGCGGATAGTGCGCAGGTTAGCAGTAACATTTTCACCAACGGCACCGTCGCCGCGCGTGGCGCCGACGGCAAAAATCCCGTTTTCATATGTGAGGGCGACGGATAAACCGTCAATTTTAGGTTCGACTGAAAATTCCGCGTCAGGGTCTGCTTCACGAACGCGCGCGGTAAATGCCTTTATCTCATCAAAAGAAAAAACGTCCTCAAGACTTCCGAGAGGGTATACGTGATTAACCTTTTCAAAGCGTTCGGACGGCTTTCCGCCGACGCGTTTTGTCGGTGAATCCGGTGAGTCAAATTCGGGATGCTCCGCCTCAAGCTGTAAAAGCTCGGCAAACATTGCATCATACTCGTAGTCGCTTATTTCAGGTGAGTCCAGGTCATAATAAAGATGTGAGTGATGCTCAATTTGACGCCGTAGCTCCTCAATTCGCTTTTTTATGTCAACATTACTGTTATTATTTTTTTCGTCCATATTACGTGAAAGGAGCCTCCCACAATAAAAATAAACCGTATCTTTTGGTTATTATTCTACCATCGGGGCATTTTCATGTCAACGTGCACACATATGAGCACATATGCCTGTTAATAAAAAAATATCTGCAGTATAATGCAAAAAAATAATTTTTATGCAATAAAACAATGGTGTATTAATGTTTTACTCTTCCTATAATCAACATATTGTGTTATAATATATTAATATCTATGTTATTGTTATTGATGTATAATAATACGATAATTTTCAGCTTAAAAGAGCGGTAAAAAAACGATATTTGAAAGGCTTAGTCGCGATGAGGATGAAAGTGAAGACAAGGGCTGTGCGCCTTTATGGGAAAAACGACCTCCGGCTTGAGGAGTTTGAGCTTCCGGAGATAAATGAAAATGAGATTCTTGCAAAAGTCATAACTGACAGCATATGCATGTCTTCATATAAAGCGGCAAAGCAGGGAGCGGATCACAAACGCGTGCCGGCCGATGTCGCCACAAATCCTGTTATCATAGGGCATGAGTTTTGCGGCGAAATAGTTGAGGTTGGAGCGGCAGTACCGGGCGGGTTTAAACCTGGTGACAGGTTCACAATACAGCCTGCACTTAACTATAAAGGCAGCCTTGCGGCACCCGGTTATTCGTATCAATATATAGGCGGAGATGCGACGTATATAATAATTCCTCCAGAGGTAATGGAAACGGGGAGCCTTCTCCCTTATTCAGGCGATGCGTTTTTCTATGGAAGCCTCGCGGAGCCGATGAGCTGTATTGTCGGCGCTTTTCATGCAAACTACCATACGAAGGCCGGTTCATATGTCCATGAAATGGGCATCCGCGAGGGCGGCTCAATGGCGATTCTTGCAGGTGCCGGGCCTATGGGACTTGGCGCCATAGATTACGCTGTTCACTGCGACAGAAAACCGTCACTTCTTGTCGTTACTGACATAGACGATGAGAGACTAAAGCGTGCGGCGTCGATTATTACGCCTGAAAATGCAGCGGAAAACGGCGTTAAGCTCGTTTATATCAACACAAAGACAACGCCCGACGCAGAAGCTTATATGCGCTCGCTCACGCCGAGCGGGGCTGGTTTTGACGATATTTTCGTCTTTGCCCCTGTCCGCGCTGTTGTTGAAAGCGCCGATAGGCTGCTTGCGCGCGACGGTTGCTTGAACTTTTTCGCAGGTCCCACAGACCCCGAGTTTTCAGCGCAGCTTAATTTCTACAATGTCCACTACTCGTCAACACACATAGTCGGCACAAGCGGCGGCAACACAGACGATATGCGTGAAGCTATTGCTATGATGGAATCAGGACGCATAAATCCTGCGGCGATGATAACGCATATAGGCGGGCTTGGCGCTGTTGTCGATACGACGCTGAGACTTCCCGAAATACCGGGCGGTAAAAAGCTGATTTACACAGAAATAGACCTTCCTTTGACGGCAATAGCCGATTTCAAGCGCTTATCCGAGGATGGCGGGGAAAACGCCCATTTATTTGTGGCGCTTGCTGATATAGTTGAGAAAAATGGTGGCCTTTGGTGCGCGGAAGCAGAGAAGTTCCTTCTTACTCACGCAAAAAAGAAAGGCAAAATGGATAGATAAAGCATATGTTTGTAGATAAAGTTGATATTTATGTAAAAGCAGGGGACGGCGGCAATGGCCGCGTGTCTTTCCACCGCGAAAAATATATTGCTAAGGGCGGTCCTGATGGCGGTGACGGCGGTCGTGGTGGGAACGTCGTTTTTGAAGTTGACGACGGGACGAATACGCTTCTTGCCTTCCGTTACAGGCGCAAGTTCATCGCCGAAAACGGCGAGGACGGAAAACCCGGCAAAATGCACGGAAAATCCGGTGAGGATTTGATAATCCGGGTGCCGCGCGGCACTCTGATACGCGACACGGCGAGCGGAAAAATCATCCACGATATGTCTGACGGCAAGCCCTTCATACTTTGCCGCGGTGGTCGCGGCGGATGGGGTAACCGTCATTTCGCAACACCGACGCGCCAGACACCCCGGTTTGCAAAGAGCGGTATGAAGGGCGAGGAGAAAAATGTAACTCTTGAGCTGAAAATGATAGCCGATGTCGGTCTTATCGGTATGCCGAGCGTCGGAAAATCGTCTATTCTTGCAGCTGTCAGCTCTGCGCGCCCCAAAATTGCTGATTATCCGTTTACAACGCTATCACCGAACCTTGGTGTCGTTTCACTTGGCGACGACGGCGGCTTTGTCATGGCCGACATTCCGGGACTGATTGAAGGTGCGGCTGAAGGTGCTGGGCTTGGACATGAGTTTTTACGTCATATAGAGCGTTGCCGGCTGCTTGTTCATGTCGTTGATGTATCCTCTTTAGCAGAGCGCGACCCGGTGGCTGATATTGAGACAATAAACGGTGAGCTTAAGCGCTATGGCGAGCGTTATAACGTAGACCTTATGGCGCTCCCGCAGATAATAGCCGCAAACAAATATGATGCGGCAAGTGAAGATGCAGATTTTTCGGCGCTTGAAGCATATGCAAAGGAAAATGGTCGCGACTTGTTATTTATATCAGCCGCAACAGGATACAATATGGACAAACTTGTATCGACAATAGCCCGTCACCTTGCTACGCTGCCACCGATAACAATTTATGAGCCTGAATATGAACCGGAAGATGATCATAAGGGCGAAAAGCAAACGATTGTACGCCGCGAAAACGATAAATTTATCGTGGAGGGCGAGTGGCTTTTCAATTTACTCGGGCAGGTCAACTTAAACGACCGTGAATCGCTTGCGTATTTTGGGCGCGTATTAAAGCGAAACGGAGTCATAGACTTGCTTGAGGCACACGGATGCAAAGACGGGGACACTGTATTTATTTACGATTTTGAATTTGATTTTGTTAAATAAATTGTGCGCATAAGTGTTGCGTATGATGGGTCAACACTATAAAATATAAAATAAAATATAAAAACCGGAAATTATTCGTATCCAAAAGGGAAGAGATAATGAAAACAAAAAGACTTATGCTCGGAAATGAAGCCGTTGCAAGGGGGCTTTACGAAGCGGGCGTGCGCTTTGTGTCAAGTTACCCGGGCACTCCGAGCACGGAAATAACCGAATATGCCGCAAAATACGACGAAATATACGCCGAATGGGCGCCGAATGAAAAAGTAGCGCTTGAAGCGGCAATGGGTGCCGCTGTCGGCGGGGCTCGAGCTTTCTGCGCGATGAAGCATGTCGGGCTTAACGTCGCTGCCGACCCGCTGTTCGTTGCATCGTACACCGGTGTAAATGCCGGTCTTCTTATTGCAGTTGCAGACGATCCGGGTATGCATTCCTCTCAAAACGAGCAGGACAGCCGCCATTATGCAAGAGCGGCTAAAATTCCAATGCTTGAGCCGTCCGATTCACAGGAATGTCTTGATTTTGTCAAGCTTGCATATGATTTATCTGAAAAGTTTGATATACCGTTTATTTTACGTACGTCAACCCGCATTGCCCACTCCCAAAGCTTAACGGAGCTTGGCGAGCGGGAGGAAAAACCGATTCTCCCTTACGAAAAAAATCCCGCGAAATACGTCATGATACCAGCAAATGCGCGCGGTCGCCATGTATCGCTTGAAGAACGGCTTGCCGCTCTGCGGGAATATGCCGAAACATCGCCCGTCAACAAAATCGAACGTGCGTCTGACAATAAAATCGGCATTATAACAGCAGGGGTCTCTTATGTGTATGCAAAGGAATGTTTCGGCGACACGGCTTCTTACCTGAAGCTTGGGCTTGTCAATCCGCTGCCCGAGCGCCTGATACGTGAATTTGCTGCGTCTGTTGAGCGTGTTATCGTAATAGAGGAGCTTGATCCGGTGATAGAGGAGCAGGTGCGCGCTATGGGCATTGCCTGCGACGGTAAAAACCTCTTGCCGGTTGTGGGCGAGTATTCAAGTGCGCTTCTTGCAGAGCGCCTGCTCGGTAAAAAGCCTGAGACTGTGCGGCTTGATGTTCAGATGCCGCCTCGTCCGCCGGTTCTCTGCCCGGGATGCCCGCACAGAGGTGTCTTTTACATACTGAAAAAGCTGAAACTCACTGTAAGCGGCGATATCGGATGCTATACGCTTGGTGCCGTCGCACCGCTTGCGAGCATTGATACGACATTTTGCATGGGAGCAAGCGTGTCGTCGCTTCATGGCCGCAACATTGCCATAGGTGATGAAAAAACGTCTGTTGCCGTCATCGGTGACTCGACTTTTGTTCACTCCGGCATAACAGGGCTTATAAATATGGTCTACAATGGCAGCAAATCAACGGTTTTGATCCTTGATAACAGAATAACTGGCATGACAGGACACCAGCAGAACCCATGCACGGGGCTTACACTTAAAGAAAAACCGGCGCCTGAACTCTCGCTTGAGCGGCTCTGCGCTGCCGTCGGCGTTGATGAAGAACACATAAGAGTCGTTGATCCGAACAAGCTCGACGAGCTTGAAAAAACAATAAAAGAGGAGCTTGACAGCCCGTGCGTGTCTGTCATTATATGCCGTCGTCCGTGTGCGCTTTTAAAGTATGTTGCAAAGAAGAAACCGTATTCGATTGATGAGAATAAGTGCCGCGCCTGTCGCGCATGCATGAGAATAGCTTGCCCTGCTATTTCAGTAAGTGAAAACGGTAAGGCAAAAATTGACGACGCTCTCTGCACCGGCTGTGGCCTCTGCACTCAGATGTGCCGCTTTGATGCCATATGCGAGTAAGTCTCGTAAAACCCTCCCCGAAAGGATGCAAAATAATGGATAGTGTAAAAAGCATATTGATAACAGGCGTCGGTGGGCAGGGAACGCTGCTTGCGGCGCGCATACTTGGCGATGCCGCCATTCGCTCAGGATATGAAGCGAAAGTTTCAGAGGTTCACGGAATGAGCCAGCGCGGTGGTTCCGTTGTTACATATGTCAGATACGGGAAATCGGTCGTCTCACCGCTCATATGCGAGGGAGAAGCGGACGTTATACTTAGCTTTGAGGTGCTTGAAGCGGCAAGATGTTTGCCTTACCTTAAAAAAGGCGGAGTTGTCGTCACCTCAACGCAGGAAATAAATCCAATGCCCGTAATATCGGGCGCTGCTAAATATCCGGGCGATTTAATAAATCAAATGAAAGCTGCCGGTGTGCGTGTGATATCCGCCGACGCTTTGTCAATAGCACGTGCCGCTGGCAGTATTAAGGCGTCAAACGTTGCGCTTATTGGTCTTGGCGCAGATCTTTTCGGATTTTCACATGATGTGCTTTACGAGTCCATCATGTCGTGCGTACCTGAAAAAGCAAAAGCAGTGAATGAAGCGGCATTCAAGGGTGGTCTTGCCGCAGCGTCACAAAGACATAATTTATAATTAAAATATAAAAATCCTATGACAACCGGAGTTGAAGATGAAGTATTGCAACGAAGCTATTGAAAAAATGCCTCGCGACGCCATGCGTGCTTTACAATCCGAACGCCTTCGTAATACTGTCGAGCGGATGTACGCAAACGTTGCCCCTTACCGCCGCTTAATGGATGAAGCCGGCGTAAAACCTTCAGACATACGCACAATCGAGGATATTACTAAGCTGCCGTTTTTAAGCAGCGAAAACCTGCGTGAGAATTATCCTTTAGGAATGCTTGCCGTTCCGCACGAGAAGATAACAAGAATCCACGCTTCCTCCGGAACAACAGGAAAACCGAAAGTTGTCGCTTACACAAGGCGCGATGTTGAGGTCTGGAGTGAATGTGTCGCCCGTTGCCTTGTCGCTGCCGGTGCAGGTGAACACGATGTTATACAGGTTGCCTATGGTTATGGTCTTTTCACAGGCGGTCTGGGGCTTCATTATGGCGCTGAATATATCGGAGCTACTGTTGTCCCGACTTCAAGCGGCAATACTTTGCGCCAGATCGAGATGATGATAGATCTCGGCTCGACATACCTTTGCTGTACGCCGTCATATGCCCTCTACATAGCCGATACAATGGAGAAGAATAATATACCGGTCGGGTCACTTTCATTAAAAGGCGGCATATTTGGCGCCGAGCCGTGGACGGAAGAAATGCGCCGCGAGATTGAAAAGCGTCTTAACATTAAAGCTTATGATATATACGGCATTGCGGAGATAACAGGCCCCGGTGTTGCCTTTGACTGCGAGTACCAGCACGGTATGCATGTAAATGAGGATAACTTCTATATAGAAATAGTCGATCCGGTGACAGGGGAGCCTTTACCGGACGGTCAGCGCGGAGAAGTTGTCTTTTCATGCATAAATAAAGAAGGGCTGCCGCTTCTGCGCTACCGCACTCATGATATATCATATATCACGAGGGAAAAGTGTGAATGTGGCCGGACGCTTGTGCGCCTTATGAAGCCCACAGGCAGAACCGACGATATGATTATCGTGCGCGGTATCAATGTTTTCCCGTCTCAAATTGAAAGTGTGCTGCTTTCGGTTAAAGGTGTGTCGCCGCATTACCTCATCATTGTCGACAGACATGACAATCACGATACGATAGAAGTCAAAGTGGAGGTTTCACCAGAGATTTTCTCCGATAAAATCAGAGGCCTTCAGAGCTACGCTGAAGAAATTCAAAAGAAGATGGATAGTGTCCTGCAGATTTCAGCGAAGATTACATTTGTTGAGCCCGGGACATTACCGCGTTCCGAAGGCAAGGCAAAACGCGTCATCGACAACCGCAAGCTTTATAAATAAAAAATAAAGGAGGCAGCGCGATGGTAAAGCAGCTATCGATCTTTCTGGAAAACAAGGCCGGCCGTGTCGCCGAAATTACGGAAATACTTGCTGGTATGGGCGTAAATCTTGACGCTATTTCGATCGCTGACACAGAAAGCTACGGAATTCTCCGCATTATCGTAGAAAATCCGGAAGAAACTTGTGATTCTCTGCGCAAGCGCGGTGTTACAGCAACTCTGACAGACGTGCTTGATGTAAGCGTTCGTCATGAACCGGGTGGGCTTGCACGTATTTTAAAGATACTTGCGGATAACAACATAGCTATCGAGTATATTTACACATCAATGTCAACGAAAGACGGTTTTGCGTCGATAATTATCCGTGTTGAAAACCCGGAAGAAGCAGAAAAACTACTCCGCGCAGCAGGATATGTCCTTGGATAACAAAAAATTCGGCACAATGATTGACCTGCTCCTTATGCAGAAGGAGTTTATAAAGCGACACCTTGCACCGGGTGGCGTAGCTGTCGATTTCACGATGGGAAACGGCCATGATACGGCTTTTCTCTCCCGTACAGTAGGCGAGAGCGGCAAAGTATATGCTTTCGATATTCAAATTGAGGCCATCGAATCAACAAGACGCACGCTTTTGGCAGAAGGGTGTCCTGATAATGTGACGCTTATCCATGACTCGCATGAAAATGCGGCTCTTTATATAAAAGAGCCGATAAATGCCGGCATGTTCAATCTCGGGTATATGCCCGGCGGCGATAAAACGAAAACTACAATGAGGTCGTCGACAATAAAGGCAGTCAGAACAGCCATAGAGCTGCTTGCACCGGGAGGTGCGATAACAGTCGCTGTTTATCCGGGACACGCTGAAGGTGCTGCGGAAGGAGAGGAGCTCGCCCGGTATTTCGCGACACTTGATAAACGTAACTTTTCATGTACGGAGGTCCGTATAATCAACTCACCCTCGTCGCCTTATTTTACACTTGTCGAGAAAAAATGATAAATTACGCACAATAACGCTGTATCATAATATCAAATTAAGAAAAACCGCTCCGTTGCGTGCGCAAAACGACACGGAGCGGCTTATAATGTAACGTGAGGTAATATAAAATTAAATTGTAGAAAGCGGCGATCGTGGTTTTTTGCCTTTCAGGAGGGTAATATATTGGGCATCGGTTTTAGTAGTAACAGGAGGGGCAACAACAGTTCCTCCGGTAACAATAATGGTTCCCGCGGCAATAACGGGTCCGGTGGCAGTAACAACATTAATAACGTGAATAATATAAATAACAACAGCGTACGCGCAGACAACAGCGCTTCCCGCAATGTTATTAATAATAATCGGGGCAACGGCGTCAATGCCAATAACACAAGAAACAGTGGCAGAGGCAGAGTTATTCCCGCGCGCGTGTCTGGCAATAATACAAACAGAAACAACAATAGCGGTGTCACAGCCTATAATCGCGCGGTTGAAGATCCGAATATGGTGGCAATACGCGATGAGCTGCTCCGGGCGCAAATGGAACGCAAGATGAGCTCTCAGCGAATAGCAAGGCGTGCGGCACGGCGCGAGACATTATATGCGCGTCTGTGGGTCTTCTTTTTCATTTTTATATTAATTTTAGTCATTGTCACAGCAGTTATTCTTGTATCTTTCCGCAACACGGATGTTCAAGAGACGGATGACGAATATGTTTATGTTTACGGGACAGGCAAGGACGAAAAGGACATCGTTCCGTTTGATTCTGCTGTGCGCAATGGAAAGTTGTATATTAACTACTCTAAGCTTGCACGCACGCTTGACATGGCTGTGACAGGTGACGGCAATGTGTTCCGGTTTATAACAAAAGACGGCTCGGAGGATGTTAAATTTACCGTTGGAACGACGGTTATATATGTTAACTCAAACGAGTGGCGTATGTCTTCACCGTCTTACCGTGTGGGCGACGATATTTGGGTTCCGCTTGATTTTGTAATTGATTCAATGATCGGCATTAAAGTTGATGTTGATGAGAAGGAGCGCACTATAACTATAACACGTGATACAGATGAAGCAGGTGACGCGCTGCCCGTCGCATTCAAAATGAAGGAAGCCGATACGCTCGCGCCCATTACGGAAGATGAGAGTTATGGCGATACAACGGCGCCGGATAGTACGGATGGCACAGATACTGAACAGACTGATATTGATGTGCCTGTATTTGAGTTTAAAGCAGACTTATCCGAATACGAAAAATACATGAACCCAGACGACGACAGCGAGTACCTTATTCTTGTAAATGCGGACAATCCTCTTGATAAAAATTACGTTCCGGATGATCTCGTTGATGTTGTCAATACGCGCGCTGACGGCCGCAATAAACAAAAGATGCGCTTATATGCCGCAAAAGCGCTTGAGGCAATGTTCATTGAGCTTTTCGCAAACGGTTACGATAAAAAAGGGCCCTCCGGTTACCCTGTGTCCGTTATGAGCGCTTATCGCTCATACGCAACGCAAGCGTCGCTATTTAATTCGTACGTAGAGCGTGAAATGGCATCCAATCCGTCCCTCACGCGAGCTGAGGCCGAAGCGATAACGGAGACATATTCGGCGCGGCCGGGCACAAGTGAGCACCAGACAGGCCTTTGCGCTGACCTCCACAATCTTTCAAGCGCCATGCAGTCTTTCGCACGTCAGGACGCATATAAATGGCTCGTTGATAACTGCTATAAATTCGGTTTTATCCTTCGTTACCCGGAAGATAAAGTTGATATCACAAAGATTACATTTGAGCCTTGGCATTACCGCTTTGTAGGTCGTAAAGCTGCTTATGAAATGCATGAGCTTGGCATGTGCCTTGAAGAATATGTCGAGTATATAAATCAAAATCGATAATTGTCATATTGCGATTAGCCGTACTGAAAATATCATGCTCAGCGAAGCGCAGGGAAAAGTAAAACAATAATGCTAATATGAACATAAAAAACCGAGCCGCACAAAGGCTCGGTTTTTTTGTTATATAAGTTTTAGAAACTTGTTTTAGACTTCTGTTTATGAAAGTCTTGCTGCATTTATCTTTATGCCGGGGCCCATTGTGGAGGCGACGACGCAGCTCTTTATATACTGACCCTTTGCAGCAGCAGGCTTTGCCTTAATGATAGCGCTCATGAGAGCGTTGAAGTTCTCGGTGAGTTTTTCAGCACCAAATGAAGCCTTGCCGATCGGGCAGTGGATGATATTTGTCTTATCAAGACGATACTCAATCTTACCGGCTTTTGCTTCCTTGACAGCACGTGCAACGTCCGTTGTGACGGTACCGGCTTTCGGGTTAGGCATAAGTCCTTTCGGACCGAGGATACGGCCAAGACGACCAAGCGGACCCATCATGTCGGGTGTTGCAATGATAAGATCGAAATCGAACCAGTTTTCACGCTGAATTTTATCGATCATATCCTGGTCGCCAACATAGTCAGCGCCGGCTTCTCTTGCTTCATTAGCTCTATCACCCTTTGCTATGACAAGAACCCGTACATTCTTACCGGTTCCGTGCGGAAGGACGATAGCGCCACGGACCTGCTGGTCAGCGTGTCTCGAGTCAACGCCGAGACGTACATGAAGCTCGACTGTTTCATCGAACTTAGAGTTTGCTGTCGAAACTACAAGAGCAAGTGCTTCTTTCGGATCATAAAGCTTGCCGCGTTCGACGAGCTTTGCATTTTCTTTATATCTTTTACCTCTGAACATATTCTTTGTCCCTCCTTAGTCCGCGACGACAACGCCCATGCTGCGGGCAGTGCCTGCTATCATACTCATCGCGGCTTCAAGCGAGCCAGCGTTCAGATCTTTCATTTTCTGTTCAGCTATCTGCTTAATCTGTTCCTTTGTAATCGTTGCGACCTTCGTCTTATTAGGAACGGCGGAGCCGGACTCGATACCGCATGCCTTCTTAATGAGCACAGCAGCGGGTGGCGATTTTGTGATAAATGAGAATGAACGGTCGGCGTATACAGTAATAATGACAGGGATGATAAGTCCTATGTCATTCTTTGTGCGCTCGTTAAACTCTTTTGTAAAGTTAGGGATAGATACCTGATGCTGACCGAGTGCCGGACCTACTGGCGGGCCGTTTGTTGCCTTTCCGGCGGGCAGCTGAAGCTTAATGTAAGCAGCTATTTTCTTTGATATTTGAAAAAATTACACCTCCGATTGTGGTATTATTCGGGAGAAGTTTTGTAAGACTGAATTTTCTCCCTCCCACGGCGGCGCGCAGCGCCGCATAAAAAGAATAATCTGTTAGTCTCCTCAGACGGACTGTTGTTTTTTCACGTGCTTTGTTTC
>LFTK01000136.1 GCA_001513385.1 Clostridiales bacterium DTU064
CAATGGCGCTGGCGGGTACGCTTGGCGTAGGCAATATAACAGGGGTAACGGCGGCGATAGCATATGGTGGTGCCGGCGCTGTGTTTTGGATGTGGGCTGGTGCTTTTTTTGCTATGCCGGTTAAGTATGCCGAAACAGCGCTTGCCGTGTTGTTCCGTCGTCGCGAACAAAGGAGCAAAGGCGGGGGATATTACGGTGGTGCACCGTATTATCTTGAGGGAGGACTTGCGCTACCACCACGTTTATCGCGTATGGTGGCGTCGTTTTTTGCTGTTTTGTGTGCCGTAAACTCGCTGACGACCGGCAACATACTTCAGATTAACGCGGCGGCCGCTGCTGTTAAGGATGCGACGGGTGTGCCTGCTATTGTCATTGGCATATTAACAGCGGTGCTTGTTTCCGTTGTCGTAGCAGGTGGTGCCGTTCGCATATCCGCCATGACAGCATCAATTATACCTATTGTGTCCGGAGTTTATATTTTAATGTGTGCTGCCGTTATGATTGCCGATTATGCCAGTGTTCCCGCAGTATTTTCATTGATATTTAAAAGCGCTTTTACGCCTGACGCTGCCATTGGCGGCGTCACAGGGCTTTTAATATCGCGTGCCGTTCGCTATGGAATGCTTCGCGGAACGCTAACAAACGAAGCGGGCTCCGGTACATCACCGACAGCACATGCATGCGCGGACGCTGTATCACCAATGGCGCAGGGGTGTCTTGGCATATTTGAAGTATTCGTTGACACGATTGTCATATGTACGCTGACTGCTGTTGTTGTGCTTCTGGCAAATCCTTCAGGTACGGTACCGATTAACGTCAATGCAATGACGTCCGCATCAGACAGCTTTGCTTTATATTTTGGCGGCTGGACGTATGCCGCTCTTGCTATAATAGTTTTCGTTTTCGCATATGCCACGCTTCTCTCGCAGCATTATTATGGTATGAGCGCTATGCGCTATCTTGGCGCGGGGAAAAGATACAGAATGGCATATACATTTGTATTTATATTTTGTATTATTGCAGGTTCAGTTACGGGGCCGCGCCTTCTATGGGGGTTAACTGATACAGTAATTGGCACTATGACAATTCTCAACACGCTCGCTGTTTTATCTATGTATAAAACGGTAGTGCAAACAATCAAGTATCCGGCAAAATTACAAAATCGCAATGGTAAAACAGCGTTTATATATTCACAAGTGCTAAAAAATCAACATAAATGTGGAAATACGGGAAAACATATTACATTGAACCGTCCCGTGGGCAATGTTAAAATTTTAAAGGGACCTTATCACTTGCGTGGAAGTGATGGGTCGTGTTCCATCGATGAAAGTTAAACGGGAAAAGGAGGTTGAAGACAGGACGATGAAGAGGATGACAAAGATGACAAAGATAAAAACAGAAATGAATCGTATTTTGACCCGCAAGCATAGATTCATTAAGTTTACGTCGCTGCTTTTGGTGGCTGTAACTCTTGCTGTTATGTCACTGACGCTATCTTTTACAGCAGAAGCTGCAAGTAGTGTGAACGTCAGTGTAAGCGGGTCGAAAATAACAGGTGCACAACTTGTTAACAGTGTAACTTGTGTTCCTCTGCGTTCGTTCATGACGAAACTTACCAACGGTAAAGCTTCGATAACGTGGAATGCAGAAACAAAAACCGCGACAGTCAAAACAAATGACCTGACGCTAACAGTCACTGATGGTCAGCCATATATAGTTGCAAACGGCAGGTACATATGGTGCTATACGAAAAACTATATAAAAGACGGCACAATGATGACAGCAGTACGGCCGCTTGCTAAATCGCTTGGCGCATCGGTAACGTGGAATGGATCGACGAAGAGCGTCACTGTCGGAAGTGCCACGCGCGCAATAGAGAACGGATCGACATATTATAACTCAGACGATCTTTACTGGCTTTCAAGAATTATAAGCGCTGAGAGCAAAGGAGAATCGCTCACAGGTAAACTTGCTGTCGGCGCAGTTATATACAACAGAGTCAAATCGCCGGATTACCCGAACACTATATACGGCGTAATATTTGACCGTAAAAACGGAGTTCAGTTTACACCCGTTTCCAACGGTACTATTTATGACACACCAACAAATGAAAGTATCATAGCAGCGAAGATTTGCATGGAGGGGTATATTATGAACAAAGATATTCTATACTTCTCGACAGTTGAAATAATGAACACTTGCTGGGCAGGACGCAACCGCAAATGCGTAATGACAATCGGCAATCATGCATTCTTTGCATAAACTTAAATTTAAAAGAGCTAATGCGTGAAACATAAAGCACGTAATAGCAATAAAAGAGAACACTTGATTTACACTGAATATAAAAAATCCGAGTCTTTTAAACAGACTCGGATTTTTCATTAAGTAATAATAACTCTGCTTAATGGTTTTTAAAATTTTATATTCCGCTTGCGCCGTAGTTTGAGAGAACGCGGGCGGAAGGATCGTTGACGTTGCAGCCTTCCCACTCTTTGTTCGGCATCCAGAAGTCAGGTATCATATGAGACTGACCGGGATAATATTTCTCAAAGAGTTCGCGGTACAGAAGCGACTCTTTTGTAAAGGGCTGCGCGTGTGTGTATTTCACTCTGAGTCGTTCAAATTCCTCATCCGTGTAGAGAGATTCGGCATAAGCCTTGAGGTCATCGACCATTGAGTGACCGACAGCGTCGCTGAATGCAGCTTTCTCACGCCAAAGGATTGTCTCAGGCAGCCAATCACCGATAAATGCGCGGCGCAGTAGGTATTTGCCCTTGCCGTAAGTGTTCATTTTTAAGGCAGGGTCAATTTTCATGACGTAATCTGCAAAATCGAGGTCGCCGAATGGCACGCGCGCTTCAAGCGAGTTGACAGAAATGCAACGGTCGGCGCGCAGAACATCATAATAATGAAGCTCGCGTAAACGCTTTTCCGCTTCAGCCTGAAAAGCAGCGGCGTTTGGCGCAAAATCAGTGTATTTATACCCGAAAAGCTCGTCGGAAATCTCACCTGTCAGTAAAACACGGATATTTGTGTTTTCATGTATCCATTTGCATACGAGATACATGCCAATGCTGGCTCGTATCGTCGTTATGTCATATGTGCCGAGGGCGGCAACGACAGGTTCGAGCGTATTGATAACATCATCCTTCGTCATGATGACTTCGGTGTGCTCGCTTCCGATGTAATCAGCCACCTCTCGCGCATACTTGAGGTCAATAGCATCAACGTCCATACCAATTGAGAATGTTCTTATCGGACGCTTTAGTATTTTCGCTGCAATGGCGCATACAAGGGAAGAGTCAAGACCACCGCTGAGAAGGAATCCGAGCGGCACATCGGAGTCAAGGCGTTTGTCAACAGCGGCAATGAGTTTTTCACGAATGTTTGTGCAGATTTCGTCAAGGTCGCCGCCTTTTTCAGTTACGGGATGAGACAGATCGCGATAGCAAAAGAATTTGCCGTTTACACAGTAATGTCCGGGCGGGAAGGGGATTATCTTATCGCAAAGACCGACAAGGTTTTTAGCTTCGCTGGCGAATGCAAGACCGCCATCAGGCAAATAACCGTAGAACAGCGGGCGAATGCCAATAGGGTCTCGCGCGGCGATTATTTCGTCGCGTTCGGGATCGCTGATAATTAAAGCAAACTCCGCGTCGAGCCGACGGAACATATCGACGCCGTACTTTTCGTAGAGCGGCAATAAAAGTTCGCAGTCGGAATCGCTTTTGAACGTGTATTCACTCTCAAGCTTACGCTTTACACTGCGAAAACCATAAAGTTCGCCGTTACAAACAACACTTCGCC
>LFTK01000064.1 GCA_001513385.1 Clostridiales bacterium DTU064
CAAGTCAGATGCAACGGATGCGGTGCTCTGACTTCGGAATGTTGGGGGAATGGATGTAAGATTGTGTTATGTACAAGAGAAAAGGGAATAAATTACTGTATGAATGTCAGGAATACATAAATGATACTTGCGATAAATTTAAGAATTTAGCCGACGACTATCTTGAGACAGGGGTGAATTTAAGAGAAAACCTTTTGAAAATAAAGGAAGGAAAAGTTGAAGAGTGGCTTCAAGAAAGCCAAAAGAAATACACATGCAAAGCATGTGAAAAGCCGCTTGCCGTATGGACTACAAAATGTCATCATTGCGGTGCGGAAATAAATTAGTTTTATGCCTTCTTCCATTAAAGCTTTGTTGGAGCAGGTTTAAAGGTACCAAAGTTAAGGGAGCTGCCCTTACTTCGATAACCTGATAATAAGACTACAAAAGCCGATTGCTACGCCCAGGTACCCCTCCCCCAGCATAACATAGTATTAATGTAACATGCGTCGTCCATTGCCGCCACTGCCATTAATTTTACGTACCATTTGCCGACCTTGTGCATTATAATGATAATATAAGAAACGTATTAAAAAACGGAGACATGCGGCTATGGACATGATTCGCATCAGCGAAAACAAACTTAAGGTTATGCTTACGTGGGAAGACATGAAAGCGTATGACATCGATTGTGACTCAATCGATTACGAGGACATACGTACACGTCGCGCCCTCCGCTCAATACTCGACGAGGCTAACCGCAAGATTGGATTCGACGCAGTTCGTGACCGGGTTTTTATTCAGGTTTACCCGTCACGCTGCGGTGGATGCGAGCTATTCGTGACAAGGCTCGCGCTGTTCGGAGAGGATGACGGTATGAATTCAACACAGAAATATAAAGCCACGACACGGCGCGGCAGTACCGTCGCTATTTATGAATTTAGTTCCCTCTCCCTGCTTTTGTCCGCTTGCGGACATCTGCGGTGCGGGGGCGACAGCGCAGTCTTCTGTGATGAAGATAAGCGAGGTAGTTATTTCCTTCTGTTGTTTGGCGCAGATGAAGACATGAGTCGCGCCGAGGCTGTGTGCGGAGAGTACGGCGGTATACGTCGGCAACCATCAGCGTATGCATACATAAAAGAGCACTGCATATGTATATGTGCTGCTGACGCAATAGAAACTCTCGGCGCACTTTGCTGACAAGTACGGAGGCACATATCACAAACAAAATCAAAGAAAGCTGCGACACTTTAAAATGCCGCAGCTTTTTCTTTTACTATTCTTTTTATTATTTCTCAGGTTATTATTGCTTCGGAATTTGTGCGAAGAATTTTGCAAGTTCCTCATCTGTCGGGATGTAATCCGTCATTTCTCCATTGTGGTACTTTTCATATGCTACTAAATCAAAGTACCCTGTTCCTGTAAGTCCGAAGACTATTGTCTTTTCTTCGCCTGTTTCCTTGCATTTCAGAGCTTCGTCGATTGCGACCTTTATAGCATGGCTGCTTTCCGGCGCCGGAAGTATTCCTTCGCTTCTTGCAAACATCTCAGCAGCTTTAAATACGGATGTCTGCTCAACAGCAACAGCTTCCATATAACCATCATGATAAAGCTGGGAGAGTATCGGGCTCATTCCATGATAACGGAGACCGCCTGCATGGTTAGGTGCGGGGATAAAGTTGCTGCCGAGTGTGTACATCTTAGCAAGTGGTGTCACCTTTCCTGTATCGCAGAAATCGTAGACATATTTACCGCGCGTGAAGCTCGGGCAGGAAGCCGGTTCTACTGCTATAATGCGGTAGTCTGCTTCGCCACGGAGCTTTTCGCCCATGAAGGGAGCGATAAGTCCGCCGAGGTTTGAGCCGCCGCCGGCGCAACCGATGATAATATCCGGTTTAATACCATACTTATCAAGCGCAACTTTAGTCTCAAGCCCAACAACTGACTGATGGAGCAATACCTGATTGAGAACGCTGCCTAATACATAGCGGTATCCCTCTGATTTAACAGCAACTTCAACAGCTTCTGAGATTGCACATCCAAGGCTTCCGGTTGTATTAGGATACTCTGCTAATATCTTGCGCCCGATTTCAGTTTCCATCGAGGGGGATGGTGTCACCGATGCGCCATAAGTACGCATGACCTCGCGGCGGAATGGCTTTTGCTCGTATGACACTTTAACCATGAAGACTTTGCAGTCAAGCTTAAAGTATGCACATGCCATTGAGAGTGCGGTACCCCACTGCCCCGCTCCGGTTTCTGTCGTAATGCCGCGCAGGCCTTGCTTTTTGGCGTAATAAGCCTGTGCTATTGCGGAATTGAGCTTATGGCTGCCGCTTGTGTTGTTGCCCTCGAACTTATAGTATATTTTCGCCGGAGTTCCAAGCGCATCTTCAAGGAAATATGCTCTTACAAGCGGCGAGGGACGGTACATCTTATAATACTTATAAATTTCATCCGGAATCGGGATAAAAGGCGTCGTGTTATCAAGCTCTTGTTCAACAAGCTCATCGCAGAATACCTGCGACAGCTCCTGTGCCGTCATCGGCTGTCTTGTTCCGGGATTGATAAGCGGCGCCGGCTTAACTTTCATGTCCGAGCGGATGTTGTACCAGGCTTTCGGCAGCTCGTCTTCATTAAGGTATATTTTGTACGGGATGTTTTTTTCGCTCATTTCACTTTCTCCTTTCGCATTATGCGTATTTATTTTAAATTTTTGCTGAAGGTAATAAAAAAAGCTCTTGTCTCTGCAAATGCAGGGACAAGAGCAATTACTATACTCCTGTGGTGCCACCCGGCTTGGCACATATATACGTGCCCACTCTTAGCGTACAACGTGATACGCCGGCTTTTTGATAACGGTCAGCCACGACCGTCTCCCCTACTAAAGAGCAGCCAGACAAAGCTGCAACTCTTTCGGTTTGCCCTCACAAGTCCATTCATCCCAGACATCGGTACCACCATTCCACCGCCGGCAGCTCTCTATAACCTCCGTAGCTTGGGATTACTACTCTTGCTCTACGGTTTGGCAATATTAAATCACAACTTGGCTATATTGTCAACACATTTTTTTAACAAAAGTTTCGTTATTATAACAGCTATCTTTAGTCTTATTTTACAGTTTATGCCCTATTTTATCGAATGGTTAAAGTTTTTCTATACTTCTTTACCGCACGGGGCATAACCAATTATATAAAACGCGCGGCAAAGATATACACTCAGTGCTGCGCGTTTTAATATTATTATCAGGTCTTTCGCAACTGTTTTAACTTATGTTTATATCAAATATCGTCAATCAGCCGTACGCTTGCTTTCAATCATATCGCGTATTTTTGCGGCGGCTTCTTTCCCTGCTCCCATCGCAAGAATAACGGTAGCGGCACCTGTGACGGCGTCACCGCCTGCGAAAACGGCACTGTGCGTCGTTGTAACACCGTCGGATGTGATTATGCGGCCGCGATTGTCAGACGCAAGCCCTGGCGTCGTTTCCTTAATAAGCGGGTTTGGCGTCGTTCCAATCGCTATGACAACGGCATCCGCTTCAATCTCAAATTCAGACCCCGGAATCTCAATGGGGCTGCGGCGTCCGGAAGCATCAGGCTCGCCAAGCTCCATTCTGCGGCAGACAACACTTGTCACATTGCCGTTTTCATCAGCCTTTATCTCGACGGGGTTCGTTAAGAATTTGAACTCAACGCCTTCCTCTTTTGCGTGTTTCACCTCTTCGGCACGCGCCGGTAGCTCTTTTTCACTTCGTCTGTATACTATATAAACATCTTCAGAGCCAAGCCTTACAGCGCAGCGCGCAGCGTCCATTGCAACATTGCCGCCACCGACGACAACAGTACGCTTAGCAGGGCGGAATGGCGTATCCATATCAGGTCTGTATGCACGCATCAGGTTTATGCGCGTTAAAAATTCGTTTGCACTGTAAACGCCATTTGAGTTTTCGCCCGGAATTCCAAGAAACGACGGTAAACCAGCTCCTGTGCCAATGAAAACAGCCGCATACCCTTCGGCAAGAAGCTCGTCGACAGTCTTTATGCGTCCGATTACCATGTCGGTAAATATACGCGCACCACCAAGGCATAAAGCTTCAATTTCACGCATGACAACGCTTTTCGGAAGACGGAACTCAGGAATTCCGTAGACAAGCACGCCGCCCGGCGTGTGAAAAGCCTCGAAAATATCGACGTTATATCCGTATGAAAGCAAATCGCCCGCGCAAGTAAGCCCGGCAGGGCCGCTGCCTACAACAGCAATACGCGGCGCATCAGGCGACGGCTTTTTCGCAGGACAAGACGCGCCACCGTTTTCGCTTGTATACCAGTCGGCTGCAAAGCGTTCGAGGCGCCCGATTGCAACAGGCTCGCCCTTGATGCCGCGGACGCACTTACCCTCGCACTGGTTCTCCTGCGGACAAACGCGCCCGCATATACCGGGGAGCGAATTCGTCTCCCTGATTATATCGTAAGCCGCTCTGTGGTTACCGGCGGCTATTTCTGCAATGAACTTCGGTATATTAACATTAACAGGGCAACCGGAGACACACGGCTTATTGCGGCAGTTAAGGCACCGTGTTGCCTCGGTCATAGCTTCGGCTTCGGTATATCCGAGGGCAACCTCATTAAATGTATGACGTCTTTCCTCTGCCGAGGCTTCCGCCATTGGCGTTTTATTGGGACTCATATTCGCCATCTTCAGTTATCCTCCCCCGGCTTCATTTTAAGTAAATTGCAGTTCCATTCACGAAGCTTTACCGCTTCCTCGGCGCGATAAGCAGAGTTGCGCCGTATAAGCTCGTCAAAATCAACCTCGTGGCCATCAAAATCAGGACCGTCTACGCAGGCAAATTTAACCTTGCCGCCGACAGTCACGCGGCAACTGCCGCACATGCCCGTTCCGTCTATCATGATCGGGTTCAAGCTGACAATCGTCTTAATACCGTATTTTTTCGTTGTCAGCGAAACATATTTCATCATTATCGCCGGCCCCACGGCCAAGACAAGGTCATATCCTGCGCCTTCGTTTATCCTGCGCTCAAGCGCTGCTGTTACAAGACCTTTCTCACCGTATGATCCGTCGTCTGTCATAAGTATAAGGTCTTCACAGGAAGATTTCATTTCATCTTCAAGTATGACAAGCTCTTTTGTGCGGAAACCGGCAATAAGCTCTACGCGCACGCCTTTCTTATGTAGGTATACGGCTTGCGGCAACGCTATCGCGCAACCGAGTCCGCCGCCAATGACAGCGACATTTTTATATCCCTCAAGCGGTGTCGGCTTCCCGAGCGGGCCGACAAAATTGAGAAGATAATCGCCCTCTGATAACGCCGCTAAGCGCTCTGTCGTCGCTCCGACGCGCTGAAAAACAACCGAAACCTCACCGGTTTCCGTATTCGTCGATGAAATAGTAAGCGGGATGCGTTCACCGACCTCATCAATACGCAATATAATAAACTGACCGGGCTTGGCCTTCTCCGCTATGAGAGGTGCTTCGACGCTCATGAACTCTGTCGTGTTATTTAATGCATATTTTTTCGTAATCCTGTACATTTTATCATTACTCCGCCCGGATTATCATCTATTATAGTTATAATTTTATCATAGCTTATCACGTGTTATATATATTTTCAAGAAGAAATTTAATATTTCGGCGATATGTATATAATTTCCTTATTTTTTTCGTCTTGCATTGACTTATAACCTATGTTATAATAGCCGTGGGCCGTCTTATAAGGCCATACCAGCCGGGGAACTAGCGGTGCCCTGTACCTGAGATCCGCTATAGCAGGGGTGGATTCCTTTTACGAGGGCTGTCATTGTGCGGCCTGCGGCACGTCGTATCGTGTTGACGGATGGGTCCCGCGCAATCGGAGGCTGTGAACCATGTCAGGTGGGGAACCAAGCAGCATTAAGCAGTTCGACCGGTGTGCCGCGGGTTTGCCTGTCCTGAGCGATAGACGCGCTTTCCGCGCATAGTGGCATGCTCGACTTTAAGGTGTATGGTCTTATAAGGCGGCTCAAAATGTTTCTGAAAGGGAGGGTATTTTGTGCATCTGGCTCTTTATCGCAAATACCGCTCGCGTACGTTTGACGACGTGTGCGGACAGGAGCACATAACCTCCGTTTTAAAATATGAGGCCGGACATGACCTGATTTCCCACGCTTACCTTTTCTGCGGGCCTCGCGGCGTCGGAAAAACATCGTGCGCTAAAATTCTTGCAAAGGCCGTTAACTGCGAACACCCAATCGACGGCAATCCTTGCTGTGAATGTTCCGCGTGCCTTTCAATTGATTCAGGCGCATCCGTTGACGTACTTGAGCTTGACGCGGCAAGCAACAACCGCGTTGACGATATGCGGGAGATCATAGAGGGCGTCGTATATACGCCCACACGCTTAAAATACCGCGTCTACATCGTTGACGAAGCGCACATGTTGTCAATATCGGCTTTCAATGCATTTTTGAAAACTCTTGAAGAGCCGCCGCGCCACGTCATTTTTATACTTGCTACAACCGAACTCCAGAAACTGCCGGAAACAATAATTTCGCGGTGCCAGCGATTTGACTTCCGCCGCCTGACGGTTCCCGTAATTGCCGACAGGCTTGAATATATAGCTAAAAACGAAAATATAAAATATACACGCGAAGGGCTTGAGGATATTGCCCAGCTTGCCGAGGGCGGTATGCGCGACGCTATTGGTCTTTTTGAGCTGTGCGCCAGCCGCCGCCTTGAAGTCAACTCTGAGCTTGTACATGAAGCGCTCGGCATTGCAAGTTATGATGAAGCAGCATCTGTCGCCCGCGCTATTGCCGGCGCCGACTATGACGCCATATTCGGCACGGTCGGCAACATCGTAGCATCAGGACGCGACATAGCTGTGTTCTGGGATGAGCTTTCATCGTTTTTCCGCGATATGCTCATTTATAAAACAGCGAAAAATCCTGCCGCGTACCTTGAGCTGTCATCTCACTCGCTTGATATCTTAGCGGAAACCGCAAAGCTTTTCACTCTGTCAGGGCTGCTTTACCGCTGCAATATATTAGACGACGCTGCAGCACGCATATCGCGTTTTTCGGCGTCAGCCCGCCTTACGGCAGAGCTTGCTCTTGTCCGCATGTGCGACCCCTCTCTAAGCCCCGACATCAGCGCACTGACTGAGCGCGTCGCAGCACTTGAAGAAAAACTTGCGCATTTTTCGCCATCGTTATCATCTTCATATCAACATACAGTTTCTGCAGAACCGGTATTCAAAGAGCCATCAGCGGGTTCTGGAACAATAAAAAATAATACCGATAATAATTCAGGCACTGCCGATACATCATCAATAAAACAAGATACAAAAGAAAAATCAAGCCCAAAAAAAACGGGCTCAACCGCGCAAGCACCCTCTCACGGTAATGCTGTAAAAGAAACCACGCGCACCGGTATGCACGCAGATGCACCGCGTCCGCTTCCCTATTGGGGTGAGCTTTGCGCTGCACTTTCGAATAAAATCCCCGCATTCAAGGGGTTTGCGCCTGTCCTGCGCGGATATTACGCTCCTGACGGCGGTTTTATCATATCAGGCGGCACTTCTTTTGCGACAGAATTTGCAAAACGCTCCGCCGAGCAGATTCGCTCTCAGCTTTCCATATTTGAAGGCCGCGATGT
>LFTK01000022.1 GCA_001513385.1 Clostridiales bacterium DTU064
TTCCGGCCTGCCATGCGGGGACTACATATATTCAAGTGATACTAATTTTTACGGTATTTACGACATAATCGTCCTGACAGATGGATTTATCGGAAAACTAAGGGAGATTGACAGCGAAACATTCGGCAAAGACGCATATTTAGCGCTTTCATCCGTTGCATACGAGAATGGAGAGGCCATTCTGACATATGATTACATGTTTAATAACGTCAGAATTGATACCGGCGAAGATCATGCGGTTGAGATGCGCGTCAGGATAAGTGACAGCTGCATCGTTTACTTCAGTTTCCGTTCGTTTTCTTGCAAAAACAATATTACACGCAGCGAGATAGCAAAAAGTTTGATAATAGCACCATCGTACAGTGGTGATATCAACACTCCGGCTGGCGGTTATTATGTTCGCCTTGCATACGATGTCAACAAAAGCGCTGCAATATGGCAGGTATATGCGCGTGATAGTGGAGGTTCTTCATGAATATAAACCGCGTACTTAGTATTTTGCTTATATTGCTTGTCGTCGTCAACATTTACCTCGGTGTCAGCATATATTCTCTTTATCGCTCGCGCAATTATATTGATGATGATCTTCTTACTGCTGCCGTCGAAAAGTTCACTGCAAACGGGATAACACTGCATGAGGGAGCCATCCCAACGCGCAAGCAGGAAGGCTACATATATGTAGGGGAGCTCGATGATTACAATTATGCAGGCGTTGTAAAGGAGCTATCAGGACCTGATTCAGTTGATAATTTTACTCTGATGCCCGATGGCTACAAATATACGCTTAAAAACGGAGATGTTTTTGAGTTTAAAAATAACTATGAGTTTTCATATAACCTCGAAAAGTATAAAGCTATTTTAGCCGACGATACATCATTGAATATAGAAGATTTACAAGTAGCAACTGGTACAGAAGCTGCTGCCGTTTCAGAAAAAATCACGGCTTTTTTTAAAAAACCAGCATTTGTTGGAACTTATCCTGTTGACATAGTAATCGATAAAGTCTTATACGGTGGCAAAATGCAGGAGTCGGGGGCGGATGTTTATTATGCTTATTTTTATCAGGCAATAGACGGCGTGCGTCTCAAAGGATTTGATATAACTGCAATCGTTTCTGCATATAATGGTGAGTATTATCTAATCGCAGCGCATGGGCGATATAGCTTCTTTCGCATAACGGAGCGCTTCGATTCACAGATTTACGATCAGGTCAATATACTGTTTATTGATAAATACGCTGGCACCTATGACGGTGAAACGGGTGAAAAAATAATCTCCGATGTCTCACCTGTATATACCGCATATCCCGGAAATGAAACGGAGGGGCAGCGCAGGGAAGAGTACTTTGTACCGGCATGGAAAATTACATATGGAAGCGGGAACTACAATGTTTACAATGCATACAATGGAGCATTGTACACAATTATTTAAGAGTATTCATATCATGTAATGTGCAATATGCTTAATTGTATTAAAAATCTCGTAATCTTGTAATCAACACTTTAATTTTATATCATTATTTGATATAATATCTTGGATAGCAACCATCGGCTTGATAAGTTTTAATGTTAAAAATAATCAATGGTTCGAATGTGTTGCTTTCTTTATGTTTTATGACACGTTTTAGCGTGTCTTTTACTTCTTTTTATTTGCAATTGTGTTACTTAGTTACGGACGTAGTACGCCCATTATGATATATTACGGGGGAAATCTTTTTAATGGAAAAATACATAGTAAGAGGCGGCGTTCCGCTGATAGGCGACGTTGAAGTAAGCGGAATGAAAAACGCAGCCCTTCCGATACTGTACGCAACAATTCTTGTTGGCGGTAAATGTACGCTTGAGCATATACCAAACATCAGTGACGTACTTGTGACTCTTGAAATACTCAAGGGCATGGGCGCCGAAATCAGGATGATCAACAAGACAACATACGAGATAGACACGACAAACGTACGCGGCGGTACATCCGATTACCAGCTTGTTCGTACTATACGTGGTTCGTATTATCTCCTTGGTTGTGAAATGGGGCGCTTTGGTCGTGCTCATGTTGGATATCCTGGTGGTTGCGACTTCGGCTCACGACCGATTGACTTCCATATAAAAGGTTTTGAAGCCCTTGGCGGCAATGTAAGGACTGAAGGCGGTTATATCACGATAACAACCCCTAACGGCATACATGGTGCCAATATTTATTTTGACGGCAGTTCCGTCGGCGCAACAATAAACGTCATGATGGCTGCTGTCTTAGCAAAAGGTACAACAACTATTGACAATGCGGCAAAGGAGCCGCATGTTGTCGATGTTGCAAACTTCCTTAATACATGCGGTGCAAAGATTACCGGTGCCGGTACAGATGTTATAAAAATACGCGGCGTTGAGCGTTTACACGGCTGCAATTACGCAATAATTCCCGATATGATTGAAGCGGGAACTTATATGATTGCCGCCGTGGCTACAAACGGAAAGATACGGGTAAACAATGTAATACCTAAGCATCTTGAATCAGTGGCTGCTAAACTTGAAGAAGTTGGTGCTATTGTTGAGATGCTTGACGATTCCGTTATTGTAACGAGTACCGGAAAGATTCGCAAAACAACCGTAAAAACGCTTCCTTATCCCGGCTTCCCGACCGACCTTCATCCGCAATTTGCAGCCCTTTTGTCAGTGGCTAATGGCGTCAGTTATATAACCGAAACAATATGGGAAAAGCGGTTCCGCTACGTGAACGAGCTAAACTGTATGGGCGCTAATATTAAGGTTGACGGTAATACGGCTGTTATCGAGGGAGTTCCCGAGCTGTCATCAGCTTGCGTTAAAGCTGTCGACTTACGCGCCGGTTGTGCTGTTCTAATCGCCGGTCTTATGGCGAAAGGTAAAACCGAAATTTATGACATAAAATATATAGAACGCGGGTACGATGATATTGTGACAAAGCTATCAGGACTTGGTGCAAATATCATGAAAGTTTATGTTCCTGAGGGCATATCGGCTCAGCGGGCAAACTAAAAAGCAAATATGCTGAACATATAGTTTATTACCGCTGTAAAACTAAAGAAAGGAAGGACATTACAATGAAGGTTACGAAGGAAACAATTATTGGTGATGTATTAGATTATGACTCTGGCACTGCAAAATTTTTCTTAGAGATTGGCATGCATTGCCTTGGTTGCCCGGCCTCAAGAGGTGAATCTATTGAAGACGCATGTCTTGTTCACGGCACAGACGCTGATGAACTCGTAAAGAAGATCAACGAGTATCTTGAATCGGCAGAGGCTAAAAAAGCCTAAAGTGTAAACGAAAATTACAAAAGAAGGCAATAAATAATTTCGGGAAAATATAAGCTTAAAGTTATTTATTAATCAAGAAACAGGAAGATAATGGGGCACAAGCCCCTTTTTCCGTATGTGGATTATATCATTATGGATAAAAACGACTTTATAGATAATAAAGTCCCACACCTTTCGCTTGGACCACGCCTTGATGCCGTCATGTCTTTTATTCGTGATGGCACAACACTCGCTGACATCGGCACCGACCATGCGCTTATTCCTATTGCCGCATGTCTTTCCGGTAAATGCACACGTGCCTACGCAACGGACGTTAACTCGGGTCCTGTTGAGCGCGCGCGCAAAAATGTCGCCTTATATGGTCTGTCTAATGTTATCACGTGCATAAAATCCGATGGGCTGTCATGGCTTACTGAAACGCCAGTATCACGGTATGATATAGTTATTGCGGGAATGGGCGGCGAGACAATTGCCGATATCATCAGCAAAAATGGACTTATCCGCACACCCGCCGTCCGGCTTATTCTCCAGCCTATGACAAAGCAGGAGAAAGTGCGCCTTTTTCTTGCGGAAAGCGGTTATAAAACTCTTGCAGAAAAGGTTGTCACAGAAAACGGGAAGTATTATTGTATCATCTGTGCGGAGTATGACGGTGCTATACGAAGCATTGATGACTTTACAGCCGCCTATGGCACACCTGAAGCGATAATATTCACCTCAAAAACCGATAAAGAAAGCTATTTATCCCACTGTATTGAGGTTTTATTACGCCGCGCAGCGGGGAAGGAAGCCGCCGGGCTTACATCATC
The DNA here is from genome assembly GCA_001513385.1 of Clostridiales bacterium DTU064. Taxonomy (GTDB): domain Bacteria; phylum Bacillota; class Clostridia; order Oscillospirales; family CAG-272; genus DTU064. Next base: position 4,099 of record LFTK01000022.1, read on the forward strand.
CGCCGAGCGTGAATTTACCAAGAGATTAAAAGAATATCTTGGCACATAGTATTCAGGTAATAAAGGAAATTTTAATAACACAACACTCCTTTTTGTAATACTTCAGATACGAGCGTAAAAAACAATGATATCAAATATTAATTTACCCACAGTAAAAGAGCTTTACAGTTATTTATCCGGGCAAATTCCGACATCCCTATCAAGCGAATGGGATAACGACGGACTTATGGTTTGCCCTGACAGCAGCGCTATTGTAAATAACGTCCTCTTAACGCTTGACGTTACATCAGGCGCGCTAAAGCGTGCCGCTGAGCTTGGCTGTTGTGTTGTAATATCCCATCATCCTTTATTATTTCATCCTCTCAAATCGATTACGGATGCCGGTGCTGTGTCCCAGCGTGCGATATACGCTCTTCAAAACAACATAACAGTCGTGTCATTTCACACGCGCCTTGACGCGGTTATAGGCGGCGTAAACGACGTTTTAGCGTCTATATTTGAATTATATGACATAAGCAACTTCGGCCCTGTGGGCGATGAAAATATCGGCAGAATCGGCATGCTTAAAAATGTTATGACACTGCATGAATTTTCTGTTTTTGTGAAGGACAAGCTTGGTTCTCCTGCCGTACTCGTCACGGGTGACCTGAAAAGGGAAGTGCGGAAGGTCGCTCTTGTCGGCGGCGACGGAAAATCATTTTTCCCGGCTGCCGTTTCAGCAGGTGCAGATGTGTTTATTACAGGAAGAGCGAGCTTTGACGTAACCGTTGACGCGCCTGAGTCAAATATTGCTGTAATAGAAGCAGGACACTATTACACCGAAGCGCCCGTATTACACGCCATCGGCGATATAATATTAAAAATGTATCCCGGCATTAATATTGAGTATTACAATAGTTGTCCTTCAGTTTTATTATAATGATTTATAAAATGAAAAAAGCTAATGGAGCATAATTAATAATTAAACTCCATTAGCTTTTTTGTTTAACAACACGTGTGAATTTTGTATAATTGGTATTTGCCTAATATTAATCGTCTACATGGCTTGTACGTCTGCTTTTTATTATGCGAATTATTACCGGGGAGCATACAACGTTTATAGCAAGCTCTACAAGGAAGTTTACGCCGGTAATCACAAATATCAAGTAGTAATAAAGGTCATAACCGGCCGACCATTCAAGAAGTATCTCACGGAAGCAAAACAGAGCCAGCACACAGAATGTAGCCGTATTGACGATCGGCGCTGAGATTGATGCAAGAATTGATCCAATTATGCTTGCTTTTTCAGTTCCTTTGCGTCTGAACGGCTCGTAAATGAGTCCCGGTACAACGCCTGCAAGAATGGCTTTTGCAAAGCAAATTAAAGCCGTAAAAAACGGATTAGCTGAAAACAGTATGTATCCACCCGGATCGAGATTGAACACGCAAGCGATAAATGTTATAAGGCCGAAAAAGAATCCGAGGATAGCACCTGTACGTACACCATATAAAACAGCTCCTATAACAATAGGAAGAAGAACAAACGCAAGGTTCAGCGAACCGATTCTTATATAAAACGTTCCAAGCTGTAAAACGACTACAAGAGCTGCAAGAAAGGCTGTTGCCACAAGACGGCGTGTTTTTGAAGAAACATTAGCTGTTGTGTCCATATTCATTATCTCCACCTTATCTTTTTATAATTATTTGCAGATCTTTTGCTGTTTATTGCCGCATTATTGAAATAATACTTATTATGTCTCAATAATATGCTTATTATCACTTCTCCCAATTATACAAAATATGCATTTTGTATAATTGTATCATTAGCTTTAAGCAGTAGTTTGCTCGCCCTTTAATTGTAAATCACCCTTTTTATTCATATTATTCATCAGAGTGCTCTTATTGTCCGTGCTCCTGTGCAACATCGTTTCATATACATTTTACCCATAGCAACTGACCTCAATTAAATTTTAATAACATATTATTAATAACATACTATTAAGTGTTTATTTTAAAACACTTTTATTGATGTTGCAATATTATTTATGCTAAATTTATGGTATAATCAAATACATATGTAGGTAATATTTCATAAAAGGAGCTAAAAATTAAAGATAATATGCTCAGCGATTGTTTTTTTGACTGCTCCAGGCTGTATGATACACCCCCTCCGGATGAGCTTTTATCTTTTTATAAAAATAACCGGATAAAAATATCCGGTGTATATACAAGTTTTTATTCAGATGTAGAATCAATACCCGTTTGCATACGGCGTATTAAAAAGCAATGTATGAGTAAAACGGCCGCTTATCGTGAAACATCAAAAGCAAAAGTAGCTCCTGTTGTTTATCTTACACCTGACCTTATTTTAAATCCTGATTTTGTGCGGCTTTCCGTTGTTTATAAAAATTATAGTTACATTTTTTTAGAACTTCCCTACACACTTGAGCTTGACTGGCTTACATCGGCACTACACAGCATAGTATTTTCGATGAAGCTGTTGCCTGTATTTGTCCGCTTTGAGCGTTATGCTATTATATATCCTGAATATATAGTTAAAAAACTTCTGTCTGTTCCAAAAGCCTCTTACATATTTTCAATGTCATTTATTGATGCTAAAAGAAGCCGTCAGCTTTTTTCTTCCATGGTTAAAGACAACCTTCCGGTTTATGTTGGCAGCGCATCTCTTGAATTTGAACGAATCAAAAAGTTTTACGCCGATTCACAGCGTGAGATAAAGGACCTGCTTGGCACAACGGATGCAGCCTTATACGAGCTTAGGCACAATAGTTTTCTCGGTTGAATTTAAGCGTTTAGATTCATATTTGCGTTTTGTAGCTTCCCCGCCGCGTATGTGACGTTCTGCTTTGTTGCGCGCAAGTACTTTTGAAACCTCATTATAAAGCTGCTTGTTTATTGTACGAAGTCGGACTGATACATCCTTATGTACTGTTGATTTTGAAATACCGAATTTTTTAGCGGCAGCTCGAACGGTAGCGCCTGTTTCAATTATGTAATATGCAATCCTCTCCTCACGGCTGAATTCGCCGAATGTATAAACAAGATCTCTGCTGATATTCTTCATATATATACCGCCATAAAATATAAGTGTTGAATTTTGTCATTTTATACCGCTTGTCATTATCTCGTCCTCTTCTTCTCTATCATTTACTTCTACTACTCTTCCCTTTTATCACATGCCATTTTATGGTATGTTCCATAATATGGCTATGTTGTTATATAAATATGAAAATTGGCTGGCAATTATGATATTTTATGGACATGGCCGTATTTTTTCTCTATACATATTGAGAAAAGTTGCTTTTTCCTATAAATCTGTTGTTGACAACTTCATCATAATGTAGTATTATATATAGGCGCGAAAACGAGTCGCAGTTTTAAAATGTAAGCGACAGCGTTCGGCGACAAACTTAATAATATGACTCATTAGCTCAGATGGTAGAGCATTTGACTTTTAATCAAAGGGTCCGGAGTTCGAGTCTCCGATGGGTCAGATAAAAGCATAACGGCAGCCTATATAGGCTGCCGTTATGTCTAACAGCATAATTTTTATGTCAAGCTGAGGGTATTATCATGAAACGTTCAGAAATTAACCGGTATATAAAGCGAACCGAGGAATGGATAAAAGGTCTTGGCGTTTACCTTCCGCCTTTTGCATACTGGACGCCTGATGACTGGATGACAAAGGGGCATGAGTACGACGAAATACGCGAAAATATGCTTGGCTGGGACGTCACAGATTATGGGCTTGGCGATTTTTCCAAAATAGGTCTCCTTCTCTTTACACTCAGAAACGGCAATTTAAAAAATCCCCGTTATGCTAAAGCATATGCGGAGAAAATGCTTATATGCGAGGTAGGACAGCTCTCACCTAATCATTATCACTTTTATAAAACCGAGGACATCATCAACCGCGGGGGCGGCAATCTTATGATGCAATTATGGAGCAGAAACCCCGACGATACCCTCTCCGATGCACCTGTACACGTTCGCGTTGACGGCAGAGCCCTTGAGGTTCCCTCCGGATATATCTTAAAACTCACACCTGGCGAAAGCGTCACGCTTACGCCTTACACGTATCATGCGTTCTGGGCGGAGGGCGGACGTGTCCTTGCGTGGGAAGTATCTATGACAAACGACGATAATACAGACAATCATTTTTACGACGTTCCGCGGCGTTTTTCCGAGATCGAGGAAGATGAAGCACCATACAGACTCTTATGCAACGAATACCCCTCTGCTCTTGACTGATAGAATAATATTGATTCTATTTAGAATTGTTGGGAACACACGAAATTACATCAAAATTTAGTTGATATTTAATATATTTTTCTGCTATGTACTACAAAATAGCTACATTATATGTTATAATCTATTAATAGATATTAAATAAAAAACGGTAATCGAGGACTTTTGAATATGAAGATTCGTGTTATGTATTCCACATCAAAAAAGAGGATGGCTACATATGCCGATGCTCTTGCCAGAAGCCAGAATATTAACGTAGATAGAATACCGCCCGCTTTTCCATGCGATAGAGAGCGTCTTGTTGTCCTTGTGCTTACTCTTGGGCAAAAAGTTGACGATAAGGTCAGAAGATTTGCAAAAGAGCTTACAAAGGATCGCACATCAAACGTTGCCTTTGTTTTTGACTCAAAGACAAAAGAGCTTACAGAGGCTATGAAAGAAGTCATAGGATACGTAAAGGAAGCGGGAGCTAACGTTATCGAAAATTATTATTTTGTCGACGGCGGCGGTCCTTTAACGCTTACCGGTAAAATCACAATTGACCAGCGCAAGGATATTGTTAACTGGCTCGAAGAATTAATGGAAACTATAAAACAATAGACAAAACATACATGCATCTTTTAATATAAAACGTATAACGGAAAATATGTACTGATGATGAAAGAAGTTTACATATATACGGATGGCTCCTGTAAAAAGAACCCCGGACCCGGCGGTTGGTGCGCCATACTCGCATATGGAAAGCACGAGCGCGTCTTATCCGGCGGTGAAGCTGAAACAACTAACAACAGAATGGAGCTGACAGCCGTTATACGCGCATTAGAGGCGCTTCGTGAGCCCTGCTCTGTCAAACTCATATCGGACTCAAAATACGTTATAGACGCCCTGTCGCTTGGCTGGGCACAGTCCTGGAAGCGAAACGGCTGGCGACGCGGTGATGGCTCACCTGCGCTTAATCCCGACCTATGGGAGCGGTGTCTTGAGCTTGTAGAGCGCCATGATATGCATTATGAGTGGGTTAGAGGGCACGTTGGTCATCCATATAACGAACGATGCGACGAGATTGCCCAGTCCGAAGCCGCAAAGTTCATGCTATAATTCAATATTTATATTAAAAAGAGCAGTTCTGATTAACTGCTCTTTTTTCACAATAGTTATATTTCAACTTCCATTGAAATCTTCCGAGGTTCCATCGGGTATGTAACAATGTCGATACAAAGGCGCTCAGGCTGTCCTTTAGCATGGCCGTGGAATGATATAGCGTCGCGCCCGTCTACCAGTGTGAAGCAGCCATTATGCCCTGCTATGGGTATATCTGTGCCGAGCCCTGTCAGAATAGGTCCGTCGCAATATCTGCGGAACTCCCCATCGATTGAATCCGCTACATACATCCCCATTTCATACCCGCGGCTGGGGGTGGAATACCATAAATAATACTTCCCTCCGCGCTTTATAAGGAATGATCCTTCAATAAAGCGTCCGTGATCCCATTCACCGGGTTTGCCGGGAGATGCGATTACACACGGCTCTGAGATAACCTTCCCTTTCTCAAGGTCAATCTTCATAATATAAAGATCGTTCCATGATGCTGTCATATAAACGGTTCCGTCGTCGTCTGCGAACAGGTTTGCATCATTAAAGTTGCGGTCAATAACAGGTTCTTCATGAAGTCTGTATGGACCTGTTATTTCATCAGCTTCCGCGAGGTATACGTGGAGGTCAATCCCACATTCATCATCGCGTGCGTTGACTGTGCAATAGAATTTCCCGTTATGAATGAAAAGTTCGGGCGCCCAAAAACGATTTTTACAGTGACATCCTTCTTTGATATTATCGGCGGATATAATCGTGCTCTCAAAATGCCAGTTTACAAGGTCGTCGGAAGACCAAAGACGTACGCCGGGCGTGTATCCGCTCCAAAACTGAGGAGAAGATGCGACAAGATAATATCTGTCGCCATAACGAGTTATCATTGGGTCACGAATATTGCCGGGTATGTCCGACATATTGGGGTTTTTGATAATCATTTCTCTAACCTCAAATAAAATAATGCCACACGGCTACCCTAAATATATCACATAAATATCGTTACTTCAATATAAACGGTAAATATCATGGAAAATAAAAAAGCCGCGTTCTTTAAAGCAAAGCACGCGGCTTTATATGTTTTAGTTAGTTTAATTTAAACGAAACGAAATTGCTGTGGATGACATTATAGTTTCCGGGTTTTGATGCTGTTGTGTTGACAATATACTCACCTTCCGCGTTTTTCGCTTTTACTTCCACGCAGTTGAGAGCGCCACCCTTCCTGAGAAGTGAGTTGTCAATCTTATATGACGCTTTCCCGCCTGATACTGCAACATCAACACGTGTCGTGGCGTTTATCTGGAATGTAACTGTCTTTATGTCATTGTCCTTTACGGTAACTGTGACTGTTGTTGTAGATGCGCCCGTATTGACACTTGTGATTTCAAGCTTATCGGAAGTCTTATAATAACCAAGCGATGAAACAAGCGTGTCAATTGATTCAAACTGTTTATCAAGCCACGCAAGGCGTGTATTGATAAACTCAAGCATTGAATTGAGAGCGCCCTTGAACTTTTCACCACCGTACGCCGCATATGAATAACCCCATCTCTTGTCGTTCGCTTCAGCCGCATCCTTCAGATAAGCCGAGTATTTTTCAATAATGCCACCCGGACCTACAATATTCTCTATCACTGTACCGCGTATTTCGTGCCACTTTTCATACGCGAGCGTCAGGAAATACGGGTCGCGTATCAGCATACGGTTCCACTGTACTGTCTGGTAATACTGCTCGACGGTGAAAGCATTTTCCGTAGTATGCCATGATGTCGGATACCATGTGTTTATCCAATACATATTTCTGTTGCCCCAAGCCCAGTCAAAGTCCCACTGAGGACCTATCTTCGCAAGCCCGTCTATATCCTTATAGAGGAAAAAGCTGTTTTTCATGCTGTCCCAGTTCATTGCGAACTCGCAGAATATAAAGTTGTTGACAAGGCTATCCATATCGAAAAGCTGGCTGTAATGGTATCCGTCATGCTCATCGTCTGTATAATTGACAACCTTATATGAGGTATTATGGTTGTCATATGCCGCAGCATAATGAACATCGCTGTTTTCAAAGAAGAAATCGTCGCTGTGAAGCGCGTATTCAAACGTCTGGATGTATTTTTGCGCGTATTTATAAAGGGATGTGTTTTTCAGCGAGTTTGCAGCTTCTACTGTATCTGTGCCGGGTGTATTAAAGTATAAGGGCTGATAATATGCCGTCGGAAGCGTCGCCAATGTAGCGTTACCCTTGCTGTAAAAATCCATTTCAAGAAGGAATCCGCCTGTTGCTTTTGGCGGGGCATCAAGCCCGTAGTCGGTGAATACGTAAGTCGTGCCTTTATATGTAATTTTTCCGGTGTCTATCCATGAATAATCTACCGACATACGGTCCTCAAGACCTTCGATAAACGACTTCATTTCACTATATTTGAGCTTACCTTCTTTTATTAGCGCATCCGCTATTGTTTCAGCTGCGCTCTCTGCATATTCAGCCCAGTCAAATACGTTGACGCGTGCTTCACCTACACGAACATGCTCACAAAGCTGATAGACGCCGTAGTATTCGCCATTGTAAATAAGCACGACGTTTTCACTGTGCATATAAACTTCTGTTCCAATGCTGCCCGAGAAATCGTACAGGAGCTTATTTCTCATAAGCGTATGGTCGATGTCGTTTGCAAGAAGTGTCCAGTGTTTATTTGCTCCGGCGCCGATGCCAAAAAGGTTCTCTTTTTTATCAAGCTTAATCTTAAACGGGCGCTTATCACGTCCTGCTGTAGAGTTGCCGCGCAGCTTAATCTTTATCTCACCATCATAAAGGCCTTCAGAAAACAGGTCTGTTCCCTGCAAAGCCATTTCAGCTTTGGAATATGAAGCCTTTGATATGTTCTTATATGGTGTGTCGCTGTTTATATATACAACGGGCAAATTACTGCAGTATATTGATATGTCGTCATAACCTTCAACTGATACGGTGATGAGCGATTCGTTATGTGAGTTTGTCAGCTTCAGCTTGCTTTCTTTATTTATTATCGACGATTTTTGACCCGTTTTCATGTTTGTTATCGTCCACTTATATGTAGAACCTGCCGGGAATCCGACAACAGAAAGCGTATCACCTGGCTGAGCAGTCTTATTTTCAAATCTTCCGGTTAATTTTGACTTGATTAATATCTTAAATGTTCTTGTTTTACCATCGCATGATGCCGTCAGTGTGACTTCAGCAAAACCTACATCAGGCTGATATACGGTAACATTTTCACCGTTTATCTTTATTTTTGAGGTATCGCTGCTCTTCCATGTTACGGTTTTACCCGCAACCTTTGTCGGAACCTTAAAGTTTGATTTAACACCCTCCGCGCTCTCACCGTTTGCGTAATTAATGATAATCAAATCAAGAATATTAAATTCTTTATTATCAATAACAGCCGAGGGTAACGGATACGAGCCTTTTTCAACGCTCCACTTGTCGCTAAGCTTTACGTCACCTGCGGACATTTTGTCGTTTGTAAGAGCGTTGCCCATATTCTGATATGCTTCACCGGTACCTGTGAGGTAGTAAATACGTTTAAAGCTGTTTGCCTTCGAGTCACCTGATGTTATCGCATATCCTCTTTGCGTTTCATATGTAACACGCGCAATATTGATTATATCCGAAAGTTCAGCTATGTTTGATGCGCGGATACGCCCGATTATACCGCTGCACCATTTGCTGGTCCTGCCTGAGTTGCTGACATATACGGTGATGTTATTAAAAATATTCGTTATGTATATACCCCTGTTGTCAACGCCTTTTGATGTGTCAGTTCTGCACTGCCCTATAAGTCCACCAGCACCGAGAATTTCACCGCCTTCACTGACAACAGCGTTTATTGAGCCGGCCATAAGGCTTATATTATCAATTTCTACATAACCGCTTGCCTGACCGGCTAAAGCACCAACACATGCATAAGCGCCCGCTGTAACGTTTATATTTACATTTGTCAATATTAGATTTTTAATAACACACGGGTCGTTCTTTTTCCTGCTGCCTAATGATCCGAAAAGGCCGTAATGTGAGTTTCTTGTGCTTTTTGTATTGATATTAAGTCCTGATATAATATGTCCTCTGCCGTCAAAAGCACCGCTGAATACCTTTCCCGATACAACACCCGATTCGTTTTCAGCGCCGCCTATTGGAGTCCAGTTGTTATAACTTGAAAGGTCGATGTTTGCAGTCAGTACATAATCGCCGTCAAGCGGGTAATTCTTATCCTTCCCGATTTTAGCGAGCTGCTCCGGTGTTGAAATCTCTATTGCGCCCGGAGGAACCGGATCATTGTTTCCGTTATTATTTTTTGTTGTATCTCCACCCGTCGTACCACTGGATGTTCCACCGGATGATGTATCCCCTGATGTTGTACCGCCACCAGTTGAGTCACCATTCGCGCCTTTATCTGATTCATCTTTTGTTGTTGAAGCATCTCCCGTTGATATGGTGCCATCAGTGTCACCACTGCCGTTTTTATTATCACAAGATGAAAGTGAAAGCAGCACAGTAAAAGAAAGCAAAAGCGAAATTAGCAAATAAAATGCTTTTGCCGTGCTGTGCTGCATTGGGGTTCTCTTAATAGATTTATTGCTCTTAGGTGAGTTTATGCGTTCCCGGATATTTATGAACAACATATCATATAATCCTTCGTGTATTTTAACTATCTTATAGGCAAGTTTATTTTATTATATAAAATTATTAGGTTAAAACATTTAACTATTTGTTAACAATGAACGATTTATAATATATTAGCAACAAAATCATGAAAATATTAATAAAAACTCATATGGATATAAAACATTATTTTGCCTATGCAGATATTGAAGAAAATAAATAAATAATATATACTAATATATGCTGCGTGTATATGCAGCTTGCGCTGTATATATATTCTATATTGTCGTTTTCTTTTGCAAAGAAATCGGTCGGTTGCTTCAATACTATTTTTCGGTTTATTAACAAATCAAATAAGATAAGAAAGGTTCAGAATTAAAAATGAAAAAACAAGATTATTTTTATACAAAGTCACATGTAAAAAAATCGAAATTGACACAAGTCTTGCTTTTGCTGTTATCTGCCGTATTTGTGTTCTCCGCCATGTCTTTTATAGCCGGCTGTTCTGATAACGGCTCTGATAATGGGTCAACGACAGATACGGAGTCTTCAGCACAAAGCGAAACAGAAACTGAATCTGAAACCGAAAAAGTTGAAGAAGAACCCGATTATTATGGATATTTATTCGTTTACTTCACAGGAAATGACCCGTCGCAGGAGCGCGTTTATTATGCTGTAAGCGAAAACGGTTACGACTTCACAGCGTTAAACGGCGGCAAACCCGTACTTACGTCGAATAGTGGTACAAAATGCGTGCGCGACCCGTATATTTTCCGTGGTCAGGATGGCTATTATTACATGATAGCTACCGACATGAAATCTTCACTCGGCTGGAACAGCAACCGCAGCCTTATAAGCTGGCGTTCGGCCGACCTTATAACATGGGAAGATGAAACGGTAATACAAGTTGCTGATACAAGTAAAACAACACGCGGTGCCGACCGCGTATGGGCGCCGCAAGCAATATGGAATGAAGAACGCGGCGAATACATGATTTATTTCGCGCTTCATTCAAATGCAACAGGCGGTGCTACCGTACTTTACTATGCTTACTCGAAAGACATGAAGTCATTTACGACGCAGCCCGCGCTTTTATATGCGCCCAAAGGCGGCAAATCTGCGATTGACGCCGATATTATTTACCATGATGGCTTATATTATATGTACTTTAAAGATGAGTCGTCAGGCGGCATTCGTGTAAC
>LFTK01000051.1 GCA_001513385.1 Clostridiales bacterium DTU064
TGAAAAAAGAAGGCCTGTGACGGCGGCTGAGCAGTCTGAAACAGTGATGCGGCGGTGAAAGAGAAGCTCGTACCCTGCTTCAAAGGCTATCGAAAATAAAATAGATAATATGATTATCACGGCGGCGCGCGCGCCGAAGGCGTAAATGCCCCATACGACGGACGGCGCTGTAGCTATTAATACATCCGCCATGATAGAGCGGACGGTATCCGGATGATGTATGAAAGGTGACGATAGTTTTATACTTTTTTTATCAGTTAAACTGATAGAGGAAGTTCCCTCAGCCTGAGTTGCAGTAGTGTTACTATTGTTTATATTATCCATCAGTGTACTTCCTCCTGCTTCTCACCTGCGTCCACGGACAGCGCTTCCTTTGCACGGCGTACAAGCCCTACAATCGGTACGCACCCGGGGCACACATATGCGCAGCAGCCGCATTCAATGCAGCGTTTTAAGCCATATGGCACCGTCGCGGTATATTTCTCCATCCGCGAATATGCTGCGATATAATTCGGCGCAAGACGCATCGGACATGCTGAAACACAGCGCCCGCAGCGTATACAAACGCCTAAATCATTGCCCGCATCGCGTCCTGTGAAGGCAACATCGTCCGAAAGCACAATAATTGCTCGCGTTTCAGGGGTAATTACATCGTCTTCCGTCACAGCTCGGCCGGATAACGGGCCGCCCGATATTATTACGGCGGC
>LFTK01000075.1 GCA_001513385.1 Clostridiales bacterium DTU064
ATAACTGAAACGATTGAAACGAATTATATGCCGTATGTTATGACGGTTATAGTTTCGCGCGCAATTCCGGAGATTGACGGATTCAAGCCGGCACACAGGAAGCTCCTTTACACGATGTACCGCGCCGGGCTTATGACCGGGCCGCGTACAAAAAGCGCTAATATTGTTGGCCAGACAATGCGCCTGAACCCGCACGGCGATGCCGCGATATATGAAACGATGGTTCGCCTGACGCGAGCTAATGGCGCTCTTCTTCATCCGTTTATCGATTCAAAGGGTAGTTTCGGCAAGCATTACAGCAGTGACATGAAGTATGCGGCACCGCGCTACACAGAAGCGAAGCTTGAGCCTATATGCGCCGAAATATTCCGTGGTATCGATAAAAACGCCGTCGACATGGTTGATAACTACGATGGCACGATGAAGGAGCCGGTGCTTCTGCCGACGACATTCCCGAATATTCTTGCTAACCCGAATATGGGAATAGCAGTCGGCATGGCGTCAAATATATGTTCATTTAATCTCGCCGAGCTTTGCGATGGCACAATAGCGCTGCTTAAAAATCCAAACACTTCTATTGATAAACTGCTTGACATAATAAAAGGTCCTGATTTTCCCGGCGGTGCCCAGCTCATTTACGATAGAGAAGAAATGGCGGAGATTTACCGCACAGGGCAAGGCAATTTGCGTTTGCGCGCTAAATATGTTTACGACAGCAAAAAGAGAACGATAGAGATCATCGAGATACCGTATACAACGACGATTGAGATGATACAGAAAAAGCTTACTGATCTTATCAAGGAAGGTAAGCTAAAAGAAGTTACTGATTTCCGCGACGAAATTGACCTGTCCGGGTTTAAACTCGCAATTGATGTCCGCCGCGGCACCGATGTGCCGACTTTGATGGAAAAGTTATATCGCTTAACACCGCTTGAGGATACATTTAAGTGCAATTTTAACTTACTTATTGACGGCGAGCCAAAGACGCTTGGTGTTGCCGACATACTTCTTGAGTGGATACGTTTCCGCTGCAATTGCTATCGTCGCGAACTGACATACGATTTAAATCGTATGGAAGAAAAGCTTCACCTTTTGCGCGGCCTTGGCAAGATACTTCTTGATATTGACCGCGCGATTCGCATAATTCGCGAAACCGAAGAAGAAAGTATGGTCGTGCCGAACCTCATGGAGGGCTTCGGTATTGACGAAATACAAGCCGAATATATAGCTGAAATAAAGCTGCGCAATCTTAACAGGGAATACGTAATCAATCGCATACGCGAGATTGAAAGCCTGCAGGAGGAAATCGCGCGGCTAAAAGACATAATAAACGACGATATCAAGCTGAAGGGCGAAATAATAAAACAGCTTACCGAAATAAAACGCAAGTACGGTAAACCGCGTCAGACAGAGCTGATTGGCGCGTCGGAAATTGAACCTATCCCGGAAGAAGCGCTGATTGACAATTATAACGTCAGAATCCTTCTGACACGTGACGGATATTTCAAGAAAATAACGCTTTTGTCGCTGCGCGGCAACGATGAGCAAAAGCTCAAGGATGGCGACGTTATAATTTGTCAGGAAGACGCGGAAAACCGCGATGAAATCCTTGTGTTTTCAAATAAAACGCAGGTTTACAAGGCAAAACTCTCCGATTTTGAGGACACAAAGGCATCAGCGCTCGGTGATTACATCCCGGCGAAGCTTAATTTTGACGAGGACGAAGGCACGCTTTATATGTGTGTCGTTCGTGAGTATAGAAGCGACTTCTATCTTTTATTCATTTATGAAAACGGCAAAGGCGTTCGCGTTCCGCTCTCAGCTTACGAGACAAAATCAAATCGCCGTAAGCTGACAAACGCTTACAGCGCATCCTCCCGGCCTGTTGCCGCGTTTCTTGAGCGCGGCGAGCCGTTTGACGTTATGATAATCAACAGCGTCGGAAAAGCGATTATCATATCTTCGTCACAAGTACCGGTGAAGGAAACACGAACATCAGTTGGCGTTCAGCTTTTCAACCTTAAATCAGGACAGCGCATTATATCAGCCATTGCTGCACCGTTTGACGCGGTTTGTGAGAACCCGTCGCGTTACAGGAAGAATAAGCTGCCGGCTACGGGTGTAGCTTTATCAGATGCAGACGGAGTTTTGGGTCAGATGAAGCTCATCTAAGTAAGCAGTAAAAATGACGACACCTGTGTTTTAACACCAGTGCATATAAATCAAATGCAAATGCGATATCCCGCCTTGACGTTGTCTTACGTCTTGGTTACATAAAAGGAGCAGGATTATGTCAAAAAAGAGGAAAACACATGCTCTCG
>LFTK01000119.1 GCA_001513385.1 Clostridiales bacterium DTU064
CTTTATTCTCTGCACTCTTACATCACTAATACTTGGTATAATCTCCGCATTCGCCGTGATGATAAAAAATAATAAGAATAAGAGCATGGCGCTTACCCTCGCTCTTCTTCCCACAATCACTCAGATAGTTATTATGATGGTCAATGGCAACGTTGGCGCCGGTGTTGCTGTAGCGGGCGCGTTCAGTCTTGTACGTTACCGTTCAAACCCGGGAACAGCATCCGAAATTTTAATCATCTTCTTCTCAATGTCCATTGGTCTCATTACAGGAATGGGATACATATGGCTTGCTGCTCTTTACACAATAATCATACTTGGCGTTTATATCTTACTCAATGTAGTCGGTTTTGGAGTCGAGCGTACTCATGGCAAAGAGTTGAAGATCACGATTCCGGAAAGCCTCAATTATACGTCTATATTCGATGATATTTTCGAGAAATATACAAAAAGTCATGAGCTTCTCCGTGTGAGAACGACGAACATGGGCAGTCTTTATCAGCTTTATTATCATATTGAGCTGATAGACGAAGCTCAGGAAAAGGATATGATTGATGAGATTCGCTGCCGCAACGGAAACCTCGATATTATATGCGGCATGACACCTCAGACACCAGAGACACTTTAATCTAAGTCGAAAAATAGTACAGTTTATAACTATTTATCCCCGGTACTGTGTGCCGGGGATTTTTTTGTTGTTTTCTTGCTTTATATTTTTCCACGAAAAGAATATACAGCTATTTTAATTAGAAAAATTTTTTATTTTTTTGAAAAAGGGTATTGACTTTCTCTGACCTTTGTGCTAAATTCTAATTGGTCAAAGATAGTCAAGGTCAAACTTGATTATGAATTCGACTTTTACACTGTATAAACCGTATAGCAACAAACACATGAGGTAACGATTACATATAAAAGAACGGAGGCGACTGGCAGCATATGCTTATATCTGATTACATTGCACAAATAATTGAAGAAATGCTTGACGCCGGGGACGGATGCGCCGAGGTAAGGCGAAATGACCTTGCCCTCAAGGTCGGATGTGTCCCGAGCCAGATAAATTACGTTATTACATCGCGATTCACACCTGAGCGAGGCTATATTATTGAAAGCAGGCGAGGGGGCGGCGGGTATATACGGATTGTACGGAAGCAAATGCATAAAAACGATTATCTGATGCATTTCTTCTGTGCTATCGGTGATTCAATCGAGGAAGATGAGGCAAATGCTTATCTGTTAAATCTCTTAGGAGCAAACATTATCACCGAAAGGGAGTCTAAAATAATATCACGAGCAATCTCGAGCGGATCACTTGCTAAGGCGCCGCCAAGTCAAAGAGGCGCTATTCGCGCAGACATCTTACGACATATAATACTTGATCTTATTAACTAAAATACTCGCATGGGAGGAATAATGCTATGTTATGCAATAGATGTGGAAAAAACGAAGCTGTTGTCTTTTACAATGAAAACATAAACGGATATAAAAAATCATACTCTCTCTGCAGTGACTGCGCCCGCGAGCTTGAAGCAGCGGGAGAAATAAACCTGAATTTTACATCACCATTTGAGGAAGGAGAGTCGCTTTTGTCCGGGCTTTTCGAGAGCATGTTCGGTATACCGTCAGCACCTGCTCTCTCCGGTGCCAAACGCACGGTCAAGGAAAAACGCTGCCCGCTTTGCGGATTAACTATCCGCGAAATTTCAGAGGAAGGCAAAGTCGGGTGCGCCGAATGTTACCGCTCGTTTGCAGACGAGCTGCGTCCGAGCATCACGCGGATTCATGGCAGTGTGCACCACAAGGGGCGCTTCCCTCTCCGCTTCAAGAATAAATGTGAAAAAGAAAACAGGCTTGAGGACTTACGGCGTCGTTTGAAAGAAGCTATTAAAAATGAAGAGTTCGAACGCGCCGCTGCTCTTCGTGATGAAATACGCAATCTAACGGCTGAAGCTTGAGGTGAAAAATTATGGCATGGTATGGTAAAAAAAGTGTTGATAATGATGTTGTCCTTTCATCACGCGTAAGACTTGCAAGAAATGTTGAAGGCTACCCGTTCGGTCGTCATTTAACTGACGACCGGGCGCGCGAGCTTATCGGTAAAATCGGTGCTATACTTACCCCAAGCGGTTACGAAGCTGTCGACTTTACCGGACTTGATATGATAGGCGCCACAGCATACGTAGAAGAACACATTGTAAGTCCGGAATTTGCAGGAGAAAAAGGTCCTCACACGCTATTTAAAAATGACAAGAAAAATGTCTACATCATGACCTGCGAGGAGGACCATTTACGCATACAGTGTATAACTCCCGGATTTTCGCTTGACGAAGCTTATGCCGGTGCAATTGAAGCAGAATCACTGCTTGACTCATCATTAAATCTTGCTTTTAATGAAAAGCTCGGCTATCTGACGCACTGCCCGACAAATCTCGGAACGGGAATGCGTGCATCAGTAATGATGTTCCTGCCCGCTATCACGAAGTTCGGCAAGTTCTCCTCCATCGCCCGCCAACTTTCAAAAATCGGGCTGACCGTCCGTGGATCTTACGGTGAAGGTTCGGGTTCAACCGGATGCCTTTATCAGATTTCCAATCAGGTGACGCTTGGTGTGAGCGAGGAGGAATCTATTGAGAAGCTGAAAAACATTGTCGCGTCAATTGTTGACCAGGAGAGAAAACTTCGTGACGCGATGACGAAGGATGACGTTTGGAATTCCGTTGCCGACGCGTCGGCACGTGCTTATGGCACTCTCACCTATGCGCGGATGCTTTCATTTTCCGAGTTCATGAAGTTATGGTGTGATGTCCGTCTTGGCATTGCTCTTGACAATGCGCGCAAAATGAACGGACAGCCGGGCGGCACGGGCATACCGAGTTCACTTTCATACGAGACTCTTGACACACTCTTTATAGAATCACAGCCTGCTGTGCTCACACTGCTCTCCGGTGGCACACCGATGTCGCCAGCCGAGCGCGATTTACGCCGCGCTGACGCAATAAAACGTCGTCTTGCTGTTGTGTGAGATAAAACAACATTACTATTAATAATAAAATTTC
The DNA here is from genome assembly GCA_001513385.1 of Clostridiales bacterium DTU064. Classification (GTDB taxonomy): domain Bacteria; phylum Bacillota; class Clostridia; order Oscillospirales; family CAG-272; genus DTU064. Next base: position 3,051 of record LFTK01000119.1, read on the forward strand.
TTACAATCCCACATAATATCAATACACAAAAGGGATGGTGTTTAAATTATGATAAGCAGATTCACTCAAAAAGCGCAAAATGCGATGAATCGTGCTCTTTACGCCGCACGTGAGATGGGTCACACATATATCGGCTCCGAGCATGTACTGATCGGGCTTTTATCCGAGCCGGAAAGTGCCGGTGCCCGTCTGCTCGAGGGGCGCGGCGCGTCGCTTAACGAGGTGAAGGAGCTTGTCCGCAGTATTTCCGGTACTGGTGACAAGAGTTCCGTC